>CAYZVT010000068.1:0-15956 GCA_964481585.1 uncultured Pirellulales bacterium
CCACCCGATCAACTTGATCGACACCCCGGGCCACGTCGACTTCACCGTCGAAGTCGAGCGCTCGCTCCGCGTGCTCGACGGGGCGGTGCTTGTGCTCTGTTCGGTCGGGGGCGTGCAGACCCAGTCGATGACCGTCGACCGGCAAATGAAGCGCTACCAGATTCCGCGGCTGGCGTTCATCAACAAGATGGACCGCATCGGCGCCAATCCGCAGCGCGTGGTGAAGCAGATCAAAGAGAAGCTCGACAGCGACGCGGTCTTCATGCAGTGGCCGATCGGCGTGGGCGAGAAGTTCGAGGGCATCATCGACCTGATTACGATGGAAGCCCTCTACTTCGATGGCGTCCAGGGTGAGACGATCCGCCGCGAGCCGATTCCGGCCGCGCTGAAAGACGAAGCCGACGAAGCGCGTCATACGATGCTCGAAGCGCTCTCGATGTACAGCGACGAGCTAATGGAACTGCTGCTCTCGGAAGAGCCGATCCGCGAGGAGTTGATCCACGACGTGGTTGAAAAGGCCGTCCAGGCCCAGGAAATGACGCCGGTGTATCTAGGCTCGGCTTATAAGAACAAGGGCGTGCAGCCGCTGCTCGACGCGATCGTGCGCTACCTGCCCTCGCCGCTCGACCGCGAACTGAAGGCGCTCGACTACACCGACCCGACGAAGAAGATCGAACTGAAAGCCGATCCGGCGCTGCCGTTTGTCGGCATGGCCTTCAAGATCGTCGACGATCCGTTCGGACAGCTTACGTTCATGCGGATTTACCAGGGCACGATCAAAAAAGGCGAGATGTACTTCAACCAGCGGATGAACCGCAAAGAGCGTTTCAGCCGCATCGTGCGGATGCACGCCAACCAGCGGGAAGAAGTCGATGAAGCCGAAGCGGGCGACATCATCGCCATCCAGGGCATCGACGCCGCCAGCGGTGACACCTACGCCGCCGAAGCGAAGATGTGTACGCTCGAAAGCATGTACGTCGCCGAGCCGGTGATCAAGATGGCGATCACGCCCCTTAGTCGTGCCGCCAGCGACAAGCTCGGCAAGGCGCTGCAGCGGTTCCGCAAGGAAGACCCGACGTTCCAGGTCTACACCGACGAAGAAACGAGCGAGACGGTCATCGCCGGCATGGGCGAGCTACATCTGGAAATCTACATCGAGCGGATTCGCCGCGAATACGGCGTCGAGGTCGAGGTCGGCGCTCCGAAGGTCAGCTACCGCGAGTCGGCCACCAAGCGGGCCGAGTTCAACTTCAAGCACAAGAAGCAGACCGGCGGTTCGGGTCAGTACGCTCATGTGGTGGGCTACATGGAGCCGCTGCCGGAAGGCGCGGAGACGACCTTCGAGTTCGTCGACGAAGTCACCGGCGGCCGTATTCCCAAGGAGTACATCCCCAGCGTCGAACGCGGCTTCCGCGATTCGCTGCAAAAGGGACCGCTGGCCCAGTTCCCGATCGAAGGGATCAAGGCCGTGCTGCAAGACGGTTCGTACCACGAAGTCGACTCGTCGGACATGGCGTTCTTCATCTGTGCCCGCAACTGCTTCAGCGAAACCTTCCTGAACATGAAGCCGGTGCTGCTGGAGCCGATCATGAAGATCGAAATCGAAGTGCCGAGCGAGTTCCAAGGCACGGTGGTCGGCAACCTCGCCAGCCGCCGCGGCATGGTCACGCAGACCGAAGTGAACGGCAACACGACCGTCATTGTCGGCCAGATTCCGCTTGCGGAAATGTTCGGCTACTCGACCGATCTGCGGAGCATGACGCAAGGCAACGGCACCTACAGCATGGAGTTCGACTGCTACAAGCGCGTGCCCGGCAACATCCAAGAGGATGTCATCGCCGAAAAGAAGAAAGAACGCGAACTGGTCGGCGCGAAGTAAGCGGGCCGTCTCTAGCGGCGTAAAAGCGACAAGCCCCGCGTGTGATGAGCACGCGGGGCTTTTTTTGCGCCGGAGGGCTGCGAGCTACGGGCTGCGGGCAAAGGGATTTTCCGGCGCACGACATTCCCGCGCAGGCGGGAATGACGCTGGCTTCAAAGCGATGGCCTGTAGCTCGCAGCCTGTAGCTTGTAGCCTACAGCCCCAGCGCCACTTCGCTCGCCGGCGTCATTAGCTGCCGGTAGACCCGCCCATCAATCTCGTAGCTCAAAAAGTCGCCGTGGCCGTCGCAGTAGGTGACTTGGAAGCCGCCGGGGTGGTAGCTCGAAGGGCGGGCGGCCAGCGCGAGCGGCGTTTCGGCCTGCTCGTCGGGATACCAGAGAAAGCCGACCTCGGCCGCTTCTGGTTCAAGGGCGTTCCACTTCGCCGGGCGGCGGTGCTCGCTGAGCATCAGCGTCTTTTCCGCGCCGTCGTGCTCGGTCAGGTAGTCGAGCGTCATGACGAGCGAATCGGCGGGATCGAACGGGCAGTGGTCGAAGAACACGCCGCTTGATAGCTCCGCGCGCTCCGCCCCGCCGGCGTTTGCCACGTAGCTTAGCGCCGGCCCCTCGGCTGGTTCTGCTGGTGTGCTGGGGCAGATCAGTTCGGCCAGATGCGGAGCCGGTGGCGCTTCGGCCGTGCTCCAGGCCGTGTAGAGCGTGGTGCGGTCGAGCGGCGGAAAGAGGAGCACCGGCCAGGCCACGCAGCGCTCCGACGGCGTGAGTATCGCGCGATAGCCGGGAAAGCGCTCCTCCAACTGATGGAACTGCAACGTCGCCTGCGAAAGCGCTCGCAGGCGTTCGGCGCAGAGCATCCGCCGCTTCGCCGCGTTCGCCTGCGGCAGATACATTACTACCAAGGCCAGCAGCAGCACAGCCACCACGAGCAGCACGGCCACCTCGACTGCCGTGATGCCCCGGCGCGCGTTCGGTCTGGCCATCGAGCGCATCTCCTTCTTCGTGCGGTCAAAACATCCGCTCTAACTTGAGCGTCGGCCTGCGCGGGAGTGAGGCTTTTGCTAGATTCCCGCCTGCGCGGGAATGACGTGCTCGGCGGAAAGCTGCTCTACCGATCGAACCACTTCTTAAGCGCGTGCAGCGTCGTGGCGCGGCCGGCGCGGGCGATGGAGCGGGTCAGGGGGATTTCTTTCGGGCAGACGGCCACGCAGTTCTGGGCGTTGCCGCAAACTTGAATCCCCCCTTCGGCCATCAGCGCGTCGAGCCGCTCGCCGGCGTTCATCGCGCCGGTGGGGTTCGAGTTCATCAGCATCGCTTGGCTGATCGCCGCCGCCCCGACAAAGCCCTGGTCGTAGGCCTCTTTCTTGCGCTCGGCGAGTTGCTCGTCGGTCTCGCCCGCGCGCTGCACGATTTCGATCTTCAAAAACTGGGGGCATGCCTCCACGCAGCAGCCGCACGTCATGCACTCGCTGAGCGGGTAGGCCTGCTCCTGTTCCTTTTGCGACTGGCGCGGGCCTGGTCCCATATCGTAGTAGCCATCGACCGGAATCCAGGCTTTGACCTTCTTGAGTGCTTCGAACATCCGCGAACGATCGACCATCAGATCGCGGACGACCGGAAACTTGCTCATCGGACGCAGCTCGATTTGCTCCGGCTCCTCGTCGAGCAAGCGATCGACCAGTGCCGTACAGGCTTGCCGCGTGCGGCCGTTGACGAGCATCGTGCAAGCGCCGCAGACTTCTTCCAGGCAGTTGCAGTCCCAGGCGACCGGCGCGACGGGCGCGCCGTCGGCGGTCGTGGCCTGGGCCGCGATGCGCTGGAGCAGGCTGATGACGTTCATGTCGCGCTCATACGGGACGCGGTGCCGCTCCCAATAGCTGCGCTGGCCCGGCGCGTCCTGTCGCAAGACGCGCACTTCGATAAATTTGCGCGCCGGCTTGCCTGTGCTAATCATGCTGGTTTTCTCGGTGGAGGACGGGATTGGTCATTTGGCCGGCGACTTCGCCCCGATCGAGCATCCCTTCCAGGGCATCGACCGTGGCGTTGAACCAGTCGCGGAGGCATCGGGTGGAACAAAAGTAGAGATCGGCTTGCGTCTCGTTCATCAGCGGGTGCGGCACGTCGGCATGCTGCTCGTTGTACTCCACGCCCGGATAAATACCGGGGAACGGCTCGCCGCTCGCGCCGCTGCTGGCTCCGTGCCAGTTCAGCGCAAGCTGCGGATGCAGGACCCGGCTCACCGCGCGCACCGCCTCGCGTTCCAACTCGGTCACTTTCACGTTCGCCTTGCGCGCCAGGCCGAACGTTAGCTCCAAGTAGGAATGCGACTCCAGGATCGGCGTTTCCTTTTCACAACGGACGCAACGCATGAGGGGAGCTTCGGGCTATGAGCTATAGGCTATAAGCGGTCAGCGGTCAAAAAAACTCCAGTCTCGGCGATCGCTCCGCTTTCCGCTTTCCGCATTTATTTCCGCCTCCCGCCTTACTTCGTCGCTGTCGCGGTGGGCTTGGCCGCTTGGCCGTTGCCCTTTTGCGCGGCGTAGGCTTGGCGTTCTTTCCAAACTTTTTCGATCAGCTCCGCACCCACCAGCCCGTAGAGGCGCGGGCGGGGAGGAATCAGCGATGTGTCGACTTCCTCGTAGCTCAACTGCGGCTCGCCCTGGGCATCGAGCTGGGCGATCGTTGACTTGAGCCAGCGGCGGTTCTTTTCTTCGAAACGGTCGCACCACGCCTCGGCCTGGCGGCGCTGTTCGGCCGGATCGGCATCGCCGTCGATGCCGCCTAGCTCGAAGGCGGGCTTGAAATGCGCGCCGCGACATTCATCGCGGGCCAGCGCGCCCTTGAGAATCGTCTTGGCGAGCGGGAACATGTCGCGCAGCGCTTTGGTGAAGACAACGTTCTGATTCGTCCAGTTGCCGGTATCCGAGAGCGCGCACTTTTCGGCTCGCTCGGTCAGCTCGCAGACCTTTTCATAAGCGGTTTGCAGGTCTTGGTTCTGCCGCACGACCGTGGCGGCTTTGGTCATCACCTGCCCCAGTTCTTGGTGAATCAGGTACGGGTTTTCGCTGCCGGTCGTGCGCTTGAGCAACGCATCGTGGGCTTGCTGATGCGCTTGCCGGGCACTTTCAAAGAGCGCGGCGGGCTGTTCGGTGGCGGTCTTGTGGCGCGCTTGGAGCAGCGTCTGCACGCCGGGGGCGACCATCAGGCCGCTAAAGATGCAGCTCAGCAGCGAGTTCGCCCCGAGCCGATTGCCGCCGTGGTACTGGTAGTCGCATTCGCCGATGGCGTACAGCCCCGGCACGTTCGTCTGCTGGTTGCGCGGCGACCCGATGCGCAGGCCCCCGTCGGCGGTGCGTTCGTAGTCGGCCCACAGACCGCCCATCGAGTAGTGGACGGCGGGGAAGATCTTCATCGGCTCGTCGCGGGGATCGACGCCTTGGAACTTTTCGTAGATGGCGAGGATGCCGCCGAGCTTGCGATCGAGTTCCGCGCGCGGAATGTGCGTCAGGTCGAGGTAGACGCACTGCCGGTCCTGCTCGACGCTCAGCCCTTCGTAGACGCAGACATTAAAAATCTCGCGGGTGGCGATGTCGCGGGGGACGAGGTTGCCGTAGGTCGGGTAGCGCTCTTCAAGGAAGTAGTACCGCTCATTCTGCGGAATGCTGCGCGGGGCGCGTGCGTCCTGCGGCTTGCGCGGCACCCAGACGCGGCCCCCTTCGCCGCGCGCGCTTTCGCTCATCAGGCGGAGCTTATCGGCGCCCGGAATGGCCGTGGGATGGACCTGGATAAATTCGCCGTTGGCGTACCGCGCCCCGGCTTGGAAACAGCGGCTGGCGGCGCTGCCGGTGCAGGCCATCGACATCGTGGAGCGGCCGTAGATCAAGCCACAGCCGCCGGTTGCCACGAGCACGGCGTCGGCCGGGAAGGCGCGAATCTCCATCGTCACCAAGTCCTGCGCGACCGCTCCGCGACAGATTCCCTGGTCATCGAGGACTGGCCCCAAAAAGTCCCAGAATTCGTACTTCTGGATCGCGCCGCCGGCTTCCCAGCGGCGGACTTGCTCGTCGAGCGCGTAGAGCAACTGCTGTCCGGTCGTTGCCCCGGCGAAGGCAGTCCGTTTGTAGAGCGTGCCTCCGAAGCGGCGCTGGTCGCGGAAGCCTTCGAGCGTGCGATTGAACGGCACGCCGAGGCGGTCCATCAGGTCGATGATTCTGGGCGCCCAGTCGGCCATCTCCTTGACCGGCGGCTGGTGCTGCAAGAAATCGCCGCCGTAGACGGTATCGTCGAAGTGCAGCCACTCGCTGTCGCCAAGCTGCCGTGTCTGATCGTTGACGCTGTTGATGCCCCCTTGGGCACAAACGCTGTGCGAGCGTTTGACCGGCGTAAGGCTCATCAAATCGACCGCGATGCCCAATTCGGCCAGCTTCATGCTCGCCGCCAAACCGGCCAGCCCACCGCCAACCACCAGAACCCGTTGCTTTGCCATGACGACCACTTGGAGAGAGGGAGAGGATTCGCAGTTGGTGATGAGCCTCAAGCTCGGAATACCTACGGCCTGTAGCTTGCAGCCCGCAGCCTTAACGATCCTGTGCCGCGTCGGCCACGGCCTGACCGATCACGCCGGTTGATTCCGCCGAGCTAAGGATCGCCAGCGCCGTGGCGCTGGCCTGCTGGCCGTCGCTGGCGCGGAACAAAATCCGCCGGTCGGCCGGATTGGGCGTGGCGGCCGTGTTGCGATAGGTAATCGTGCGGAGCACTTTTTGATAGTTTTCCACCGTGTCGCTGCCGGAGAGCACAAGCGTATCGGCGGCGAAGGAAGCCTCGATCTTGGTCCCCTCGGTGTCGGCGGCGAGTTGCTCGGCGAGTCCGTCCCAGGGATTGGCGATTTTTACCACCAAGCCGGCCAGCGTCTTGCTGTCGAGATCCGTGAGCATCGCGTCGGGGCGAGCCAGCGGGAGCGGGCTTGGGCCGGCAGCCGTCGTGATGCGCACATTGCGCGTCGGCGACTGGCTGCCGTCGAGATCGACGATCGGCGCGTGCAGGTAGCGCGTGAAGCCGAACATCGCGCCGATGCCGACTGCCGCCAGGGCGACCCCGAAGGCGCTGCACACGTAGTCGGCGCGGCGCTGCGCCTGGGGGCTGGTCCAGACGCCCCAGGTGATGCCCATCGTCCACAGGCCGTTCGCCAGGTGGTAGACCGAGGCGAGAATCCCGACCGCGTAGACGATTTGAATCAGCAGCGAATACTGCAGCGCCGCCGCCGCCGTGGGAGCGGCCTCATGCGGATCGAACGAAGCGAATAGCTCCGGGTTGACGCGCTTCAGCGGCGCGCCGAGGTAGTGCATTTGCAGCACATGCCAGACGATGAAGGCAAAGGCCACGATGCCGGTTGCCCGCTGGAGCGTATAGCGGATGTTGCGGGCGTAAGGGTAGTCGGTCGTGTTGGGCAGCGCGCCGCCGATGATCACAAAGCCGATGAGGGCGTGAAATAAAAGCGGAAGGAAGATGAAAGTCCATTCCACCAGCGGCAGCAGCGGACCGAGGGCGTGGATGCGATCCACGCTGGCCTGATAGACCTCGCCCCCTCCCCAGATGCTGGCGTTGGTCGCCAGATGCACGCACAGATACGCTCCCACGGGAATCAAGCCGCTGAGCGAGTGGAGGCGGCGGATGAGGAACTGGTTCCGCGCCCAAAACGAGGCTGGAGGAGTTTCCAACGGTGAGTTCCTTCTCAGGCAACCCGCCCACCCGCGAGTAGGGGGAAACCTGAGTAAGCGGTAATCGGTTAGCTGTTAATACGTTACAGCACCTCAGTATAAAAGCCTCCCGCCGATTCTGACAAGGTGCCTCCCGGCGGGGCGGCGGCAGCGCGCTTCTGCCGAAATGACAGGCAGCGGAAGCGCGCCGCGCGGGACGGCGTGCAAATTTGGAAGTGCGCCATAACACTTGTAACAGGAAGGCCTTGCGTCCCTCCGTCTTATTAAAAGCAGTCGACCTTGTGCGTTGGTATCATAATTGCTAATAGACGGAAGCGGCTGGCTACTTCGCCTATCTTGTCAGGCGGGCAGCAGCGCCCACGGCCGCGAATCTTCCCCCGGCTGCGCCCGGCGGAGGTGGAACTATGGTGCCACGCCCTTCGATTCTGATTACCGACGACGATCGCGGTTTCCGCGAGACGCTCGGCGGCATTTTGGAGCCGCGCGGCTTTCGCACGCTCTTGGCCAGCGACGGCCAGGAGGCGCTGGAGATTGTCGAGCGCGAGGTGATCCACCTGATGCTGCTCGACAACAACATGCCCCGGCTCTCGGGGCTGGAGACAATCGAGCGCGTGCAGCAGCTACGCGCGGCGCTGCCCTGTATTTTGATGTCGGCCCGGCTCGACGAGATCGTCCGCCAACAAGCGCAGCGTGCCCGCGTCTTTACGATTCTCTCCAAGCCCGTGACGCGCGATCAGCTCACCCGCTCGGTCGAACAAGCGCTAAAGCAGACCTACGGCTGGGACTAGCGGCGGACGGTGCGCGGCGAGCCACAGGCTGTAGGCCGCAAGCTATACGCTTGTTCTCGGAAGCCTTTTCGCCCGCGGCCTCCAGGCGGGTGAGCCGCGCTGCCGGCCTCGGGGGCTTCCGCTCTCGCGGTGCGCCCCCGCCACCCCATCCACCATTCAAAATCCACCATCCAACATCCAACATCACCCTCGGGGGCTTCCGCTCTCGCGGTGCGCCCCCGCCACCCTAGCTCGGCGTGTACGCGCCAACGGTCCGTGGGGCGATTACTGCCCTTCGGCTTGCTCCATGTCGCTGCTGGGTTCGATCTCGCCCATCGCGTCGGCGATTGAGCCGCGCTTGCGCTCGGGGGTGTCGGTGCCAGGGACGATGCGCGGGCTGGGGGAGTATTCTTCCATGATCTCTTGCAGTTCTTCCGCGTCGATCACTTCTTGTTCCAGCAGACGCTCGCTCATGGCGATTAGGGCCGGCTTGTGCGAGATGAGGATGTGCCGCACCTTGTCGAGCGATTCGTCGATGATGCGCTTCACCTCCTCGTCGATCTCGCGGGCGGTCTGTTCGCTGTGGCTGTGCAGCGACGCGCCGCCGCCGCCCCCTTTGGCGAGGAACGGGCTGCGATTGCTTTCCCGATACGTCACGCGGCCCAGGCGGCTCATGCCGAAATCCATCACCATGCCCCGCGCGATCTCGCTCGCCCGTTCCAGGTCGTTCTGCGCGCCGGTCGAGACGTCTTCAAAGACCAACTCTTCCGCCAGGGTGCCGCCGAGTAGCACCTGAATCCGGCTTTCCAGTTCGCCTTGGGTCATCAGGTAGCGATCTTGTTCAGGCCGCTGCATCGTGTATCCGAGCGCGGCCAGCCCACGGGGAATGATCGAGACTTTATGGACCGGATCGGTGTTCGGCAGGCAATAGGCGACCAGCGCGTGGCCGCTTTCGTGGTAGGCGACGCGCTGTTTTTCTTCTTCGTGCATCAGCCGCTGTTTCTTTTCCAGCCCGGCCGTGACGCGCTCGACCCCTTCGTTAAACTCTTGCATGCCGACCGATTTTTTGCCCTTGCGAGCCGCGAGCAGCGCCGCTTCGTTCACCAAATTAGCGAGGTCCGCGCCGACAAAGCCGCTCGTGATGGCGGCGATTTGCTTCACGTCGACCGCGCTGCTGACTTTCACGTTGCGCAGGTGGACTTCCAAAATCTCTTGCCGGCCGCTCACGTCGGGGCGATCGACGAGCACATGACGGTCGAAGCGGCCCGGGCGGAGCAGCGCCGGGTCGAGCGTCTCGGGGCGGTTCGTCGCGCCGAGCACGATCACGCCGCTGTTGGAGTCAAAGCCATCCATCTCGACGAGCAAGGCGTTGAGCGTCTGTTCACGCTCGTCATGCCCGCCGACGGCGCTGCTGCCGCGCGTTTTGCCGAGCGCGTCCAGCTCGTCGATGAAAATAATGCACGGCGCTTTGGCCTCGGCTTGCTGGAACATATCGCGGACGCGGGCCGCGCCGACGCCGACGAACATTTCCACGAAGTCCGAGCCGCTCAAGGAAAAGAACGGCACGCCCGCCTCGCCGGCGATGGCCTTGCCGAGCAACGTCTTGCCCGTCCCTGGAGGGCCGACGAGCAGCACGCCCTTGGGAATCCGCCCGCCGAGGACTTGGTATTTTTCAGGAGTGCGGAGGAACTCGACAATCTCGCGGACTTCTTCGACCGCTTCTTCCACACCGGCCACGTCGTCGAACGTGATGTCGATTTCTTCCTGCGCGTACATCTTGCCCCGGCTGCGGCCAAAGGCCATCGGCGAGCCGGCTCCGCCCATGCGCCGCATGAGGAATAGGAAGACGACCACGAACAGGCCGGTCAGCAGCAGCATCGGCACGTAGTTGCGCCAGGCGCTTGGCCCCTTCGCGTAATCGAACGGCACGCCGCCCGCTTCAAGCGCGCGGGCGATGAGTTCTTCATCGGGCTGCCGGTCGGTGCTAAAGGCAATCTCTGTTTCTTCCTTGCCCAGCTCCCCGCCGACAGGCGGGCGATCGACGCCGCCGGGCAGCGAGACGTTCGGCTCGTCGTGGACGCGGCGCGTGACGGTGCCGGTCACTTTGTAGGGATGGATCAAAACATTTTCGAGATCCGAGTAGCGTTCGACCCGCTCGTTCGGCGCGGTGCCGACTTCCACGTCGATATACTGCTGGTCAGGCGGAACCTCGGAGCCGCTCCGCTCGATAAGCTGGACCAAATCGCTATAGGGAATGTCCAGTTCGTCGCCGGTCTTCCAAATGCTGACCGCCAGCAGGATCAGCACCCCCAGGGCCAACAGATACCAGAGCGTGTTGTTGGGCTGGGGTGCGGGCTTTTTCTCGCCCGGCTTGCGCGGCGAGTTCTTTTTCGGGTCCATCAGATGCTTCCTGAAGAAAATCGCGCTCGCGCGCGAGTGAGACGCACTAAGCCGATGCCAGAACAGAGCTTCCGCCGTGAACGGAGCGGCCAGAATGGGGAAAAGAGCGGAGGGGATGCGGGGCGAACGAAATCCTTCTACGCCGTATGCCTCATCGTAGGTCGCGCCGCCAAAAAATACAACAAACTTGCCTCCCCCGCGCGTGGGCCTCACGATTGTGGGAAAGTTTTCGGGTGGTGCCCGCCGCTCCGCCGGCTGGCGGGGGGCGCACCGCGAGGAGCGGAAGCCCCCGGAAAGGCGGAAGGCGGAAAGCGGAGGGCGGACGGTGCAATCAGGACAGGAAGCGGTGGCGGGGGCGCACCGCCGAAGGCGGAAGCCCTGGAGCGCAAGAGAGCGGAAAGCGGCGGCAAGCCGCATAATCGCTCCAGTCCGCCCGGTCGAGGGCGAACTTGCCCCCCAGAGCCAAGCCGCGCGGCGCGGCAAAGCCGGCTTGTTGTAAACCGGGATGAGCTTTACAATTGCGGGAAAAACCGGCTCTCCGCTCGAAGGCTCGCCAGATGTTTCCTACGAGCGCGGGAGCACTCCGGGCTTGCCAGCAGGCTTGCTGCAAGCGGCGACCGGGCCGGGGGCGGCGGATGCTCCGGGCCGCTTCCATCCCTGTTGGCCAGGGCGGGGCTTTGTCCGCGATGACTGATGCACCTCGGAACGTGGCCGTGCTCGGCTCGACCGGCAGCATCGGCCGCAATGCGCTCAAGGTCATCGCCGCCAGCGGCGGACGGCTCCGCGCGGTCGCCCTCTCGGCCCACCGCCGTTTGGATCGGCTCATCGAGCAAGCCCAGCAGTTCCAGCCCCGCTGGGTGATCGCCACCGACGCCGCAGCCGCCGCCGCGCACGATTGGTCGGCCCTGCCGGCGGAAACCGAGCTGGTGCGCGGCCCCGAAGCACTCGAACAGGTCGTCGCCGACGCGCAGGTCGATACGGTCCTCGCCGCGATGGTCGGCAGCGCCGGCCTCCCGAGCACGCTGGCCGCCGTGACCGCCGGCAAACGCATTGCGCTGGCCAACAAAGAGACGCTCGTGCTGGGCGGCGCGATTGTGACGCGGCTGGCGGTGGAGCATGGGGCGCAAATTATCCCGGTCGATAGCGAGCACAGCGCGATCTTTCAGGCTCTCCAGGCCGGGCGACCGGAGGAAGTGGCGCGCATTGTTCTCACGGCCAGTGGCGGCCCCTTCCGGCATCTTTCCCTGGAACAGCTTCAGCGGGTAACCGTCGAGGAGGCGCTGGCCCATCCGACGTGGGCGATGGGGCCGAAAATCACGATTGATTCGGCCACGATGATGAACAAGGCGCTGGAAATCATCGAGGCGCGGTGGCTCTTTGGCGTGCCGGCCGAGCGGATTGCGGTGGTGGTCCACCCGCAATCGATCGTCCATTCGCTGGTCGAGTATGTTGACGGCTCGCTGGTCGCGCAGCTCAGCCCGCCCGATATGAAACTGCCGATCCAGTACGCCCTGTTTTACCCGCAGCGGCGGGCGGGCGTGGCCGAAAGGCTCGACCTGGAGCGGAGTTGGAACCTACAATTTGAACCACCCGACCTGGAACGCTTTCCCGCTTTAGAACTGGGCCTGGAAGCGGCACGGACGGGTGGGACAACCGGAGCGGTGCTCAACGCGGCGAACGAAGCGGCCGTGGCGGGCTTTCTGGCCGGCGAGTTGCGGTTCTGCGAAATTGTGCCGGCCTGCCGCCGCGTCGTCGAAGAACATTGTTTTGAAGCCAATCCCAGCTTAGAGCGGCTTTTGCAGCTTGACCGTTGGGCTCGTCAGGAGGTGTCGCGTTGGGTCTGTTCTTGATTGCCGAAACTTCGCTCTTGGAGTGGATCGCCGTCATCTTGCAGGTCGCCTTCGGCCTGGGCATGGTGATCTTCGTCCATGAGTTGGGCCACTTTCTGGTGGCGAAAGCCTGCGGCGTGCAGTGCGACAAGTTCTACATCGGCTTCGATGTCGGCGGCTACAAGCTCGCCAAGTTCCAGTGGGGCGAGACCGAGTACGGCATCGGCATCGTCCCGCTCGGCGGCTATGTCAAAATGCTCGGCCAAGACGATAACCCCGCCAACGCGGCCCGCGAAATGGAACGCGCCCGTCTGGCCAAAGAACGAACGTCCGAAGCCGAGCCGAGCGACGAGGGCGAGCCGCAGTACGAACTCAACCCGCGCAGCTACCTGGCCAAGAGTGTCCCGCAGCGGATGGCGATCATCTCGGCCGGCGTGATTATGAACGTGATTTTCGCCTTCCTGTTCGCCGCCATCGCTTACGCGATGGGCGTGAACTACGTGCCGTCGATCGTCTCGGAAACCGTGCCTGGCTCGCCCGCTTGGCAGGTCGGTCTGCAGCCCGGCGATGAAATCGTCAAGATCGGCGATGTGGAAAAGCCGCGCTTCATGGATTTGAAGTACGGCGTCTCGCTCGGCGATGTCGAGCAGGGCGTGACGCTCGTCGTCGAGCGGCCGGACTCGGGCGAGACGCAGACCTACACGCTCAAGCCCGAAACGCGCGGCCCGCTGCCGACGATCGGGGTCGTGCCGGCCCGTTCGCTCAAGCTCTACGACGAACTTGCGGCGTACCCCAACACGCCCGCCGCCGCCGCCGAGCCGGAGCTAAAGCCGGGAGACGAACTGGTGGCGGTGAATGGGCAGCCGCTGGAAAGCTACACGGATCTGGCGGCCGTGCTCGTCCGCGAGCAGGAAAAGCCGCTCACCTTTACCGTGCGCCGCATGGTGGGCAAAGGCAGCGACGCCGAGAGCGAGAGAGCCCAAGTCACCGTCCCGCCGAACCCCATGAAGCGGCTGGGGCTGGTGATGAAGATTGGCGCAATCACCGCCGTACAAGAAAACTCCCCCGCCGCCCGGGCTGGACTCAAGCCGTCGGACTTTCTTTTGCAACTCAATGGCGAGCCGATTGGCGATCCGGTGACGCTCCCCGATCGGCTGCGGCGGATGGCGCAGGCGGGCGAACCCACCGCGACGCTCACGGTCGAACGCGCCAGTAACCAGGGTCCGAGTGAGACGCTCGAAATCCCAGTGCCGCTCCGCGTGCCGGTCGCGGCCGAAAGCAGCCCCATCCCCGGCACGCCGCTGTCGGCGCCGGCAATCGGCATCGCCTATCGCGTGCTGAACCGCGTGCATGCGGTCGAGCCGGGATCGCCGGCCGCGCAGGCGGGGCTGGTCGCGGGCGATGAAGTCATCGCCGCCCGCTTCGTTCCGGCCAAACCGCTCACGGACGAAGAGAAGATCCACGTCTCCGAAGACAAGGTGCTGTACTTCAGCGAGAAGGAGCCGAACTGGCCCGCCTTCGTCGAACAACTTCAGTGGCTCGCGCCGAACATGCAGGTCGAGCTAACCGTCCGCAGCGGCGACAAGCAGCGTAAGGTCCAGCTTGAGCCGGTCGCTTCCGACGAGTGGTTCTCGGCCCAGCGCGGCTTTGCGCTGATGCCCGTCTCGCGCGTCCGCGAAGCGGAATCGCTGGGCGAAGCGCTGGCGCTGGGAGCGCGCGAGACGAAAGAATCGCTGCTGATGGTCTACCGCTTCTTGCAGAAGCTCACGGCGGGGGACATTCCGATCACGATGCTCGGCGGGCCGGGCACCATCGCACAAGCCGCCGGCATGGCCGCCTTTGAAGGCATCCCGACGCTGCTGATCTTTTTGACCGTGCTCAGCGCGAACCTGGCGGTCGTGAACTTCCTGCCGATCCCGGTGCTCGACGGCGGGCACATGGTCTTTCTCATTCTCGAAGGCATCCTGCGCCGCCCGGTGAGCGAAAAGATCGTGGTCGCCATGCAAGCCCTCGGCCTGGCCTTCATCGTCGCCCTAATGCTCTTCGTCATCAGCCTCGACGTCGGGCTGATCCCCCGTGGGTTCTAGACCTGCCATTCCCGCGCAGGCGGGAATCCAGACCTCGACGTGCCACGAAAACCATTACGGCCTGACGTGCCCTATCCTTTTCGCCGGCGGTGCCCACGCCGGCTTGCCGCGCAGACGCTATCGTGAATCGTGATGCCCGCTAGAGCGCGCCGGCGTTTGCCGGTAGCGCCAGAAGCGGCTAAGCGGCTTGGCGGCCACGGGCGAAAAAGACAATCGGAACACAAGCCTCCAGCCAATAGCTGATAGCTCGTAGCCCGTAGCCCCCGCCCAACCGACCTTGCCGCTCGGCGGCCTTGCCGATACCATGCCGGCCGCAGTTTTAGCGGTGGCTCCACGCGGGAAGGAATTTTTTATGGCGGCGGCGACGACGACGTTGGCGGAACTGGCGCAGCGGGTGGGGGGCGAGCTGCGCGGGTTGGGCGAAACGCAAATCGCGTCGGCGGCCACACTCGACGAGGCCACGGCCGGCGCGATCACGCTGATCGACCGCCCCGAAAAAATTCAACTGCTCAGCGGCACCCAAGCGGCGGCGGCCGTCGTTCCGCAGGGCACAGCCGACGCGCCGCTGCCGGTGATTGCCGTGGCCGACGTGCATGCGGCCTTTGCCGCGATCGTCGAGTACTTCCGCCCCCGCCGCGTTCGCACGCGAACGGGCATTAGCCCCCAGGCGATCATCGCTCCCTCGGCCCGTATCGCCGACGACGTGGAAATTCACGCCGGCGCGACGATCGGCGAAGAGACGGAGATCGGCGCGGGCACGACGATTCACGCCGGCGTCCACATCATGGACGGCTGCCGCATCGGCCAGCAGGTCACACTCATGCCCGGCGTCGTGCTCTATGAAAACACGCAGCTCGGCGACCGCGTCTTGATCCACGCCGGTGCGGTGATCGGGGCCTACGGCTTTGGTTATCACTTCGCCGAAGGTCGGCACCAACTCAGCGCGCAGCTGGGCAACGTCGTTCTGGGCGACGATGTGGAAATCGGCGCGAACACCACGATCGACCGGGGCACCTACGGCGCGACGCTGGTCGGCGAAGGGACAAAGATCGACAATCTGGTGATGATCGCCCACAACTGCCGCATCGGCCGGCACAACCTGATTTGCTCCCAGGTTGGCATCGCCGGCAGCACTTCGACGGGCGATTACGTCGTGATGGCCGGCCAGGTCGGCGTCCGCGACCACGTCCACATCGGCCACCGCGCGGTGCTCGGCGCGATGGCGGGTGTCGTCAACAACGTCCCCGACGGCGTGCAGATGATCGGCATCCCCGCCACGCCCGA
>CAYZVT010000069.1:0-14280 GCA_964481585.1 uncultured Pirellulales bacterium
CGCGAGCGTCGTGGCGGGACTGGCCGGCGCGATCTGGCGGCTCATCTCCGGCCCCGCGAGCCAGGCCAACAGCCGCTGGGCAACCGCCGCGCGGGTCGAGCTTTCCGTTACGGAAGCCAAACGGCCGGCGATACCCAGCAGCGGCACCTGTGGGCTTTCGTCCGCCTCGCGGCGTTCCCAAACGCCTTCGCCGTGATCGAATACCTCGCGCGAGCCGGGCAACTCGGCGAAGCCGATCCGCAGCCGCTCGGGCGACTCGGCTTCGCCTTCGGCTCCGGTCGGCCAACTGATTGCCAGCGCCGTCTCGCCCGCATAAAAGGCGCGGCGCACGCCCGCCGGGTCGAGCGTCGGCATCTGGCTTGCCCGCCGCGCGGCGACGAGTTCTTCCAGCGCGCGGACAAAGCCGGGGCTGGCGAGGAGCGGCTCCATCGTTTCGATCTGGAAGTAGGTCGAGTACTGATTGCGATGCCGGATGTATGGCGCCGCGCGGGCGAGCAGCATCCGCGCCGCCCAACCGTCGGCGAGCGGCTCCAGGGCGCCGTGCCATGGCTCGCCTTCCACCGGCGCGGCTTCGCCGAGATTGGCGCGGTCGCTCAGGAATGCCGCCAACTCATCATATTCCTGCCACGTCGTCGGCGGCGCGCGGCCGAGTTTTTCAAGTAAATCGGCGCGGTAATAGAGCACGAGCACCGGCGAGCCGAGCGGCAGCGCGTAGCGATCCTCCCCCCATCGCACCGTCTCGAGCCGGACCAGCTCGAACAAATCGCCCTCATCAAATCCTTCGCGCTCGACCACCGAGGGCCGCACCGGCGCAATCACCTCGCGCTCGACAAGTTCGCCTAGATACCGTGCCGGATAGATCACGGCGTCGGCCGAAAGCGGCGTGTCCGCGAGCAGTTCCTCGCGCGGCAGCTCAACCACTTCAAAACTGCCGCCGGTGCGAGCGTTCCATTCGCCGCGCAATCTTCCGACGGCCGAGGCCAACGCCGGATCGTCAACCACTGCTAGCCGCAGCGTTACGTCCTGCGCGGGAAGCGGGGTGGATGGCAGCGACGAGGTGCTTTCGACTTCACGCTTGCAGCCGGCAAACAGAACCACCGCGAATAGAAAGAGCGTACTGGAAAAGCGGCTTACCATGTTGTTCTCATACGCAATGCAAGCCCGACAGTTCGAATGCCGCGCATCGGGGGCTTCCGCTCTCGCGGTGCGCCCCCGCCACCCAATCGCTCGTCCCCCGTCCCTCGTCCCCCGTCCCTCGCCCCTCCTTGTTGCCAGGGCTGCCGCGGCGCGGCTACAATTGCCTCCCGTAGCTTATCGTGGCATGGCAAGAGAGGAAATGAGACCGCATGGCAATTTTCCTGGGCATCGACATCGGCACTTCGGGCACCAAGACGCTCGCCATTGACGAGCAGGGGATGATTTTGGCCGAGGCGACGGCCGAGTACCCGCTCTACCATCCCAAGCCGCTGTGGAGCGAGCAAGACCCGGAGGACTGGTGGCAAGCCACGATCCAGACCGTCCGCGCGGTCGTGAAGCAGACGAAAGCCAAGCCCGCCGACGTGAAGGCGATCGGCCTGTCGGGGCAGATGCACGGCAGCGTCTTTCTGGACAAAAACCATCAGGTCGTGCGACCGGCGATGCTCTGGAACGATCAGCGCACCAGCGCCGAGTGTGAAGAAATCGAACAGCGCGCCGGCGGCCGCAACAAATTGATCGAGATGGTCGCCAACCCGGCGCTGACAGGCTTTACCGCGCCCAAAATTCTCTGGCTTCGCAACCACGAGCGGCGCAACTTCGACAAAACGGTGAAGGTGCTGCTGCCGAAGGACGAGATTCGCCGCCGGCTGACGGGCGAACTGGCCACCGAAGTCAGCGATGCCAGCGGCATGCTGCTGCTCGACGTGGCGAACCGCCGTTGGTCCAAGTCGCTGCTGGGTAAGCTCGAACTCGACGAGTCGCTGCTCGCCACCTGCTACGAGTCCGAAGAAGTTACCGGCAAGCTCACGGGCGAGGTTGCTAAACTGCTCGGCCTTTCGACCGACTGCGTCGTGGTCGGCGGGGCGGGCGACTGCGCCGCCGGCGCGGTCGGCAACGGCATCGTCAACCGGGGCGTCCTCTCCACGTCGATCGGCACCTCCGGCGTGATGTTCGTCCACAGCAACGACGTGAAGATCGACCCGGCAGGCCGGCTACACACGTTCTGCCACGCCGTGCGCGGCAAGTGGCACATGATGGGCGTCACGCTCGCCGCCGGAGCGTCGCTGCAATGGTTCCGCAACACGCTCTGCAGCGACGTGGTGGCGGCCGCGCGGAAGCAGAAAGTCGATCCGTACCAACTGCTCGGCGACGAAGCGGCCGAGACGAGCGTTGGCGCGCAGGGGCTATTCTTCCTCCCCTACCTCGCGGGCGAACGCACGCCGCACGCCGACCCCGACGCGCGGGGCTGCTTTATCGGACTGACGATGTCGCACGCGCGCGGCGATATGAGCCGCGCCATCATGGAAGGCGTCGCCTACTCGCTCCGCGACAGTCTGGAGATTATCCAAGATCTCGGCGTGCCGGTGCGGCAGATTCGCGCTTCCGGCGGCGGCTCCAAAAGTCCGCTCTGGCGGCAGATTCAGGCCGACGTGTTTGGGCAGAAGGTCGTCTCCACCGCCTCCGACGAAGGGCCGGGCTATGGCGTGGCGCTGCTGGCCGCCGTCGGCGCCGGAGCCTTTAAGAGCGTCGAAGAAGCGTGCGAAGCGACGATCCGCATCGCCGACGAAACGCCGATGCAGCCAAAAGCGAAGCGGTACTACGACCAAGCCTTCCCGATCTATCAAGGACTGTACCGCTCGCTCCGCGACGATTTTAAGAAGCTCGCCGCGCTGCCGGCTTAGTTGCCGCACGTCGTTCCCGCGCAGGCGGGAATCTAGAGAGCAGACTTTGCGCTAGCCAGCCTCCTCCGCTCAACCGGGGGCTTCCGCTTGCGCCGTGCGGACCTCGTGATCTGATTCCCGCCTGCGCGGGAATGACGGCTTTGAACCGCCCTAGTGGGAGGTCATGTCTGGGTTGAAATTCGGCAGCCCTTCCAGCGGCAGCGCGAAGCGACTTGGCGTGCCGGTCTCTTTGGCCCGTTGCTCAGCGAAGTAGTAAGTCAGATCGACGTGCATCTGCAGACAGCGGACATACGTTTCGCGTGCCTCGGCGTCTTCCAGCACAAGCTGTTCGAGCCGCCGGAATTGCGTGTCCTCAATTTCCCCGTCGATCAGTTGCCAGACTAGTTCCTGCACTTCAGGTATCTCCCTCTCGCTTTCCGACTCCTCCGCCTCCAGCTTTGCCAACTCCGCTTCAAGCTGGCCGAGGTGGTCGAGCTTTTGCTCGATCTTGGCCAGGTCGGCGTCGTGCTGGGCTTTTGATTTTTTCTTCATCCTCTCGTCCTGCTGGCGAGCCATGTATTGCTTCCTCATTTCAAAACGCCGCGCCTGCTTTGGCCGGCGGTGAGTTTCCGATACCTGTACTACGCAATCCGCGTGCCCGAAGTGCGGTCTTGCACGCAAAATTCGCCGCCCGCGCTGCGGCCGCGCCGCTGGCGACTGCGCAGCAGGCAGCGCTAGCGCAAGCACCCGCTATACGAGCAGTCGGTCCGCCAAGGCCGGCAACTCGACAGAAAAGGCCGATTGTGCGGCCAGCCCGCCTCGCTGGGGGGTATTTGGCGCGGTATGGTTGGGGTGACTGGCTCCCCGTCGGCTAATTTTCCCGCCATCGCACGCTTTTAAAGCCTACGCCGGATGTTTAAATACGCAGCCATGCTCGTCGCGGTTTTCGTGGTGATCCTGCTGCTGATCGCCATCGTACGAGCCATTTGGAATACCCTCCGCTGGCTGACCGGAACGGCACCGGCAGCGAAGGCCGACTGCCAGCGCTGCGGAACCACGTACGCGAATCGCCACAGCCGCTGTCCAGCGTGCCGCTGGCCGGAATCGCTCCCGCCCGTGAGGCGGATCGAGGTGGCAACCGGCGCGGTCCAGCAACAGGTCGAGCGCTTCGCCAATCTCGGCTGGCTCGATGAAGAAGCCCGCCAGCAGTTGCAATGGGCACTCGCCCAACAGCGCGAGCGGCTTGTCGGGCAACTCCCGAAGGTGCCGCCTGTCGCGCCGGCCGCTCCTATCCTGGCGGAGCTGGCCGAGTCGGACGATCAACCGGTTGCCGCTTGCGCGCCAGCGCCGGCGGAGCCGGCGGATGTGCCGCAGCTCGCAATGCCCTTTGCCGAATGGGCGACGCCGCGCGTGGAGCCTTCGCCGGATGAGTCGGCGGGCAAATCCCACACAGACGGCACGGCAACCGGCGAAGCGCCGCGGCCGGAAGAACCGCTCAGCGTCGGCGAGCGTGCCCGCCGCTACGCGCAGCGGCGTCACGAGCCGACGCCCGAAGCCGAGACCGCGCCGCCTCCGCCGCGCCGTGAGCATCAGCCGCTTTCCAAATTGCTCGCGTCGTTTCTCGACGAAAAAAACATTCGCTGGGGCGAACTGGTCGGTGGGCTGCTGATTGTTTGCTGTTCGGTGGCGCTGGTGCTCAGCTTTTGGAGTGCCATCGCGCAGCGGCCGTTCTTAAAATTCTCGCTCTTTAACGGTATCACGATCGCGCTCTTTCTGATCGGCCTCTATATCCACCGGCGCTGGCGGCTGCCGACGACGAGCCACGGGCTGCTGATTATCTCGATGCTCTTGGTGCCGCTCAATTTTTTAGCGATTGCCGCCCTGAGCACCGGCACGTTGCCACTTAGTCCAATCGCAATCGCGGGCGAAGTGGCGTCGCTCTGCGTCTTCGCGTACCTCACGTTTCACGCGGGGCAGATTCTCGCTCCGTCGCTCCGCATGCCGCTCGCGGTGGCGGTCGTCGGTCTTTCCGCCGCCGAACTGCTCGTGCGCCGCCTCGTCGGGCCGGGGGTTGCGACCGCCTGGCTCTATGCCGCCGCCGGGCTGGCGCTGGCGCTTTACGTGCCGCCGAATATAGTCGGCATCTGGCGCGCGGGCCGCAGGGGCGAGTCAGAGAAGCTCGAAGCCCACGCGCTCTTCAAGCTGCTCGGCATCACGTCGTTTGCTTTTCTACTGGCTGCGGGACTCGTCGTGGCCAAAACCGGCGCGGTGCTCGACGCCGTGCGTCAGCTTGCGCCGCTGGTATCGCTCGCCGGGCTGCCGGCGCTGGCGGGCGGGCTGCTCCTATGGCGTCAACTGCAAGAGCGCGAGCAGACGGGCGAACGCATTGCCGGCACGAGCATCGCCATCCTCGGCGCGCTGGCGATGGCCGCCGGCATTCTTTTCGGCTGGCCGCAGCCTACATTGATTCTCGCTGCGGCGGCGCTCAACGCGGTGCTCTTTCTGGCCGCGGCGCGGCTGGCTCGTTTTCCTGCGATTCATCTGGCCGCAGCGGCCTGCTTGGTGCTCGTCTATCTCGTCGGCTTTCATGTCGTCGGCGGTGAGCTAGCCTGGCAAAGCGACGCCGCGACCGTGCGAGGAGTGCTGCTCTCTGCCCGCAGCGGCACGGCGCTCATCGCCGCCGTGCTCGCGCTCGGCGGCGCGGCGGGCGTGCTGCGCCGCTTGGCACGTCCAGAGTCCGCGCCGTACTACGCGCTTGCCGCAGCCGGCACTGCCCTGCTGAGCCTGGGCTTGGCACTGCGCTTCGGCCTCGGCCCGCAAGGCGGCGTCGAAACCGTCTGGCTTCTCGCCTTCTACGGCGTCGCCGCTTCGGCCGCCGCGTTTGCGCTGCCGCGCGCGGCGCTGGCGTGGATCGGCTCCACGCTGCTGCTCCTGACGCTCGTCGAGGCATTTCTTTTCGAGTACGGCGACGCGCTGGGGCTTAGCCATCCGCGCGTCCTCACCCTGCTCACCCACGCCACGCTTTCGGCTGCGCAGCTTGTTCTGCTGCGCGTCCTGAACCGCCCGCGCCAAAAACCCCTTCGCACCGTGCTCTTGGCTGCCATGATCGCCGCCGCAGCGTGCGCCGCCGTGCTGCTGTTCCCACTCGCCCTGGCAGGCGAAGCCGCGGCACTCGCTCTCTATGCGCTCTGGCTAAGCCTGCTCGCGCTGCTCGGTGCGGCAGTCGCGCTATTGCCGGCGCTACTCGTCGCTGGGCAAATCTTCTTAACCCTCGCCGTCTATTTTGCCGTCGCTGCGCGGCTGCAGTTGCAGCCCTGGTGGCAGGAGGCACGCTGGCCTTGGCTTGATCCGTGGACGCTGCAAGCGCAGCTTCTCGCGCTTGCGGGGCTGAGTGTCGTGTGGACCGCCATGCGCGTCATCGCCCGCCGGGCGTGGTCCGAGAAGGAGGATGCCGCCCAGTTACCTGCCCGGCCCGGCGCGTCGCTGCTACGGCTGATTAGTCCGCAGGGCACGGCCGTCGACCGAATCGTCTTGGGCGGTGCGGTCGCCGTGGCCTATGCGCTGGCGGTGTACGCCATCTTCCCGGGCACGGCCCAAGAACTGGCGCCACGCCCGATCGTCGTCGCTTCGGCGCAGGGAGCACTTCCGCCGCGCATTGTGCCGCCGCTCAGTACCTTTGAACTCGACGGCATCCCCAACGCCCATGCGGCCGACACGGGGGCTTGGTGGCTGCTGGGCGGGCTGGCCGCTGCGCTGGTGCTGAGCTTTTGGGACCGGTTCCGCACCTGGGCGGCGCTGAGCTTGCTGGTTCTGCTGGCGGCGAGCATGCTTTTGCTCTCCGCGCGGTTCGAGCCGGAAGTGGCGGTCGCCTCGGCGCTGCGCTGGAGTTCGGCGCTGCTGCTAATGGTCGGTTCGCTGCCGATCTGGTTCCGCACGCCCTTTGCGGCCGTCGCCGCGCGCTGCGCATGGCCCGACTGGACGCAGCGCAGTCGCGGACTGGCCGGCGCGGCGCGCACGGCGCTGCTGGTGTTGGCCCTCGCGCCGCCGGTGGTGATGGCCGCATTCGTCGCCATGTCAGCGCTTGCGCGGCACATGCCGGATGCGGCGAGTCTGGACCGGCTGTGGTCGTTCGCCGTCGTCGCTGCCGTCAGTGCGCTCGGCGCGGCCGCGCTGCGTCTGGCGAGCCAGAGCACCCGCCGCGACAGCGCCGCCGATGCCGAGCCTGCGGGTCGCCCGGCGCTGCGCCATGCCGGATCGCTGCTTTTCATTCTGGGACTTGCACCACTGGTTGCGTTTGGGCTGTACTTGATCGGCACGGCGCTGGCGCGGCAGCCGCTGATGGGGCCGGAAGCCACGTCGATCTTCGCTCGTGCCGGCACGGCGGTCTCCTACGCCCTGCCGGTGCTCGTCACGGCGCTGGTGCTGGTGGGGCACGCGCTGCGGGAGCGGTCGGCGGGCCTGGCCTTTGCCGCCGGTCTGACGTTCAATCTGGCCGCGACGGCGGGCTATCTGCTGGCGATTTCCCAAGGCGGCCTCAAGTTCGACGCCGCGCAATGGATTCGGCTCGCGCAGGTCAACACGCTCGTCAGCGGCACGTTTGCCCTGGCCTGGCTCGGCTGCGCCCTCCTCACGCGACGGCGGCAATCGCCGCTGCGCGGCAGCACGTTGCTTACGACCTACGCGATGCTGCCCGTCGCGCTATTGCTCCTCTACGTGGTTCCAAGCGGCGCGGCGCTCGTCTACGATCCAGCCATTCCTGCGGCGGGTCTTGCACCGGCCGGCGATCTGCTCGGCTGGCTCTCGCTCGCGGTTGCCTGCCTGATTTTGCTGCTGCACCGTGGCCGAAGCAAAAGTTTCTCCGTGGGCACCGTAGCGGCGGGGCTGGTGGTCTTGAGCACCGTTCTCGCGCTATTCTGCCTGCGGTGGGACACCGGCAACTGGCTCGCCTTTCGCGTGTTGCTGCTGAGCACGACTGCGAGCGGAGCGCTCGTGCTCCTGGGGGGACGAACGCTCCACCGGTGGCTCATTCGGCCGCAGGCGGCCGTGACGTGGAGCGTTGCGGTCGCGGTGCTGGCTGTGCTGCTCGCCCTGCGGGCGCTCGATGGGCCGTCGGCCCCTTGGTGGTCGGTCGCGGTGCTCGTGGTCGATATCGCGGTCCTAATTGCCGCCGCTGCCACGGCCCCGTCGCGGCCGCTCTTGTACTGGACGGTGCCGCTAGTCAATTTCACCGCCACGCTCGCGTGGGATGAATTTTTTTCTAACCAGTCGTTCTTCCCGTTCAATATTCTGGCGCTCGCGCTGCCGACGGTTCTCTGGCTCTGGCTTGAACTGCGTTATGTGATGCCGGCGGCGGAGCAGCGTCGCTCGTGGCTTCCGCCTTTGCATCGCATGACCGCCGTGGTGGCCCTGGTCGGATCGGCGTTGATCGTGGCGGTGCATCTGGTCGAGGCGTTTGAAGGTGGTCCGCCCCCGCGAACCGCCGTTTGGAACTGGCCGATGCTGCTAACCACTTCCGTAGCGATCTTTGCCAATCTGTACGACCGACGAGCGCGGTTTCCGCTGTTTGGACTTTACCTCGGTGGGCTGCTCCTCGTCGCGGCGGGACTGAGTCAGTTGGGGCTGGAGAGGGATCTGTTGTGGCAAGCCTGCACGATGTTCCTGGCGGCTTACGTGCTCGGCACAAGTTATCTCTGGAGCCGCCGCAAGGGACTGCGCGCCGCGGCCAGTCACTGGCGAGTCCCGCGCCGCGAGACGCCACGCGCTGGGCTGCGCTGGCTGGCGCCGACCAACTGCACGGCCGCCGCCGTGGTCATCGGCTTGGCATTCTCGATTTTGCTCACCGATGAAAATCTACAGGCACGTCTCTGGATGGCCCAGGCCGTGATCGTTCAGGCGTTTGCAATCGGTCTGCTCGCGCGCGGCACGCGGCGGTCGCAGTTGCAGTTCGCCGCACTCGCCGTCGGCATTTTGGGCGGCATTGCCTTCGGTTGGGCTTGGCTCGATCCCGATGCGGCCGGCTCGATGCTCGACCACGGCGCGGTGCTGATCGCCGCGCTCGCGGCGATGGCCGCGCTCTACGGGCTGGGGCTGATAAAAATCCTCCGCCGCGAGAACGCTTGGACCCGTGCGGCGCAGCGGCTCGTGCCGCTCGTGCTCGCCGCCGGGGCCGTCGCGGTGGCCGGAGTGCTCGCGGTGGAAGTTTTCGCGTTCGTGGAACAAGACGCGGTGCCGATTAGCCTCTTTGCGCTCGTGACGGTGGCTGTCGCGCTGGCTGGCTTGGCGGTGGCCAGTCTCGCGGCTGCTGTACTGCCCGGGCGTGATCCGCTCTCGCTTTCGGAAAGCGGTCGGATGGCCTACGTCTACGCCGCCGAGGTGCTGTTGGCGCTGGAGTTTTTGCACATCCGCATCACGATGCCGTGGCTGTTCGAGGGCACGTTTTCGCGGTACTGGCCGCTGATCGTGATCGGCATCGCCTTCTTGGGCGTCGGTTTCAGCGAGCTATTCCGCCGGCGTCAGCAGCGCGTGCTCGCGCAGCCGCTGGAGCGGACGGCGACGTTTTTGCCTCTCTTGCCGGTGCTCGGTTTCTGGCTCCATCCGGGCGAGGTGCATTACTCGCTGCTGCTAGTCGGCGTCGGGGCGTTGTATGCCGCGCTCGCCGTGCTGCGTCATTCGCTCGTCGCCGCCATCAGCGCGGTGCTCGCCGCTAACGGGGCGCTGTGGTACTTGTTGCACGACGCCCGGGGACTGGGCCTGCTGGAACACCCGCAGCTTTGGCTCATTCCGCCGGCCCTCTCGGTGCTCATCGCCGCCTACCTCAACCGCGGTCGGCTCGAGCGGAGCCAGCTTACGAGCATCCGCTATGGGGCCGCGACGGTGATCTACGTCTCCTCGACCGCTGACATCTTTCTCAACGGCGTTGCCGAAGCGCCGTGGCTGCCGCTGGTGCTCGCGGGGCTGTCGATCGCCGGCATTTTTGCGGGGATTCTGTGGCGGGTGCGTTCGTTCCTGTTTCTCGGCACCGCGTTTTTGCTCCTGGCGCTGCTGACGATCATCTGGCACGCCGCCGTCGATCTGGAGCAGACCTGGCTCTGGTTCGCCACCGGCATTGTCACCGGCGTACTGATCATCGCGCTGTTCGCCGTCTTCGAAAAGAAACGGCAAGACGTGCTCGAACTGGTCGAAAAACTTCGCCAGTGGGAACAGTAGCGACCGCTAACGCTGCTCGACCGGCGCCCACTCGCGCGAGGGCGAGCCGGTATAGCGGGCGCGGGGGCGAATCAGCCGGTTGTCACTCCGCTGTTCGATCACATGCGCGCTCCAACCGACCACGCGGCTGAGCACAAACAGCGGCGTGTAAAGCTGGACCGGCAAGCCGAGATAGTAGTACAGCCGGGCGCTTGGCCAATCGAGATTCGGCGGCAGATTCTTTTCGCTCCGCACGACCTGCTCAATCGTCTCGGCGGTGCGTTCCAGCTCTTGGTGGCCCGACGCTTCGGCAAGCGCCTGGCAGATCGGCTTGAGGAACGTCGCGCGCGGATCGCCTTCCTTGTAGACGCGATGCCCAAAGCCCATGATCCGCCGCTTCTGCGCGAGCGCTTCGCGGACCCAGGCTTCGGCATTGTCGGGCGCGCCGACTTCTTGCAGCACTTCGAGCACCCGTTCGTTCGCCCCGCCGTGCAGTGGGCCTTTGAGCGTGCCAATCGCGGCCGTCACGGCGGAATGGAGGTCGGAAAGCGTCGAAGCGACGACGCGGGCGGCGAAGGTCGAAGCGTTAAACTCGTGCTCGGCGTACAGGATCAGCGACACGTCCATCGCCTTGACCATGTCGCGCGAAGGCGCGTCGTGGCGAAAGAGCATATAGAGCGTGTTCTCGGCAAGCGACTTGCGCGGGTCGGGATGCAGCGGCTCTTTGCCTTGGCTCAGCCGAAAGCCCGCCGCCACGATGACCGGCAGTTGCGCGAGCAGCCGCTCGGCCTTGCGCAGTTCCGCTTCGCGGCTGTTGTCGCTCGCCTCCGGGTCCCAATGCGCGAGCAGACTTGCGCCGGATCGCAGCACGTCCATCATCGGCGTGTCGGGGGGGAGCTTGCGGAGCAAGTCGACAATCTCGTGCGCGACGCCACTCCCCTCGCCCAGCCGCGTGCGAAAGGCGTCTAGCTCGCTCTGGTTGGGCAACTCACCGCGCAGCACGAGATACGCCACTTCCTCGAACGTCGCGTGCTCGGCGAGCGTTTCAATCGCATAGCCGCGATATTGCAAGCCGCCGGCAATCGTGCTGATGGCGGTTTCGCCGGCAATCACGCCTTCCAGCCCAGGGCGGTAAATCAGTTCGTCGCTCATCGTCTGCTTTCGATCAGAGTTCGCCCGTAAAGTAAGCGCGGTCGCGCTCTTCGTAGTCGTCGTAGCCGAGCAGGTCGTACAGTTCCTGGCGGGTCTGCATGACGGGGAGCAGCCCTGTCTGCGTGCCGTCGCGGTGCAATACATGGAGCGCTTCGGCCATCGCCTTCATCGCCACGCGCAACAGCGTCACCGGATAAAGCACGACCGCATAGCCCAGATCGGCCAGCTCGTTCAGCGACAGGAGCTGGCTCTTGCCGAACTCGGTCATGTTGGCCACCAGCGGAGCCGGCACGGCTGCGGCGAAGGCGGCGAACTCGTCACGATCGACGAGCGCTTCGGGAAAGATCCAGTCGGCTCCGGCGTCGAGGTAGCGCCGCGCCCGCTCGATGGCCGCCTCCGGCCCTTCGCCCGCCCGCGCATCGGTCCGCGCGAGGAGAATGGTGTCCTTGTTGCGCCGGGCCCGCGCCGCGGCGCGGAGCTTGGCGCACATTTCGTCGGGCGCGACGAGCGTTTTGCCCGACAGATGACCGCAGCGCTTGGGAAGCTGCTGATCCTCAAGCTGAATCGCCGCGGCGCCGGCGGCTTCGAGTTCGGCGATGGTCCGCTCGACGTTCAGCGCTTCGCCAAAGCCGGTATCGGCATCGACGATGACCGGGAGTTTGGTGCGGCGGGTCAAGTAGGCGGTTTGCTGGGCCAGTTCGCTCAGCGTAAAAAGCCCCACGTCGGGCATGGCGAGCACGCCCGCCGCGAGCGCCGCTCCCGACAGATACACCGCGTCGAACCCCGCTTGCTCGGCCAAAAGGCCCGCCAAAGCGTTGGGGACGCCCGGCACTTGGATCGTGACATCCGCCACCGTCTCACGCAAGACTTTTGCCGGTGATGCAGACATCCGCGCGTCTCCGTTGAGAAAGCCGCCGCCCCAGCGCGCCGGCCGCGCCGCTTCGCTTTCCGCCGCCAGGCGGCTCGCTATGAATATAGTAGCACGCGCCGCCCGATTTCAAGTTGAACCACTCGCCTAGCCTGTCGTGCCGATCCGCGTTAGGCTGGAACGCGGTGGCAAAAAGAAGACGCGCGCGAACTTTTGTTAGGGATAGAAAGATGGACGAACGCGAGCACGCAGCAACACGGCCCGTCGCGCGCAGGCGCTGGATGGCCGCGTTGGAGGTGCTGCTCGTATTTATGGTCTTTTTCGTGCAGGGCGCCGGCCCTGCTCCCGAAACGAACGAGCCGCACTATCTGGGCAAGGCGAAGCATTATTGGAATCCCGGGTGGATCGAGAACGATTTTTTTCTCAACACGCCCGACGCGCACCACGTTTTTTATTGGACCTTCGGCTGGCTGACGCTCTTGCTCCCTTTGCCGGCCGTCTCTTGGGTCGGGCGATTGCTCGGCTGGGGGCTGTTGGCATTCGCCTGGCATCGCGCGAGCACGGCGCTGGTGCCCAGACCGCTGTTCAGCGTGCTCTCGGCGGCGCTGTTTGTGACCGGCATCGCCCGCTTCGATCTGGCCGGGGAATGGGTCGTCGGCGGCATTGAAGCCAAGGTTTTTGCGTACGTGCTCGTGCTGCTGGCGATGGAAGCCCTCATCAAGGGACGTTGGAATCGGGTGTGGCTGTTTTTAGGAGGCGCGGCGGCGTTTCATGTGCTCGTGGGAGGTTGGTCGGTCGTGGCCGCCGGCTTCGCCTGGCTCGCCAGCGGCCGCGCCGCGCGGCCGCCGCTGCCGAGCATGCTGCCGGCGCTGGTCGGCGGCTTTTTGCTCTCGCTCCCGGGACTGCTGCCGGCGCTGGCGCTCACGCAGGGCGTGGAGCCGGAGATGGTCCGCCAGGCGAACCAGATTTACGTCTACGAACGTCTGCCGCATCATCTAGCTCCGCACACGCTGTCTCCTGCGGAACTGGCGTCCCGGCTCCGGCGGAGCGGCATCTGGGTACTCGCGTTCGTCCTGCTCGCCTTGCTCGCTCGACGAAGGCAGCGCGTCCGCCGGATGAGCGCCTTCGTCGTCGGGGCGATGCTGCTCTCGCTCGCGGGTTTCGCCATCGGCTATGCCACCGAAGCCCATCCAGAACTCGGAGCGAAACTGCTCCGCTACTACTGGTTCCGGCTGCACGACTTCGCCGTGCCGATGGGCGTCGCGCTGTTGGCCTGCGCGGTGGTTGCCCGCTGGCAGTCGGTCCGCCCACGGCTTGCAGCCGCCGCGCTGCTGGTATTGATCGCGATACCCGTTTGGCACTTGGGCGATCTGGTGCTCCAGCGCCACGCCAACCCGCGCGCGGCAGCCGATCGCAAGATCGAAAACCCCGCCGACTGGCGCGACGCCAGCCAGTGGATCGCCGAGCACACGCCGCCGGACGCCGTGTTCCTGACGCCGCGCAGCGCTTCGACGTTCAAGTGGTACACCGAGCGGGCGGAGGTCGTCTCGCACAAAGATATTCCGCAAGACGCGCGGGGCATCGTCGCGTGGTGGCAACGGCTCGACGACGTGTATCGCCATCCACTCGGCACCCAGCGCCCGTTCAACAAATCGCTCTCGCATCAAGGAGCCGCGGCGTTGCAGCGAGCGGGCGAGAAGTATGGCGCGCAGTACGTCCTGACGCGCGACATCGAGCCGCTGGCGCTGCCGCTGTTGTACCGGAACGAAACCTATGCGGTTTACCGACTGCCGTAATGCCCTGGCCCGACACGGGAAATCCAATCGTCAGCGGTCAGCTTTTAGCTACCAGCGGTCAGCGGTCAGTAAGAGAGGTTCTTTCCGTGCTGAACGGGAATCTAGAGAGCAGGCTTCGTTTCCCTGTAGCGCGTAAGCGGCTAAGAACGCCTGAAGGCCGCAGGCGAAAAGTGGTGCAGCGCACGCGAGAAGAGAAAGGAAGCGCGCTCTAAATGCTGATAGCTGACTGCTGATAGCTAAAAGCTGATAGCTGATGGCTAAAAGCTAAGGAACCACGAGTACGAAGGAACCCGTTGCCTGATGGATGTTGATTTCCCTGACCTACCGGCGCAGTTGGCGGCGCGGCTGAGGGAGCCGCTGCCGGGCTGGCGGGCGCAGGTGCGGCTGGCTCCCGAACTCAGTTACGGGCGGCACCTGGGGC
>CAYZVT010000069.1:14290-15784 GCA_964481585.1 uncultured Pirellulales bacterium
CCTCCGTGGAACGCGCGGCCGGCGGCGGTGCTCGTGCTGCTTTATCCGCACGCGGGGCGTTGGCATCTGCCGCTGACGGTGCGGCCGCTCGATTTGCCGACGCATGCCGGGCAGATTAGCCTCCCCGGCGGAATGGTCGAACCCGGCGAAGCCAGCCGCGAAGCAGCGCTGCGCGAGCTGGATGAGGAGTTGGGCGTTAAAGAGGGGGTCGAAGTGCTGGGAAAGCTCTCGCCGTTTTACGTCTTTGTGAGCAACTCGCGCGTCACGCCCTGGGTGGCCTTCACCCGCGAACGGCCCGGCTGGCGGCCGAACCCGCGCGAGGTGCAAGAAGTGCTCGAAGTGCCGCTGGCCGACTTGCTCCACCCGAGCACCTTTAGCAGCTTCCTCGTCGAGTATCCGCACTACAAGTTCCAAGCCCCCTGCTTCGCATGGCGTGGCCATAACATCTGGGGCGCGACGAGCATGATGCTCGCCGAACTGACGGCGATCGTCGAAAAGCTGAGTCGATAGTTATTTCTCTAGCACGAGTCTTCCTCCAATGGCTTCCACGCTGCGCGCCGTCGTGTTCGATCTCGATGGGCTGATGTTCAACACCGAGGAACTGTACCAATACGTCGGCAGCGAAGTGCTCCGCCGGCGCGGCAGGACGTTTGAGGCCGATCTGCTGAATCAGGTCATGGGACGCCCCGGCCCCGTGGCGCTGCAAATGATGATCGACTGGCACCAGCTCGATTGCACCGCCGAGCAACTCGCCGCCGAGTCGGAGGAAGTATTCGAGACGATTTTGGACGCGCGTTTGCAAAAGATGCCGGGGCTAGACGAACTGCTCGCGGCGCTGGAGCGCGGCGAGATTCCCAAAGCCATCGCCACCAGCAGTGGCCGCAAATTTACGCGGCGGGTGCTCGGCCGGTTTGAGCTGGAGCCGCGCTTCAAGTTTTTGCTTACGGCCGAAGACATTCACCACGGCAAGCCGAACCCCGAGATTTACTTGCAGGCGGCGGGCCGGCTCCAGGTGCCGCCGGGCGAGATGCTCGTGCTCGAAGACAGCCACAACGGCTGTCGGGCCGCGGTTGCCGCTGGGGCGTTTGCCGTGGCCGTGCCGAGCGGGCATAGCCTGACGCACGATTTCCCTGGCGTGCAGTTCGTCGCCCAAACGCTCGCCGACCGGCGGATTTATGAGGCGCTAGGGCTGTAGGCTACAGGCTACAAAGCGTGAGCCGATTGCCTCCAGCTAACGGCTTACAGTCTCTAGCTCACAGCCTACGGCTGTCCGCTTTCCGCTTTCCGCTTTCCGCTTTCCGCTTTCTTGCGCTCCGCGGGCTTCCGCTTTCGCGGTGCGCCCCCGCCACCCCGCCACCGCCATCCCTTGCGGCGGACTGGCCTTGCCGGCTTTCTCGCCCCCTGCTAAAAGCCCCGCCTTGGCGGGAGTCGCCGCCGACCGCTTTGCGCGCGCCCAGCGGTTGGGCGGGGCGTACTTTTGGGAAAGGGTTCCTC
>CAYZVT010000070.1:0-15437 GCA_964481585.1 uncultured Pirellulales bacterium
CGGGAAAAAATCCGAGCACAAGCCCCACCAGCCCCAACACAATCGGGCCGACCCACATGCTCGGCGGGGCTTCGTGCGCTTGCTTTGCGCGCGGGGTGGGCGAGCCAGCGAAAGGCTCAAAGAAAATCAGCGCGGCGACGGCCACCAGCAGCACGCTCGCCCACACCGCCGCCCCGGCCACCAGCGGCGTACCGTAGGTCAGCCGTTGCGCCGCTTCGTACAGCGTCTCCTTCGCCACGTAGCCGACCGCCGGCAAAAACCCGGCCATCGACAGCGCGGCCAGCGCGGCGGCGACGGCCGTCAGCGGCATCGAGCGCCGCAGCCCGCGCAGCTCAAGCACATCGCGCTGCCCGGTTTCATGCTCGACCGCGCCGGCGATCAAAAACAGCGCTCCCTTATACAGCGCGTGCGAGAGCAACATCAGCATCGCGGCCACCAGCGCCGTATGCGTGCCCAGTCCCAACAGCATCGTCACCATGCCGAGTACGCTGATTGTCGAGTAGGCCAGAATCAGTTTCAAATCCCGGTGCTGAAACGCCCACCAACCGGCCAACACCATCGTCAGACCGCCCACCGGCGTGATGAGCCACTGCCACCATAGCGTGCCGCTCAGGAGCGGATAGAAGCGCGCCAACAAATAAATCCCTGCCTTGACCATCGTGGCCGAGTGGAGATAAGCACTCACCGGCGTCGGCGCCTGCATCGCGTCAGGCAGCCAAAAGTGGAACGGAAACTGCGCCGACTTGGTAAACGCCGCCAGAGCCAGCAACACCAGTATCGGCACATACAACGGGTGCTCGCGGAGCATCTCGGCCTGGCCGAGCAACTCCGAGATCTGAAACGTCCCGCCGACGCTCGCCAGCATCAACAATCCGGCCAGCAGGGCCAGTCCTCCGCCCGAGGTAACGAGCAGCGCTTGCCGCGCGGCAGCACGGGCCTCGTGCTGCTTGTGCCGCAGACCGATGAGCAAGAACGAGCTGATCGTCGTCAACTCCCAAAAGACGTAGAGCAGCAGCACGTTGTCGCTCAACACCAGCCCGAGCATCGACGCCATGAACACGAGCAGCAAAAGCTGAAAGGGGCCGAGCGCCGCATCGCCCGCAAAATACCCGCGCGCGTAGACGAGCACGAGCGCGCCGATGCCACAGATCAGCAGGGCGAAGAACAAGCTCAGCCCATCGAGCGAGAAGGCAAGCGGCACCTCCAGCGTCGCCGCCCAAGGCGTGCTCTGGGCGATAGACCGGCCACCCCGCACCAGGGGAAGCTGGCGCAAAAAGTAAAGAAACAACCCCAGCGGCAGCAGCGCGGTGAGCCAACCGCAGCGCGGGCCAAGCCACCGCGTCAAAAGCGGAGCCAACAGCGCCAAGAAAAAGCCCACGCCCACCGCCAACAGCATCGATCCCGGTCCTTCCTCAAGGGGCGTCGCGGCGCGCAGGAAATGCTCACCGCCGTAGACCGCTAGCTGCCTGCAAACCCCGCGCCAACCGCCCCACCCTGCTCCGCCCACCTCCGGAGCGGCCGCCGAGCGCGCAATTCTCCCCGCTGGGCAGTTATGCTACCATTGTCGCTATCCCAAGCGCCCGTAGCTCAGTTGGATAGAGCAGCTGACTTCTAATCAGCAGGTCGCAGGTTCGAATCCTGCCGGGCGTATTTTGGAAGCCGTCTCCTCAAAGGGGGATGCGGCCGCAGCACTTCTGCCGCGTCTTGGCAGCAAAAGGCGTTCTAGCCTGACGTAATGCAGCGCTTGGCGACTGCTAAGAAGCAGCGAAGGCAACGATGGAAACGCCGTGGGACTTCTCTTCGATGATCCGCTTATCGGCAGTCATCAACGGATGCCCCTCTCTTCGAGCAAGTTCGAGATAGAGGCAATCCTAAACGTTGAGGCGCGTTCGAGAGGATAAGGCCACGGCAGCAGGAAGAAGTGGCAGTGATTCGTGCAGTGTCGGAACTGTAGTCATCACCTCGGCCAAAAGAACCGATGATTGTTCGGCAGTGATAAACTGCCGTCGCTCTGCTCTCGTCAGCGCGTTGGCCACTTCAATCGGGAATACGTCCGGTGCCAACAGTTCGCACATTCCCGTCATAAACATACTACGGATACGGAGCGCTCGGCCGGACTCAGGCTCGTTAAGAACCCACTTGAGGCCGATGCTGGCATCAAGAACGAATATTATCTTCGCGGGCTTCTCGAACGAGAGCGGCGGCGAGATTCGTCTCTTTTAGCTCCGCACGCACCCTCTCCGCTCTCTCGTGAACCCGTTTTACAACCTCCGGGTCCAACGGCTTTCCAGCAGATATGCTGAAACAGAGCGATTCCAAGTCGGAAAGAACGTCAGTGGAAGGAGTCGTGCTCATATACCTATTTTCGAGCAGATTTCAAGAAAAGTCGATCTCAGGAGTGGAAGCGTCACGCGCCCTTTCAACTCAACGACTCTCTTGCGCGGCGGCCGAGCCCGGGCCGAACGTGGCCGAGCAGCTTTGGGCGAAGCCGAGGGCGCGTTTGGTGATGGGGAAGACTTGTACACTGGCGACGGCCAGGGCTAGCTCGGCTAGTCCTTCGTCGCCGAAGCGGGTGCGGACCTGTTCGCGCAGCTCGTCCGCTTCGGCGGTCTGCTCGCAGACGGCGCGGGCGAAGCGGTAGGCGAGCGCCACGTCGGCGGGCATCGCTTCGGCGCGGCCGGCCACAAGCGCTTCGAGCAGCGCCGCCGGCACGCCCTCCTGCCGGGCTTGGACGAGCACGACCTCGACGCACGTGCCGCAGTCCTGGTGCATCGTGCCCGCCACGCGCACCGCCGTCACGACCTCCGTCGGCAACCGCCGCCGATGCGCGGCCAAGGGAAGAAACAGCGCGAATTTGCGAAAGGCGCGCGGCGCGCTCGCGGCAAGGTACCGCAGATAATCCATCGAACCGGGCAACTGAAGCTGCCGCTCAAGCGACGCCAGCCTGCGCAGCGCAAAAAATTGAAGCACGAGACAACTCCCTGTTTAGAACCTACGGCGGCGCGAAACGGCTCTCCATGACCGCCGCTAAGGCAATTATGCAAAGCGCCGCGCGCCAAGGCGAGAGCCTGCGCCGCTTCCCCTCATCCCCCGTCCCTCATCCCCTCACCATCAACCCGCTACCGCCCGCCTGTCTCGTGCAGCAGCTTCGTCTTGAGAATCAGCACCGCGCTCGGGGCGTGCGAAATCTCGCTCTGCAAAACCATCTCCAGCGCGGCGGCGAGCGGCATCGGCACGCAGCGGATTTGTTCGGTCCCTTCCGGTGCGCGATCGCCGAAGGTCAGCCCGCGTGCCAAGAAAAGCTGGGTCGGCGAGACGACCGCCGAGGTGAACGGATCGACCATCCCCAGCGGCGTCCAGCGGCACGCTTCGATGCCCAGTTCTTCTTTTAGCTCGCGCTGGGCCGAGAGCAGCGGCTCCTCGTCCTCCTCCACGCCGCCGCTGACCGCCTCGACGGTCGTGCGGCCGACGCCGTAGTGAAATTCCTCGGTCAGATAAACCGTCTGCGACTCGTCCATCGCCAGTACGCATACACCTGCCTTCACATGCGCGACGGTGAACGTGCCCGGCGCGCCGTCGGGGCGGATCACGTCGTCCTGATGGACGCGGAACCACGGGTCGCGGTGAATTTCGCGGGTGCGAACAATCTTCCAAGGGCCGTGTTGCTTCATACGCGGGGCAAAGTCAAAAGATGTGGAGGGCTGTGTGGGGTGCCACGGCTGGCTTGTCCAGCCGTGCTCTTAGTGAGCGTTGCCGAGCTGATCTGTTTTGCCCTGGAAGAGGTGACGAGCAAGCTCCGCCCCGCAGGCCGAGGCCTCCTCGGGTTCGCATTGCCGCTACACCACTCCAGCGGCAAATCAGGATCGGTTGAGGGCACTGCTGGACAAGCCAGAGAGTGGCACCCGGCGGGGCAAGGCCAAAAAGGTACGTCCGCCGCAGTCCGCTAGACCGCGTTCGTTGTTGCGGGGCACCTCGGCACCAACTTCATGGCCCGCATTGTAGCCGAGCCGCCGGCTAGGCGTCACCCGCAGCCAGCGGGAGCCGAGTTGCCGCCGGTCGCGGCCCACGCCACAATGGAGCGGTCCCTTTTCCAAGTGACTTTTTCATCTCGTTCCGCGTCCGCTGATGTACGACTCGCTCTGGCCGATTGTCCTGCTTTCGCTCCGCGTGTCGGGCACGGCGGTGCTCTTGAGCACGCTGATCGGCGTTCCGCTCGGGGCGTGGCTGGGGCTGGCCCGCTTCCGCTTTCGCCGCGCGGTGACGACGCTGATCCATACCGGCATGGCGCTGCCGCCGGTCGTCGTGGGGCTGGTGCTCTACTTGCTTCTCTCGCGCAGTGGGCCGCTGGCTGCCTGGGAGTGGCTGTTCACGCCGCAGGCGATGATTCTCGCTCAAACCGTGCTCGCCCTCCCCTTCGTGACCGGCATCACGCTCAGCGCCGTCGAGGCCGTGCCGGCCGATCTGGTGCAACAGGTCCGCACGCTCGGAGCGAGCCGGCAGCAAGTCCGCTGGACAATCCTCCGCGAAGCCCGCCACGGCGTCGTGCTGGCCGTCGTGGCGGCGCTCGGCCGCAGCTTTTCCGAAGTCGGGGCCGTGCTGATTGTCGGCGGCAATATCAAGTCGCACACGCGCGTGCTCACCACCGCGATTGTGTTAGAGACGAGCCAGGGCGAATTCGCTTTGGCCCTCACGCTCGGCGCGATCCTGCTGGTAATCGCTCTGTCGCTCAATGCCGTCTTGCTCACCGCGCAAGGAGGCCGAGCACCATGACCGCCACTTACACGCTACACCAGACTCGCAAAAGCTACGGCCGCGCGTTCACGCTCACCCTCGATCGGCTAGAGATCACGGCCGGCGAGACGCTCTGCCTGCTTGGCCCCACCGGGTCGGGCAAGAGCACACTGCTCCGCTTACTGGCGGGCCTGGAAGAACCCGACGGCGGGCAGATTCACTTCGCCGAGCACACGCTTCCGCTCATCCAACTGCCGCTCGACGTGCAGCGGCGCGTCACCCTGGTTCATCAGCGGCCGCGCTTGCTCAGCACCAGCGTGCGCTCCAACGTCGCCTTCGGCCTGCGGCTGCGCGGCCAGCGCAACGGCAGCGGGCGCGTCGAGCAATTGCTCCAGCAGTTCGGCCTGTCGGAACTCGCCTCGCAACCGGCGACGACACTCTCCGGCGGGCAAACGCAACTGGTGGCGCTGGCCCGCGCGGTGGCCTTTCGGCCCGACGTGCTCCTGCTCGACGAGCCGACTGCCAACCTCGATCCCGCGCACGTGGCGCTCGTCGAACGGCTGCTCGTCGACTATCAGCGCCAGCAGCGCGCCACGGTCGTATGGGCAACTCACAATCTCTTTCAAGCCCGCCGCCTCGCCGACCGCGTAGGGCTGCTCCTGCAGGGGGCGCTCGTCGAGCTTGCCCCGCGCGAACCCTTTTTTGAACGCCCCCGCGACGCGCGGACGCGGGAGTTTTTGGAAGGGAAGATGGTGTATTGAAGGCGGAGGGCGGAAAGGGGCTGCGAGCTACAGGCTACGAGTTGCAGGCTGGAGGCCACCGCATTGTGGCTAGCCGCGCGAAGCCGTCCTTCCCGCGCAGGCGGGAATCCAGATTCTCAGGTCCACTCTCTGTCCTTCCCGCCTACAGCCTCCAGCTTGTAGCCTGTCGCTTGCAGCCCGTAACCCACAGCCTATCGCTTATAGCCCACAGCCTCTTATGTCCCGCATCTTCGTTGTCCTTGTGCTGCTGCTGTCCAGTTGCGACGCGCGCGCGCCGCGGCGGGCGGTGGTGACGTTGGCGACGACGACGAGCTTTCGCGATAGTGGCTTGCTGGAGGTGCTTGCTCCACGCTTTGAGCGGGAGTCGGGCGTGGAGCTGAAGGCGATTGCCGTGGGCACGGGTCAAGCGCTGGAGATGGGTCGCCGAGGCGATGCCGATGTGCTGGTGACGCACGCGCCCGAGGCGGAGCAACGGTTCGTCGAGCAAGGCTACGCGCTGCGGCGCGCGCCGTTGATGCACAACGCCTTTGTGCTCGTCGGCCCACAGGACGATCCCGCCGACGTGGCGGGCCTGCCGATCCTCGACGCTTTGCAGCGGATCGCGGAGCGGCGTGCACGCTTCGTCTCGCGGGGCGATGAGTCGGGCACGCACCAGAAGGAAAAACAGCTCTGGCTGGTTGCCGGGCTATCGCCCAGGGGCGAGTGGTATCTCGAAGGGGGCAGCGGCATGGCCGCCACCTTGCGCATCGCCGACGGCCGCCGCGCTTACACGCTCACCGATCGCGGCACGTTTCTCGCGCAAGGCGGCACAACGGACTTAGCCGTACACAGCGAGGATAGCCCGCTCCTGAAAAACCACTACTCGGTGCTCGTCGTCGCGCCGCGCGAGTCGGACTCCGGCCGGGTGGCACTCGCCCAGCAGTTGGCGGACTTCTTGCTCTCGCCCGAAACGCAGCGGCTCATCGGCGAGTTTGGCAAGCGGCGTTACGGCGAGCCGCTGTTCTATCCGCATGCCAGCGCGCCGAGCGATCCCAGCGCGCGCTAGGCGCTCACCAGACCGGCGGCGCTCCGAGCAGTCGGCGCAGCAGCGCGATCTGCCCGGCGTGGAACATCTCGTGCCGGGCACACCACTGAAGAACGCCGAGCTTCGTGTGCGCCAGCCGGTGCGGCACGACCGGCGGGTTGTCAAGCTCCTCGTCGGCTAGCTCCGGCAACTGGCGCAACGCCTCGGCGTGAACCCGATCGAGCACGGCGCGAATTTCGTCCGGCGAAAGATACTCGCGCGCATTCCCGCTCGGCATCGAGCCGCGCCCAAAGCGCTTTAAGAAGTCCTGGCTCATCAACTGCTCGTCCGAAGCGCGGCTGCCGCGAATGCGCTCCAGCGCAAGGCGATACTCGGCCATCGCCAGATGCCCGACCTGCCAGGCGATATGCGTCACGCCCTCGGTTGGCTGCCGGAACCAATCGTTCGGGTCGGTCGCTTCGAGCAGGCTGAGCGTGTACTGGCGTGCGAGACGGATCTGGTCAATCGCGGTGCGGAGGCGGGACATCAGCGAGCAGTCTTTCAGCAAAAGGGTTGACGAGGAGTGCCGAGGGGCGAGCCTTACAGCTTCGGCGCCGCCGGCGCGATGGCGGCCGGCGGTTTTGCGATCGGCTTGGGTGTCTCCGCGCCAAAACCAAACACAAAAAAGACCGCGCCAACTAAAAACGCGAAGCCCACCAAATAGTTCCAGCGGAGCGGCTCGCCCAGATAAAAGACGAGAAACCCGCAGAAGACGACAAGCGTGATGACCTCTTGCATCACCTTAAGCTGTGTCGCGGTGAATGTCCCGTGGCCGAGCCGATTAGCCGGCACCTGAAAACAGTACTCGAAGAAGGCGATGCCCCAGCTCGCCAGGATCACGATCCACAGCGGCGCGGCTTTGAACTTCAAGTGCCCATACCAGGCAAAGGTCATGAAGATATTGGAGATCGTCAGCAGAACCAGCGTGCGCATGGGGAGCGGGGATGGTGGATTTTGGATGGTGGATGGTGGAATGAGAAGATCTGGCCTCGCCACCGGCTTTCCGCTTTCCGCTTTCCGCTTTTTCGCGCTCCGGGGGCTTCCGCTCTCGCAGTGCGCCCCCGCCACCCCGCGCTGCGGCTGGTCTTTCTTTATCGCTTTCGGCCGAGTTCCGTGCAAGCGCAGCTTGCCGGGCGTGAGGGCGACGAAAGAATAGCCTGGGCGGGTGCGGACGGCTTTTCTTGGTTCGTGTTCTGCGCCGAGGGGAACGCCATGACTTATTCCAGCTCTGCGGTCGTTGTGGACTGCTACCGCGTCTTTGAGCGGTTCTTCCCCTCGTGCGGCTTTCTCGACATGACCGAGGGGATTTATGACGGCAATCCGCGCCTCTCGTACGAGGAAGCGCAGCGGCGGCAGATCGACTACTTGCTCGACCAGGCCGGCTGCGGGCCGGGCAGGCGGGTGCTCGATCTGGGGTGTGGGAACGGGACGCTGCTCAAGCGAGCCCAAGAGCGCGGAGCACGGGCCACCGGCATTACGATTTCGCCGGAGCAGGTTGATCGCTGCCGTGCGGCAAAGCTCGACGTGCATCTGCTGAACTACCGCGAGATGGACGGGGCGTGGCGGCACCGCTTCGACGCGATCGTGGCCAACGGTTCGGCCGAACATTTTGTGCAGCCGGAAGATGCCCGTGCCGGTCGAGCGGACGCGCTGTACCGGGAGCTATTCGAGATTTGCCACCGTGCGATTGATCCGGCTTCGCCGGTGCGGCGGCTGGTGACGACGATCATTCACTTCGTCCGTCCGGTGCCGGCGGAAGTGATGTGCGGCAGCCCTTGGCGACAGCGGCCGTTTTCCGATGCGTTCCACTACGCGATGCTCGCCCGCGCCTTTGGCGGCTACTACCCGCAGGGGGACCAGCTTGCCCGCTGTGCTAGCGGCTACTTCCGTCTTGGCAGTCAGGTGGACGGCACGCACGATTACCATCTGACGAGCGAGCACTGGCTCGCCCAAATGCGCCGGCAACTGCGCGGTCGCCAAGGACTGAGCGTGTTCGGCCGGGCACTGCCGTTCCTCGTGCGGCACCCTCGCGCCTTTGGCCGCCTCTTTACCAGCACGCTGCTGACGCAGTCGTGGAACTGGCAATTCCGCGGCCCCAGCCCGCCGACGCAACTGCTTCGGCAGACGTGGGAATATTGCGCTGCGTGAAGGCTGCGGGCTACGGGCCACAATCTCCAGGTGTCGGGCTTGAGGTCTGTAGCTTGCGGCTTGGGGCCTGTAGCTTGCAGCCCGCAGCCCTAAAGCCCTTCCTGACGGAGCAGCGCGAGGCGACTGCGACAAAGTGTCGCCGTGGGGAGCGGCTCGGAGGCCGCATAACCCCTGCTATGGCTTTTTTGCCGCTCTGGTCCGCCGATTGCGTCAAAACGGACCTTTGCCCGCTTCGGGCAAATTGCTAAAGAGCCGGCCAGACAAAAATGAGGCTGTGCGGTGAAAATCTTTTGGAGCTTAGTGGCGGTTTCCAGCGTGCTGCTGATCGCGGGGTGCGGCGAGCAGACGACCGAGGAGCGGATTGAGGCGGTTGAGGAGCGGGCGACGGAGGCTCAGGAGGAGCTTCAGGACCAAGCCTCCGAAGCGAGCGAAGTGATCGAGCGGAACGCCGAGCGAACGAAGGAAGCGATCCGCCACTTCGACGAAAAGGCGGAGGAAGCGGAGCAGGCGGCCGCTGAGGCTACCGAAGCGGCCCAAGACGCACGAGCGGCCGCGCAAGAAGCCGCCGCAGCAGCGGCAGCGGCGAAGGAAGCGGCTCGAAAAGCGACTCCGCCGGCTGCGTCGCCCGCCGCAGAACCGGCGGCTGCCCCAACCCGATAGGCCAAGCCATGTCGGATCGAACCTCGCCACACACCGAAAAACTCGAAGAAGTGCCCCGTGCCGGTAGCGGTCCGCCGAGCCGGGTCCAAGCGGTTCGCCAGTACCTTGCCGACCATCCCGAAGCGAGTGATGACGAAGTCCGCGCGGCCTTGGCAGCCGAAGGGATTGATATGCCCGCCGATTACCCCGCGTCGGTGCGGGAGCAGGGACGCGAGCCGCCGGCGAAGCTGGGGGAAGCGGTGCGGGAACTGCTCTGCCGGCAGCCGGGCTTGAGCGACGAGCAGGTTGCCGCCGCCCTACGCGCGCAAGGCCAGGACGTGACTCGGGAGCAGATAACGAGCGTGCGGGCGGCGCTGCGCGCAAGCTAGCATCGCGGACGAAGGATTCGGGGCGATTTCCTCACCCAAGACTGAGAAAAACTCCGATTCTCCTCCGTGGCGGATCGGGTCTAGAATAGGCAGCTTTGGCCGCCTCGGAACGCGGCCTTCTTTTTTTCCGGCAGCGGTTTGCCGCAGGTCGTTCCGAAGAAGAGGATTTTGAACCATGAATGGCGACTTCATCTTTAACAGCTTCGCGGCGGGCTTCGCCTTCGCGCTGGCTCTCGACGTTTGTCTCGGCGTGGTGATCGTGCAAACTTTGCGTGGCAAGAACTAACACGCGGTGCGCTGTTAGCGATGCCGTTCGAGCAGATCGACCATGTCGCGCACGGTATAGACGCCGATCATTTCGTCGACCGGGATCTTCGTGTCGAGTTGTTGCTCGAGGAGCATACTCAGTTCGGCCAGGACCAACGAGTCGGCTCCTAAATCGACGACAAAGTCGTCGTCCAGGTGAATCTGCTCGGGGGCGATTTCGAGTCGGCGGGAAATGACCTCGATAATCGTATCGGCGACCTGTTCGGTCATAGCGGACCTTCTCCTGTAGCGCCGCGCGCAAAAGTCGTCCTGAGCCTTTGCCCGCAGACAATCGATGGCTTCTCGCATCCGTCGCCAAGGAGCCTTGCTTTGCGCCCCATTTCCTCCTCCGTCATTGTGCGGGGCGCGCAGAAAGATTGGCAAGAACTTGCCGCAAAAAAGCGGGCAAATGCCGCGCCGGTGGTAGCGATTGCAACGCGCCGCGCCGCGCGGATTGATCGCCGAGAACGCGCAGCGCGGCGGAATAGACTTCCGGCATTCGCCAGCTTGCCAACAGGCGCTCGCTTAGCTTTGCTTCGCGCCCTCGTCGGCCGGTAGCGACGGGAACTCGCAGAGCGGGATGCTCTCGCTCGGCTCGGCGAGCACTTCGGCGAGCGTCGTCGAACCGAAGGCTTCTTCGACCATCGCCAGCGCGTTGTCGAGCCGCTTGTGCAAGGGACAGAGGCGCACGCCATGCGAAGCCAGTCCCAAGGGACACTCGCGGATGCGGCGAATCGGATCGACCGCGTTCACCACGTCGAGCACGGTCAGCCGGTCGGGAGCGATGGCGAGTGAAATGCCTCCGCCGGTGCCGCGCTGCGAGTGGACCAGCCCCCCGCGACTGAGGCTTTGGAGCACCTTCGAGAGATACGCCTGAGGCACCTTCGTCGCCTTGGCGATCTGCCCGGTCGTGCGCGCTTCGGGAGATTGGTCGGCGAGAAAAGCAATGGCACGCAGCGCGTATTCGGCGGTTTGGGAGAGCATCGCGAGCTGACCTTTGCTTTCGATCCTGGTCTCGATAATGCCGCACGTGCGGGACGAGGCAATCAAAATTATACGCCGTTGCCCCACCGCTTTGAAGCGAGCTGCGCCCGGGAGTGTCGTTCCCGCGCAGGCGGGAATGACGTGAGGGCGGAACCCCGATCCGGGAAAGGCGCAGTGCGCGCGCGGGGGGGCTTACGCGGCGGGAGGACGATGCCGCTGCTGGCCGAGCCGGCGGAGCTTAGCGCGGCGGGCTTGCGCGGCGCGGCGCTTCACTCGCCGCAGCAGGCCCTTCGCCCAATAGAATTCGGTGGCCAGGACGGCGATCCCGGCCAGGATCACCAGGAAGCCTGGGCCAGGCAGAACGACCATCAGCACTCCGAGCAAGAGCACCGTCCCCCCGATCACGGCCACAACAATCCGTCGCGCGTTGTCAAGAAATCGCTTCATGGTCGTCTATTTCAGGTCAGGCGGGAATCCAGCGGTCAGGGGCGCCTCGGCGCTGAACTGCGTCGTCGCAGGATGACGCTTCAAGGCCGAAGCCAACCGGGCCGCGACCGACTCCCCTCCTGCTACGCAAGGGGTGGGCCGGAAGTTGACCGTCTGCGGGTTTTTCACCGATTGACCGCAAAACGGGGCCGCGCGTTCTAGTTAGGAAGCCTCTACGGACTCGGATAGCCGCAAGCACGTCGTTCTCGCACCACCGGTCATTCCTACGTAAGCATGTCCTTCTCGCCCTCGCGGGGAGGGGGCGATTCCGCCAAGCCTGCTTCAAAGCGACAGCCCTACGATCGCAGCATCCGCACGAGGCTAATCAGAAGCATCACGGCCGTCAGCGGTAGGACAACGACGGCCACGACCAGGACAAATTGATCCTCCCAGGGGCTGCCGGTGGCACCCAGCACGAGATAGACGGTATAGAGCAGGTAATAGCCGACGAACAACCCTCCCTCCCAGCGTGCAATTCGGTCGCCCGTATACAAAATCGGCAGCAACACCACGGCGACGGCAATCATCAGCGGCAAATCGAGGCGCAGCATTTCGGGCGCAATCGCAATGCCAGCCGGGCCGAGCGCGGCGGTCAGGCCGAGAACGCCGAGCAGGTTGAACAGATTGCTCCCGACCGCGTTGCCGACGGCGATCTCGCGTTCGCCGCGCACGGTAGCCAGGATCGAGGCGGCAACCTCCGGCAGCGACGTTCCGGCGGCCACAATCGTCAGGCCGATGACCAATTCGCTCACGCCAAAGTGCCGCGCGATCGTGACCGCGCCGCCCACGAGCCAGCGCGCGCCAAGGCCGAGCAGAATCAGCCCGCCGGCGATGAGCAGAAGTTGCACGAGAATCGACTGTCGCCCGCGCGGCAGTTCGGCTTCGATCTCTTCGGCAAACGCATCGCGCCCCACGCGGCGGCTTTGCCAGACGGTCCAGGTCACGTATAGCACCAACAGCGCCGCCAGGATCATTCCATCGACGCGGCCGAGCCGGCCATCAAGCCCGAGCACCAGCACGAGTACCGAAGCGGCGATCATCAGCGGCACGTCGATCCGCACCAGCTGGCTCGTGACCATCAGCGGCGTGATGAGTGCCGAAATTCCAAGGATGACGAGAATGTTAAAAATATTGCTGCCGACGACATTGCCGATCGCCAGATCGGTCTGCCCGGCCAGGGCTGCCTGAAGCGAGACTGCCAGTTCCGGCGCGCTGGTGCCCATCGCCACGACGGTCAAGCCGATCACGAGCGAGGAGACCCGCGCGGCAACGGCCAGCGCTGCGGCGCCGCGCACCAGCAGTTCGCCTCCCGCGGTGAGCACCACCAGTCCGACCAGAAGTAGAGCCACCGACCAGATCACAAGCAGCAATGGGCAAAGCTAGAGTCGAGGCGAGTCGGATCATGCGGCACGTCGGGCTTCGCCGGCCGGGGAGACACGATTGTAGTCGTAGTGCGTGTGACCGCTCAACCCGGTTGCGGGGCGAAACGAGCCGCTCAGGCGGCGGCTCGGCCGACGGCCGGCGCTTGGCGGTTGAGGTCGCTGACCTGCTCGTTGAGAGTCAGAAAGTCGTAGACCACGCCCAAGCCGAGCAGGCCCAGGGTAAGCAGATAGACGACGCCGCTGAGCCACTTGCCAAGATAGAAGCGGTGGATGCCAAACGCGCCGAGAAAGGTGAGCAAGACCCAGGCGGCCGTATAGTCGTAGCGGCCGGGAGCGTAATGCAGATCGGCGCGACGATCCATGTTGGGAATGAGAAACAGGTCGATGATCCACCCGATCAAAAACAGCCCGCCGGTCAGCAGCCAGATGATGCCGGTGATCTGCTTGCCGTAGTAGAAGCGGTGCGAGCCGGTAAAGCCAAAGATCCACAGCAGATAGCCGACGGTGATGCTATGGGTGTTATGCAAGGGGGCCATGCGGAACTCCTCGTGGCGCGGTTGGGGCGTTTCGGTGGGGAAAACTTGAATTCGCCCCGGCAGCATGCAATCGCCATGCCCAGGTGCCCGGAATCCGAAAGTGCTTTCCGCGCTACCGTCCTTCCCGCGCAGGCGGGAATCTAGAAGGGAGCTAATAGCTGTCAGCTATCAGCTATGAGCCGTCAGGCATCAGCAGATGCAACCTTCCTATTTTTTCTCACGAAACCCATCCTTCCCGCGCAGGCGGGAATCCAAACCGTAAGGGCTCGCCTCTGGCCTGCCGCCTTCGCGAAGGTCGGATGTTGCAGCCTCCTGAGGGCTAACAGCTAATAGCTTACAGCGACTAGCTAGTATCTGACCGCTCACGCCGGTCTTTGAGCCTCACTCGGGCAGGTCTTCGCGGGGCGGTTCGGGGAGCCAGAAGCAAGCGATGTTGCCCACGGCGTAGACGCTCAAGACGACCAGAGCGGCCGCGCAGGCCATTTTGGCAAACGGCGTCGCGCCGGGGATGAAGGCCTGCACCGACAACGCCTGCGTGACCCAGGCGAACGACGTGCCGATCATCCGCCCGCCCACGTTCGCGGCAAAGCTCTCGCCCGTGCCGCGCAGGTGCAACGGGTAGACGCGCGGCAGGTAGTTGCCCCAAAAGCTGAACTGCGCCACGACGAGTACGCCGGAGAGAAACAGTAGCACATGCAGCAGCCGCACCGGTCCCACGAGCACGGGATTGATTCCTTGGGCAAACAGCAAGAACATCGCCGGCAGCACGATCAAGCCCGGCGTGAGAAAGAACCGCAGCAGCCTCCGCCGCCCAATGATAATGACTGCCAGCACGGCCAAAATCACGCGCCCGGCAAGCCCGCCCATTTCTTGAATCTTGGCGTAATTCGCTGCGGCATGCTGGTAGACCTGCTTCCGCTCGGCTTCGGGAGCTTCGAGCGCTGCGGCTTTCACTTCGGCCACGCCGGGCAGCATCTGCGGAATTTGTTGCAGTCCGCCAAAAGCCGCGCCGTAGCTACAGGCAAACAGTACGGTCGTGACGAGCGTCGTGCGGCGCAGCCCGGGGGCGAAAATCTCCGCCAGGCTCGGACGCTTGAGCGTGCCGGCGGCTTTCTTGGCTTGCCACTGCGGCGACTCGGGCAGGAACGGACGAATTACAATCAGCGGAATCGCCGGGATCAAGCCCGACATGAGCGTGTACCGCCACGCCGCATGAGGTTCGTCGACGGTGCCTAGCAGCCCAGTCAAAAAGCTCGGCATCGCAATCGCCGGCAGATCGGCCGCGTAAGAAATCGCCAGCGTGTTGGCGAAGGCCACCAGCAAGCCGCCGATCGAGGAGAAAGCCTGCGTAAAACCGAGCACGCTTTCGCGCTGATCTCGGTCGGGGAACAGTTCCGCCAGCCAAGCTACGGCCGCCACGAACTCGACGCACACGCCGACGAACGTGAAGCAGCGGAGCACGAGGAGCATTTCGATGCTGGTGGAAAAGCCGGCGGCAAATGCCGAGGTGGCGTAGAGCAAAATGCTGCCGGTCAGCACGCGCCGCCGACCGAGACGGTCAGTCAAGTAGCCGCCGAGCAAACCGAAGATGCCCCCGGCCATCGCCGGCACGTAGAACAGCATCCCGACCCAATACGCAAACTCGGGCGTTCCCGGCGCCGCACCGGTCAGCTCCAGCAGCGCCGGCCGCGCAATGAGCGGCAGCATCAGCAATTCGTAAATGTCGAATGCGAAGCCGAGGGCGGCGATCGAACAGATGAGCCACTGCACGGCGGTCAAGCCGCGCGCGCCAGAAGGAGCGGAAGGAGTGGACATGCGGCTTCTTGTACGGGCGGAGGAAGACGGGTGGGCTTAGGGAGCGCGCCGAAGCACCCCCCCCGCGCAAGCGGACCGTCGCCGTCCGCCCGCGCTGGGATTGGTCCCATTTTGCGGCTTCCAGCAGGCCGACGCCAGAGAAAGTCGCTGCGCGGGATGCATGCACCGGGTGCCACAGCTGGCTTGTCCAGCAGTGG
>CAYZVT010000071.1:0-15323 GCA_964481585.1 uncultured Pirellulales bacterium
GCGGGCCGTGGAAAACCGCGACCCCTCCACCGGCGGCCATGTCGAGCGCGTGTCCCATTACGCCGTCGCGCTGGGGACGGCGCTGGGACTTTCCGCGCCACAAACCGACGGGCTGCGCCGCGCGGGGGTGGTCCACGATATCGGCAAAATCGCGGTGCCCGACGCAATCCTGCTCAAGCCGGGGAAACTCACGCCCGACGAGCGGCGGATCATCGAAAGCCATGTCGAGATCGGCTACGAGCTGCTGCGTCCGATGCGCACGTTTAGCGAATCGTTGCCCGCCGTGCGGTTTCATCACGAACGGCTCGACGGCTCCGGCTACCCGCTCGGACTCCGCGGCAGCGAAGTGCCGATTACTGCCCAAATCATGGCGGTCGCCGATGTCTTTGACGCGCTGACCACCGATCGCGTCTATCGCCGCGCCATGAGCCGCGAGCAAGGGCTCCAGATCCTCCGCGACGAGGCGGCGCGCGGCCTCCACGATCGTGAGTTGGTCGAGCAATTCGCCGCCACGCTCGACCGCGAAGCGTCACCCGACGCCATGCCCTCTCCGTGCGCGCTGCCAGAATTACCCTCGGCCCAGGCGGCGATGCAGGGCGCGCTGAGCTAGCTCACGGACGCCCACTCTCGATCTCACGCACCGCCTGATCGAACGGGAGTGGCCTCGTCGCCGGATGCTTTCGCTGCATCGTAGGCGCGGAGCGCTTCTAATCTCTTCCCGCGCCTCGATCAACTCTTGATACCGCTCGATATCGAGCAAAACGGCCGTTTTGTTGCCATGCTCATCCACCACAAAGTGCTCTTTGGCGGTCGCCACTGCGAGCCTCCCGTCTTGGATTCGCATCACGGCCGAGGGTAATTGGCGGCGACTTCGGCAGCGGCCGTCGCTCAACCTATTCTTATGCCGCCCGCGCTGCGGGTAGCAAGAAGCCGGGGTGTAACCGCTGGAGCCGCCGTCGCTGCACAATGAGCGGGCAGCGGTAACTCGGCCCACGGGCACCCGCGCTCCCAACTCTTTTATTTGTTACAACTTGTCGCCCAGTTGCGGTCGCACTTCCGGCTTTGTCGGTTCCAGCCTGCTCGCTGCTTTGACAATTCGCCCTAAGCCGTTTAGACTTAATGGGTTGTCGATATTCGCAAACCCTTCGTTTAGACGATTCGAGGACAGCGCGTGGCACAGAAGACCTGGGGCGGCGTGTTTCAGGAGGCGACCGACCGGCGGGTGCAGCAGTTCACCGAGAGCGTGAGCTTCGACCGCCGTCTCTACGCCCACGATATTCGCGGCTCGATCGCTCATGCGCAGATGTTGGCCGGCGTCGGGCTGCTGTCGGCCGAGGAGTGCCAGCAGATTGAGCAGCATCTGACGGCCATTCGCCAGGAGATTGAGCAGGGGAGCTTCCCCTTCGCCGTCGAATTGGAAGATGTCCACATGAATATCGAGTCGGCGCTGGTCGAGCGAATCGGCGACGTCGGCCGCAAGCTGCACACCGCCCGCAGCCGCAACGATCAAGTCTCGACCGATCTGCGGCTCTGGACCCGTGATAGCATTGACGCGATCGGCGATCGTCTCCGCGACGTGCAGCGGGCATTTCTGGCCAATGCGCTGCGCGACCGCGAGACGATCTTGCCCGCCTACACGCACTTGCAGCGGGCGCAGCCGGTGCTCGCCGCGCACTATTACCTCGCGTATGTGGAAAAGCTGGAGCGCGATCGGCAGCGGCTGGTGGATTGTCGGCGGCGGGTGAATCAACTGCCGCTGGGCACGGCGGCGCTGGCCGGCACGTCGCTGCCGGTCGACCGCCACGACGTAGCCCGGCGGCTCGGTTTTGAGGGCGTGGTCGCCAACAGCCTCGACTCGTCGAGCGACCGCGACTTCGTGGTCGAGTTCGCCTTCTGCCTGGCGCTCGTCGCCGAGCATCTGAGCACGTGGGCGGAAGAATGGATCATCTGGTCGACTAGCGAGTTCAACGTCCTCAAGCTGCCGCAGACGTTTTGCACCGGCTCGTCGATCATGCCGCAGAAGGTCAATCCTGACGTGCTGGAACTCGTTCGCGGCAAGACGGCCCGCGTCCTCGGCAACCTGCAAAGCCTGCTGGTGCTCATCAAAGGCTTGCCGCTGGCGTACAACCGCGATCTGCAAGAGGATAAGGAGCGGCTGTTTGATTCGTTCGATACGGTTCACGCTTCGCTCGAACTGGCCGCGCCGCTCGTCGCCGGGACGGAGCTAAATGCGCCGGCCATCGAGTCACGGCTCGACCAGGGCTACCTCGATGCCACGACGCTGATGGAATACCTCATCCGTCGCGGCACGCCGCAGCGGACCGCGCACCACATGATCGGTCGTCTCGTGCGCACGGCGATGGAGCGCAACGCGCGGTTGGCGGATCTAACGCTGGCCGACTTTCAGGAGATGGACCCGACGCTCGACGAGAGTGTCTTTAAAGTGCTCGGGGTCGAAAACGCCGTGCGGGCGTTCGTCAGCTACGGCTCCACCGCACCCGAGCAGGTCGACCAGCAGCTTGCCGCTTGGCAAGCGCGGCTCGCAGGCTAGGACGTCTAGCCGGTACGGAGCACGATCGCCGCCGGCCAGAAACCCACATCCAGTCGCGGAGCGATTGGGCAAACCAAAAAACCGTATCGTCCCGTCTCGCCCGTCGAAATTACTCTGGAGCCTCTGATGTTTGTCCGCCACCGGCTGTTGACCGCACTTCTCGCCGCAGCACTCGTGGGGCAGGTCGCTTTTGCGCAAGAGGTGGAACCGGCGCCCGTCGATCCGGCGGTGCAAACGGTGCTGGAGTCCAAACCGAACACGCCGGCCGAGGTGCTGCGGGCGGTCATCACGCTTTACGATCTCGGCGCGCCGGCCGAAGCCCAGCAGATGCTCGAAACGCTACAACAGGCCAAGCCGGATGAGGCGGCGTTGGCCGAGGTGGTAGACCACCTCGGCAGCGGCGAACTGCTGCGGCTGATTAACAAACCAGAGCTAGAGCAAGAAGCAAAGCAGTTCGTGGCGTCGATGCTCGTGGCGGCCGACAATCGTGCCCGCGATCCCCAGCGCTTGGCAGCGCTCGTCACCGACGCACAAAACTCCGATCCCGCTCGCCGCCGCGCCGCGGTCACAGGACTGCGCGAGGCGAAGACGGATGCGGTGGCGGCGCTGTTAACCGCCCTGGCCCGTGCGGAGCAGCCCGAAGCGCGGCGGCATCTAAAATCCGCCTTGGTACAGATGGGCTTCATGGCCGTCGGGCCGCTGCTGGGAGCGCTCGAAAGCGACAGTGCTCGACTTCGGGCCGATGCGATTGAAGTGCTCGGCGTGCTGCGTACCAGCGAGGCGACGTATTTTCTGATTGGTCCGGCAGTCGCCAGCGAAGCCGAGCCGGTTCGCGCCGCCGCCCAGCAGGCGCTGCGGCAGATTTTGGGTGCGGCGCCAACGGCCGCCGACGCCCAGCCGGTGCTCTTGCGTCAGGTGCAAAAATATTTTGCGCGCGTACGGCCGCGCGAACCGGACCATCAGGGACTGGTCGAACTGTGGATCTGGGATGATGCGAAGCAGCAAGTCCAGTTACAGACAGTCGCAGCCGACGACCTGGCGATGCTCTACGCCGCGCGGCTGACGCCGTACCTTTACGCGCTGGCCCCGCAAGACCCGCAGGTTCGTCTGCTGCACTTCACCGCGCAGTTGGAAGCGGCCAAGATGCTCGGCGGCTACGAGTCGCCCCTGGCGGCCGAGGCCGGCTCGGCGCGGGCGGAAGCCGAGAGGGCGCTCTCGCTCGCCGAGTTGGAAACGCTGCTCCAGTTCGCCACCGAGCAAGGTTACTACGGCGCGGCAATCGCGGCGGCCGAGATTTTGGGCGATGCGGGCACGCCGGCACTCTTGGTAACGGGAAGCGGAGAGCCGGCGCCGCTGGTTCAGGCCGTCCAGCAGGGTGATCGTCGGCTGCGGTTTGCGGCCCTGGCGGCGATTATGGAGCTTGGCCCGACGCAGCCTTACCCCGGCTCAAGCCATGTCGCCGACGCGCTCGGCCATTTCGCCGGCTCGGCGGGGGAGCCGCGTGCGATCGTCGGCCATCCCCGCGTAAGCCAGGGGCAAGACCTCGCGGCACTGCTCAGCCCGCTGGGCTACGAAACGAGCGTCGCTTCCTCCGGCCGCGATGTGCTCAGTCAAGCGACACTCGCCGCCGACGCCGATCTGGTGCTGATTCATTCCGCGATCCAGCAGCCGCCGCTCCGCGAGCTGCTCTACCAGTTGCGCCGCGACCCGCGCACGCGGCGCGTGCCGATCGGGGTTCTGGCATCCGTGGAAGATTTGCCACGGGTCGAGCGCATCGCGGCCGGCGATCCGCTGACGCTCGCGCTGCCGATGCCGCACAGCGCAGAGACCCTGGCGCGGTACTTGGAACAGATCGACGCGCGGCGCGGCCGCAGCGCGATCGGCCAGGAGGAGCGTGCTCGGCAAGCGGAGCAGGCGCTGACGTGGATTGGCGAGCTTGTCGCCCGCAATGCCCACTTCTACGATTTGCGGAGTCTCGTCCCTCACGCCCAGCGCGCGCTGCATGCTCCCGCGCTGACGCAAGAGGCGGCTCCGGTTCTCGGTGCGCTCGGTACGGCCGCTGCGCAGCGGGCGCTGGTCGAACTGGCCAGCCGCGCCACCGGGCCAATCGCAGCCCGCCGCGCCGCAGCCGAAGCGTTCCGCCAAAGCGTTGCCGAGCACGGCCTACTTCTAACGACCGACGAGATTCTGCGCCAGTACGACGTCTATAATTCCAGCGCCACGCTCGACAAGCAGACCCAACAGGTGCGGGCGTCGATCCTCGATGCGATTGAAGCGCGGACGAGCGACGCCGAAAGCGGAAAGCGGAAAGCGGAAAGCGGCAGCAAGGCGGAAGGCGGAGGACGGAGGGCGGAAAAGTTCCGATCTGACCGCTGATCGCCAATCCCTGGTCCCTAGCCCCCCGGCCCCAGTCCCTAGTCCCCCATGTCCTATCACGACGAAAGCGTGCCGCCGCTGCCTGGGATTATCGGCGCGAGTGCGGCCATGCGCGACGTGTATCGGCTGACGCGCCAGGTGGCGCAGTCAAAGGCGTCGGTGCTGCTGCTGGGCGAGACGGGAACGGGCAAGGAACTGGTGGCCCAGGCGGTGCATCAACTCAGCCGCCGTAGCCACGGCCCCTTTATCAAGGTCAACTGCGGGGCGCTGAGCGAAAGCCTGCTGGAGAGCGAACTGTTCGGGCACGTCGCCGGCGCATTCACCGGAGCGGTGAAAAATCGCACCGGCCGTTTTGAAGCCGCCCATACGGGCACGATTTTTTTGGATGAGATCAATTCCACGACCGGCAAGCTGCAAGTCAAACTGCTCCGCGTGCTGCAAGAACGCGAGTTCGAGCGGGTGGGCGACACGCAGACGATTCGCGTCGATACGCGCGTCATCGCGGCGAGCAACCGGCATCTGATGGAGGAGGTCGAGGCCGAACGATTCCGCGAGGACCTTTACTATCGGCTGAACGTCGTGCCGATCGACTTGCCCCCCTTGCGCGAGCGGCGCGAGGATATTCCGGCGCTGGTGGGCCATTTCCTGACGATCTACAACGAAGAAAATGACCGCTACGTCGCCCATATCCAAGACAAGGCCCTCACGGCGCTGCAAGACTACCACTGGCCGGGCAACGTGCGTGAGCTGCAAAACTACGTCGAACGCGCGGTCGTGATGGCTCCCGGCGACGAATTGACGGTCGATTTGCTTCCGGAAACCGTAACGGGTTCAGAGCGCCCTCGCAGTTCGCGCACTCGTACGGTCGATCTGGAAACGCTCACGTCGGATCTCGTTCAGCTTGGATTGGGAACGGCGGGGCCGAACGAAGACAGCCTGCACACCAAGATCGTCAACCGCGTCGAGCGCGAGCTGATCGCCCAGGTGATGGCCGCCTGCGACAACGTACAGATCAAAGCCGCCGCCAAGCTGGGCATCAACCGCAACACGCTCCACAAGAAGTTGAAGGAATACGGGCTCGACGGCGAAGCCCCATAGCACGGCGATGGCCGTGCTCCCCTTGCTACGTTTCCTCCATGTCCGCCCCGGCTTGGCTCCTCATGTTCTCTGGCATCAGCATCGTCTGTTTTGCAAGTAGCTACGCGATCGCGCTGGCGCTAGAGATCGTCCGCCCGTTTTGGACCAGTCCGCTGCGGCGCGTGCTGGAGATCGGCTTTGTGGTCGTCGGGCTGGCGACGCATACGGTGTATCTGGCGCTGCGCGCGGTCGAGAGCGAGGCCTCGCCGCTTTCCAGTCCCTATGACTGGTATCTGCTGGCCGCTTGGACGCTCGCCGCGGTCTACTTTCATCTGGAGGCCTATTACCCCAAGGCGTCGGTCGGGCTGTTTGTCTTGCCGCTGATGCTAGGGCTGGTCGGGGCCGCGCAGTTCGCCGACCAGCAGCCCTTCGCGGTGGTGCGGGCGTCGCGGTTCTGGGGCAACGTCCACGGCGCGAGCCTGCTGCTGGGGACCGTGACCGTGATGGGCGGCTTCGTCGCCGGGCTGATGTATCTGGTGCAGGCGTACCGCCTCAAGCACAAAATCATCTCCCCCCGCTTTCGCCTGCCCAGTCTCGAATGGCTCGAACGGGTCAACAGCCGCGCCATCCTGATCTCGGTCCTTTTCGTGGGGATCGGATTCGTTTCAGGCATCGTGCTCAATCGCATCGAGCTTCAAGAGGGGTTCGATACGATTCCCTGGTACGATCCGGTCATTCTCAGTTCGACGCTGATGCTCCTCTGGCTCGCCGCCGCCGCCGCCTTCAATCTGCTCTACCAAGCCGCGCGCCGCGGCCGCAAAGTTGCCTACCTCACCGTGGCGAGTTTCGGCTTTCTGCTGATCGTCTTGGGCGCGTTGCTGTTTGGCAGTAGCCAACACGGCAGTGGGGAAAGCGGAAAGCGGAAAGCGGAAAGCGGTGCTGCCGCAGTAGGCGAGCCGACCGCGTGCTGCTCCTGGCGTCAGCCCGGCTTTCCGCTTTCCGCTTTCCGTTTGCCGCCTGGAGGTTCGCCATGAAGCTCCAGGTCATCGGCTGCTCCCATCACGTCTCGCATGTAGCGGTGCGCGAGCGGCTGGCGTTTAGCCCGGCGCAGGCGCGGGCGGCATTGCAGGCGTGGCGGAAGCGGTTTCCGAAGACGGAGGCGGTGTTGCTTTCCACCTGCAATCGCGTCGAGATGTACGCGGCGAGCCAGGATGCGCAGGCCAGCCCTTCGCATGAGGAGGTGGTCGAGTTTCTCGCCCACTGGCATCAGCTTCCGGCGAACGAGATCTTCGACGATCTGTTCGAGCATTCGGGCGACGACGTGGCGCGGCATCTGTTCATGGTCGCGGCGAGTCTGGATAGCATGGTCATCGGCGAGCCGCAGATCCTGTCGCAAGTGAAGCAGGCGTACCAGCTCGCCAACGAATCGGCGAGCACCGGGCCGCTCACGCACAGCGTTTTTCAGGCGGCCGTGAAAGTCGCGCGGCGGGTGAGCACCGAGACCGCGATTCACCAGCGGCGCGTAAGCATCCCGAGCATCGCCGTGGCGGAGTTCGGCAGCCAAATTTTCGAGGACTTCGCCGATAAAGAGATTCTGCTGATTGGCGCGGGCGAGATGGGCGAGGAGACGCTCCGCTATCTGCAGCAAGAAGGGGCGCGGCACATCACGCTCATCAATCGCAGCCGCCAGCGCGCCGAGGCGCTCGCCAAGTCCTACGGCGGCAGCGTTGCTCCTTGGGACGAACTTTACGCGGCACTGGTGAAGGCGGACATCGTCGTCTCGACGACCGGCGCGAGCGAGCCGGTCGTGACGCTCGACGCCTACAAACAGCACGTCAATCCGCACCGCTTCCAGCGTCCGATCTTCATTCTCGATCTGGCGCTGCCGCGCGATTTCGACCCGGCGATCGACCACGATAGTGATTGTCTCGGCGTTTACCTGTACTCGATCGACGACCTCGCGGCCGCCTGCGAGCGGAACCGCAAGCTCCGCGACAAAGAGCTGCCGCGCGCGCTGGCGATTGTCGAGGAGGAGACGGAAGCCTTCATGGCTGGGCTGTACCACCGCACGACCGCGCCGATCATTCGTGGGCTGCTCGACAGTTGGCAGGAGCCGAAAGAAAGCGAACTGCGGCGGCTGTTTAATAAGCTGCCGGAATTGGACGACCGCGAGCGCAGCGAGATTGCCCGCTCATTCGATCGGCTCGTCAACAAGCTGCTTCACCCGCCGCTGGAATCGCTCCGCGACGAAGCCCGCAACGGTCCGCCGCATGGGCTGCTCGAATCGCTCAAACGTCTGTTCCAGATCCGCGACTAAGCAATCCCCCTCGCCGCAAGCGAGTACCTCGATCGGCGCGCAAAGAAAAAGCCCTGGCGTTTGAACCAGGGCTTGGGAATCCGCGGCGACGGTCACAGCGGGCAGCTAGTCCTCGTCTTCCTCCCAATCTTCGTCGTCCTCTTCATCCCAATCCTCGTCGTCTTCGTCCTCGTACTCTTCGTCCTCATCCTCGTCGTAATCTTCGTCTTCTTCGTCGTCCTCGTCCTCTTCATCCTCTTCTTCTTCGTCCTCGACTTCTTCCCAATCTCCCTCTAGTTCTTCGTCCTCTTCTTCCTCGTCGTCTTCGTCTTCCTCATCTTCTTCTTCGTAATCTTCGTCGTCCTCGTCTTCGTATTCATCTTCCTCGTCGTCTTCGTACTCGTACTCTTCGTCTTCGAGGTCTTCTTCCTCCTCGTAGGCGAGCGCCCGCGGCGCGGCAAGGTCGGTCGCCAGCAGGGTGGCCGGAGCGAGGAGCTCTTCCGTCTCGAACTGATCTTGAGTCATCACCGCAGGCACCTCCTGGTCGCTATCAGTGGTTTGGTCGGAGTCGTTTTCAGACTGAGTATCATTACCGGGCGGGGCAGGGTTTGCAACCGGGGACCCCGACTGCCGAAACTGCTCCGCACGGGGAACTTCGTCGAGATGCTTGAGGCCGAACAATTGTAAAAAGCGCTTCGTGGTTCCGTAAAGAAAGGGGCGGCCGAGTTCTTCCGCGCGGCCGACGATTCGCACCAGATCGCGCTCCATCAGTTGCCGCAGGATTTCTCCGCACTGCACGCCGCGAATGGCTTCAATTTCGGCTCGCAATACCGGCTGGCGATAGGCCACCACGGCCAGCGTTTCCATCGCCGGCTGCGAGAGCCGCGTTTCGCTCGGCACTTGTTCGAGCCGTCGCAGCCAGGGAGCAAATTTCCGCCGCGTCAGCAGTTGGAAGCCGCCGGCCACTTCTTCCACCTGGAAGGCGGTGCCGCGGGCATCGTATTGCTTGCGGAGTTGGCGGACAAGGCTGCGGGCCAGGGTTCCATCGGCCAAGTTGGCCCACTGCGCCAATTTTCGGCTCGGAACCGGCTCGCGGGAGAGAAAAAGTACCGCCTCGACGCGGGCCAATTCCGCCGCGCGGTCGCCCGGCTCCCCCCTGGCCGGTTGCGGGGCAGGCGTTTCAGCCCGCGAACTCCAAGCGGCGGCCCGCGACGGCTGTGGCGGCCAGATTACGCCCGGCCGGGGCGCTTGATAGCGCAGCGCCACGCTCGGTAATCGCTCGCCGAGTGTCTGAGAAAATCGCCCCATCTGCCTTACGCTCTGCTGCTTGCGGCGCGCCAAGTCGGTTCAGGGTGCGCCATTGTAGGGGCAACGCGGCAAAGGAAAAGCAGCCGGGCGAGGCTACGCGGGAAATTTTCCACGCCGGACAGCCGCGTGCCGATCAGCGGGATTCGCTGCGCCACGATTCGACCTGGACGAGCACGTCTTGCATCGCCGCCAGCGGATCGTCGCCGATCGCTTCAAAATGGCGGTGGAAGTTCGGATCGCCATGGATCGCCACGTCACTTTGGAAGCGATAGAGCATCCCGTCGGTGCCCCAGGTCTCCAGCGCGTACGAGGTCGCGCCCAGCGCTTTCAGCCGCGTCTGAATCGCCTCAAATGGTTCGCTCGCAGAGGCGGGCGGCGCTTCGGCCATCTGCGGCTCCGGCAGCACCGCAGCGTAGGAAGCGGGCACCACCGCCGGGGGCGAGTAGGCGGCAGCCGGCGTCACCTCTGCCGGCGGCGCATACTCGGCAGCCGCCGGAGTTGCCCTCGCCGGAGCCTGGCTTGTCATCCCCGGATGCCGAAGCTGCACGTCGAGCGGCGGCGGAGCGGTCGTCGCCGGCGGCTGCGTCGCCGCCACCAGTTCGGCCGCCCGCTCGCGGACCCTGCCGACCAGGTCCCAAACCTCGTCCGGCACCTGGCCTCCTTGCAGGGCGTAGAGCGGAAAAGCCACCAGTGCGGCGAGCATCGTCAGCGCGCGGAAGAACACTAAGGTCTGAGACGGCATCGTCTGCGACTCCCTTCGCTAGCCCAGCAGGGGATACCCGAAGGCCGCGCCGCTTCCTGCGGCGTCCCCAACTCCGCGACCCACGAGGGCCGGATCATAGCCGCAATGGTCAGATCGCACCAACAGGAGTTTTGGCGAGCGGGCCAGTCGAATCATTATCAGGGGAACCGGTCATTCCCGCGCAGGCGGGAATCTAGGAGCGCAGGGTCCACCGTCTGGATTCCCGCCTGCGCGGGAACGACGTGGTGGGCGCGGGAATGACGGGCTGTTCGCCGGAACTACGTGGGCCTACCCACCATCGTACCCCACTACGCAACCCGCTCCGGCGCCCAAGCCCGCACGTCGACGCGCTGCGCGTAATGCAAAAGCGGCTGCTGGTCGGGGAGTGCGACTCCAAGTTGGGCGCTCATCGTGTTCTCTTGCACCTCAACGCGCGCCGGCTGCAGCGGCCAGGGCTGATGGGCGATGTCGCCGCGATAGATACGGCCCTGGGAGTCGACCGAATACAGGCACCACCGCGCGGTGAGCCAGTTGTCGAGCGTTCCTTCCGCCGCATGAAAGACTTCCCCCGTCGGCCAATAGCGTGCCCGAAAGGTGGCCGGTGGGGCCTCGCGGTGAACGCGACGGCTGGCATAGTGGACGACGCTGCCGGCGGTTTCGACCTGCATCCGCGCGAGATAATAGGGGAGGCGAAAACTCCACCGCGCGCCCCAAACGCTCAAGCGACTGGTGGTGTCGAGACTGAAGAACCAGACTCCTGGCTTGCCGCCGGGCGTGTGGACGTAGGTCCGCACGTTCAGTTCCGGAAAAGCCGACAGCCCCGGAATCGGCGGCACCAGGCGCGGACGAACGTTCCGCATCAAGAAGGGGACCACGCCCAGCCAAGCCTGCCCCTCGAACGTCTCTAGCTCAACGCCACGCGGCAGCAGCGGCTGGAGCGCTTTCGGCGGTAGCGGCCAGTGCATAAACAACAGCCGCTGCCAACTCATGTGCATCACAAACGGACGGTCGGGAATCGAAGGCTGACGGGTTGGCATGACGGTTTTTCCTCAATGGGTGTCATATCATCGTCGACGGCTGGGCGGTCACCACCTTACGCACTCGCTGGCGTGCAGAAAACGTGCCGAGCGTGCTTTCGCGCCGAATCAATCAAGGTCACGCGGCGCGAACCGGCAAGCGTTGCTCGCCAGCGAGGGGCGACGAGAATGAGCGAACCGCTGTATAATCGTCCTATGCAGCCGATTTATCTCGACAACAACGCCACCACGCCGATCTGGCCGGAAGTCGCCGATGCCATGCACGAGGCGTATGCGCGGGGCTACGCCAATCCGTCGAGCCAGCACGCCGCCGGACGAGCGGCCCGTGCGGCACTGGAAGATGCCCGCGAGGGGATCGGAACGATTCTCGGCGCCGACATGACCCGCTTCCACGCCGACCGCGTCGTGTTCACCAGTGGCGGCACCGAAGCGAACAATCTCGCCCTGCGCGGGCTGGCGCGCTCGCCGGGCCGCCTCCTGATTTCGGCGGTCGAGCATCCCAGTGTCAACGATACCGCCGAAGCGCGGGTCGCGCAAGGCTGGCAGCTCGCGCGGCTCGGCGTCGATCGCAGCGGCGTGGTGCGCGTGAGTGAACTCGATGAGATGCTCACGCCCGACACGCGGCTGGTCAGCGTGATGCTCGGCAACAATGAAACCGGCGTCTTACAGCCGGTCGCAGAAATCGCCGCGCGCTGTAGCGCCCGAGGCATCCCGTCGCACACCGACGCCGTGCAGGTCGTCGGCAAGTTGCCGGTCGACTTCCGCGCGCTGGGCGTCAGCGCGCTAAGCTGCGCGGCACATAAGTTTCATGGCCCACGCGGCATCGGCGCGCTCGTCGTGCGCCACGGGGTCGAGCTCCAGCCGCTGCTTTTTGGTGGGCATCAGCAGGACGGGCTGCGGCCGGGAACCGAGCCGGTCGTGTTGGTGATCGGCATGCACAAGGCCCTCCAGCTTTGGCAGCGGAACGCGGCCGCGCGGCACGCGCATCTGACGGACCTCCGCGATCGGCTTGAAGCGGGTCTGCGGGCGGGTTGGCCGGAGGTGGTCATTCATGGCTCGCAAGCCGAGCGATTGCCTCACACCACGAGCGTTTCTTTTCCGGGGCTGGATCGGCAGCGGCTGCTCATGGCGCTGGACCTCAAGGGCGTGGCCTGTTCGGCTGGCGCGGCCTGCGCCAGCGGTTCCAGTCAGCCCTCGCCGGTGCTGCTGGCGATGGGGGTCGAGAAGGTGCTCGCCGAGGGCGCGCTGCGGCTGAGTTTCGGCTGTCAAAACACGGCGGCGGAAGTCGATCAAGCGGTCGAGCGCATCTTGCTGGTGTGCAATGAGTTGCGGCAGCGCGAAAGCGGCCGAAAATCGGTCGAAAGCTCTCCCGCTCGGGCAACAAAACCGCTATACTAGTCGCTTCTTTCCAGTTGCCGTCCGCAGCGGCCGATCGGCGAGCGCGCCGAGGGCATTTTCGGAGCGGGCGGCAGAGTGGGCTTCTCTCGCGGTGAGCGGTTTTTGTGGCAAGCTCGGTGGCATCGATTCCTCTGCCCGGAGTGGCGCTAGGAGCTGGCGGTGGATTTTCCGCGCGCTCGGCTCAGCCACTCGCGCTGCGCTCGTTCTACGCCGGGCCTGAGAACTTGCTCGTCGCCGTCGCCGTCGAAGGCGTGCTTGATCCGGCACAGCCGCGCTTCAGCCCCTTGCTGCTACTCGGCCCGAGCGGCGTCGGCAAGACGCATCTCGCCCAGGGGATCGCGCGCCGCTGGAGCGAAACGGGCCAGCCGGGCGAAGCGGTTTATCTCACCGGCAGCGAGTTTGCCAAACAGTTTGCCGCCGCGATCGAGAGCGATACCGTCCGCAGCTTCCGCAGTCGTATGCGGTCAGCCGAGCTATTCGTTCTCGACGATCTAACAAAACTCGCCAAAAAGCCGCCGGCGCTGAAAGAGCTGCTTTTCACGCTCGATGCGCTGGAGCAGCGCGGCGCCGCGACGGTGGTGACTTCACGCACCCCGCCTGTGGAACTGGAGCAGTTCCCGGCGGCACTGGCGAGCCGACTTGCGGGCGGACTGGTGCTGACGCTTTCGCTACCGGGCGTGCGAGCGCGGCGGGCAATTCTGGAAGAACTGGCCGCCGCCAAGGGAATCGAGTTGGCCCCGCAAGCCGCCGAAGCTCTGGCGGGCCAACTCGCCGCGAGCGTGCCGGAGCTATTGCAGTCGCTCCTGCAACTCGCTAGTAGTCCCACGATCGACTCGCCCCGCGCCCGTCGCTTCCTGGCCGATCGGGGCACCCGGGATCAACCTTCGGCCACCGCCATCCTCACGGCGACCGCCAAGCAGTTCTCGCTCAAGCCGAGCGACCTGAAAGGAAGTTCCCGCAATCGCACTGTCGTCGCCGCACGCAGCATCGCCATGTACCTCATCCGTCAGCTCACCGGGCAAAGCCTGGAGCAGATCGGCGGTCTGTTCGGCGGACGCGACCATACGACCGCCCTGTATAGCTGCCGCAAGGTGGAGAAGCTGATGCACAGCGATCCGCCCACGCGGCAAACGATAGCCAAACTCCAAAAGAGCCTCACCAAATAACCCAGGCCGCAAGGTGCTCGGAGCTTGAGCCGTGGAAAACCTGTCGGCAAATTGTCGGCCCGCAGCGTCAGAAATTTCCCCACGAACAACGATGTGCGGCAACGGCAGCAAACCGCTTCGCGGGCAACAATCGGGTGACAGGGAACCGACCCTTGAGCGACAAGTTATGCACAGCGAGCGAGGAAGCAAAACCGGCAAAAATACCGGAAAATAATGCGTTTTTTGGCCCCTTAGCTCCCTCGACCAAGCGGGGCAAAAGGCGTACTATTACTACGACTATTTCCTATCTATCTTTGACAAGACACATTCGACCGAGCCGAGTGGCAAAGCCTCTGGCGTTCCCCACGAAAGTGGGGTGCCTGTATCGGGCTGCGGCAGACCTCCAGGACCCGCCATGAAAGTTAGCTGCAATCGCGAAAAACTGCTGGCCGCCTATCAGACTGCCGCCAGCGTCGCCCCCAGCCGCAGTCCCAAGCCGATCCTGCAAAATGTCAAGATCGAAGTCACGCCCGAAGCGACCACGCTGATGGCGACCGATTTGGAAATCGGCGTGCGCGTCACGGTGCCGGGCGTCGAGGTCGAGGTGCCGGGAGCGGCGATTCTGCCACTGGCTCGCTTTGGACCGATTCTCCGCGAAAGCTCCGACGAGACGCTGCGGCTGGAGTCGGACGAGAAGGGGACGCTCGTGCGGGGCGAACGGAGCGAGTTCCGCCTGCCGGCCGAGAACCCCGACGAGTTTCCGGCGATCGCGCAGTTCAACGAGGAGAAGTACCACGAAGTCTCGGCGCGGCTGTTCCGCGAGATCATCCGCCGCACCGGCTTTGCGACCGACAACGAAAGCAGCCGCTACGCTCTGGGCGGCGTGCTGCTGGAGTTCGAGGAAAACCGCATCACCGCCGTCGGCACCGACGGCCGCCGTCTGGCGAAAATGGAAGGCGCCGGCACGAGTGTCGGCGGGCACGTCTCGGGAGACAACACGATTATCGTGCCGGTTCGCGCGATGCAATTGATCGAGCGGGCCTTGGCCGAGGATAGCGAAGTGCAGGTCGCGGCGCGGCAGAACGAGGTACTGGTCCGCAGCCCGCGCGTCACGATCTACTCACGCTTGCTCGAAGGCCGCTTCCCGCGTTGGCGCGATGTCTTCCCGACCCGCGAGGGCGCGAAGCAGATCGAGCTAGCCGTCGGGCCGTTTCATTCGGCAGTGCGGCAAGCGGCGATTGTCACCAGCGACGAAAGCCGCGGCGTCGATTTTGATTTTAGCGCCGGCAGTGCCGTGCTCGCCGGTCACGCCGCCGAAGTCGGACAGGCGCGCGTCGAGCTGCCGATCTCCTACGATGGAGAGCCGGTCTCGATCACGCTCGACCCGCGTTTT
>CAYZVT010000072.1:0-15313 GCA_964481585.1 uncultured Pirellulales bacterium
TCACCCTGCCCACGCGCCTCATTGGGGCAAATGCTTTGCCGGTCAAGTGTTACGCCGACCGCCCGCACGCCGCATGGGGCGCTGCGCCCCGCAGGGGGGAAAGGCGGAGGGCGGAAGGCGGAGGGCAGAAAGGATTTAGGAGATGCGGGCCTTTCGCTCAACTTTCCCGATTTCTGATCCACCGTCCTCAACAAAAGCGGAAAGCGGAAAGCCGGTATGCCGCTGACGACTGTGCCTAGCTCGCAGCCTATAGCTTGCAGCCTACAGCCTCCCGCCCCCGCTCCGGCCGCTTCACGATACCCATTCTGCCCTGAAAAGCAAGACTTTGCCGCTTCCGCCGCTCAATCCTGCGCGGCTTGTTGGCGGAGAATCTGCCACTTCTGCGTTTGCCCGTTGCGGAAGTGGAGCAGCACGGTGCCTTGCGGCTGGGTGAGGCTGCTCAAGGTGGTCTCAAAGATCACGCCGTCGCCGCTGCCGGCGGCCCAGGCGACGCGCTGCGACTGGGGATCGACTGAGCCGTAGATCGGCTGGCCGGCGTCGCTGAGCACGTCGTAGTAGGTGCCCTGCACCGCGCCGTCTTTGTGGATCGCAAGCTGGACCATGTGATTCGCCCGCTCCGAGTCGGGCGGCACCAGGGCAAACACTCCCAGCGGCAACCAATCTTCCGCTCGCGTCGAGTTCGGTTCCAAGTCCCCTTCGTGCACCAAGTCGCCGGCCGATTCGACCTGCTCGGCATCGGACGGGGCAACCACGGCCGCCTCATAGACGGTGCTGTAGGAAGCCGTCGCCGGCGCGGCCGCCAGCCCCAGCCATGCCGTCGCGCCGGCGAACGTCGCCACCGTCCACGCATCGGCGTGCGGATGCGTGTACCGCCAGGCTTGCGGATGATCGAGATACCACTGCGCGGTGAACGGCTGATTCTCCGGCGCGTACTGCTGGAGCCTCTCGTTCGCGCCGGCGCGCGCGTCGCCTCCGCGACGGGGACCGGCCTGACTGACGTTGGCGAACAGAGCAACAACGAGCGCCGCGCGCAGCGCGCAGCGGCAGAGGTTTCGCGTGGTACGCATGGAAGGAATCCCCCAGGAAAGTCGCGAAAGCGCGAACCGCTGCAAACGCCCGAACGGGCACGCGGTTCTGATTTAGATTGTCCGTCGGAGCCGGCAGCAGACCGCAAAAGACAAGAGAAATGTGCCTGCCAAATGGCTCTTGCATTTGCAATATAGCTCACGTTTGGCCCACGCCAGCCGGCCGTCTAGCGGTCAGCCAGTAGCTGTTAGCTGTTAGCTATTAGCCGTTGGCCATCAGCGGCCAGCAAGACCCCACCCGTCCTTCCCGCGCAGGTGGAAATCCAGTGCGCGTACCCTGTCGCCTCGTCCCCCACCCCTCGTCCTCCATCCCTCATCCCTCGTCCCCCCATCCCTCAGCCTGCTCTGTCGCGCCGGTTGTAGCAGTGCTGCGGCGTGCCGGCGCCGCCAGCGCGCTCTCAAAAAAAGTTCCGAGCTTGAGCGGCACGCGCGGGCGGCTGGCAGACAGTAGAGTTTCAGGGTGCCGGACTCTGCGCACCTTCGGCTTAGCAGAAAGAGACGATTGCTCATGGACCTACGACGGACGCTGCTCGCGCTGGTGCTCGGCTGCGCTTTTGCGTCTTCCGCCGCAGCCGCCGAAGTGACGGACCTGCTCATGGTCGTGCGGAATCCCTCCTCGCTTACCTCCGGCGAGTCGGCGCGGAAGGCGCTTTTGGAAAGCTGGGGCTACACGGTCACGCTCCTCGACGACCACGCCGCCGCGAGCAGCTTCACCGCCGCCGCGTCAGATAACGCCGTGGCCTACGTGCCCGCCGAAGTCGATAGCTCGGCGCTGGGGACGAAGCTCAAAGGCGTCTCGATCGGCGTGGTGAGTGAGTCGGCCGCGCTGAGCGATACCTACGGCTTCGGCCCCGAGCATCTGCAGGATAAATCGGAAATCGAGATCACCAACAGCAGCCACTACATCACGCACACTTGGAGCGTGGGGGCGGCCGTCACGGTCGTCAGTTCCAGTCAGCAGCTGTTGGGCATCAACTACGGCTTGCCCTCCGGCGCGGTGAGCTTGGCCGAGCGGCACCGAGCCGGGCCGCATTACAAGCCGGCGCTCGTCCTGCTCGAAAAAGGGATCGCCATTTACGGCGGCGGCACGGCCGCAGGCCGCCGGGCACTGCTCCCCTGGGGCACGACCACGTTCAATTTCTCCGCGCTCAACAGTAATGGTCAGACGATTCTCGCCCGCACGCTCCAGTGGGCTGCCCGGCCGATGCCGTCGCTCGGCAAGCTCCTGCTGGTCGTCCGCGACACCAGTAACCTCACGAGCGAGGAGCAGGAGCGGCGCTGGATGCTCGACCTGTGGGGCTACGACGTAACGACAATCGACGAGGGCGCCACGCAGACGAGCTTCGATAGCGCCGTCGCCACGCACGATGTCGTCTACGTCTCCGGCCAAGTCTCCGCCTCGCTCGTCGGGCCGAAGCTCAAAAGCCAGCCAATCGGCATTGTGAGCGAACACCCGGCCTTAATCCCGGAACTCGGGCTGGCCTCTAGCTACTCGCTCACTAGCGGCAGTTCGCTCAGTCTCGCGGCGCTCGATCACTTCCTCACCGCGCCGCTGATGCCGGGGCCGGTGTCGCTCTTTTCGAGCAGCGCGTCGGTCACGGTCGTTGGCCCCACGCGCTCGAAACATCTGCAACTGCTCGGCGGCTGGGGACTGCAAGAAACCCTTCCCGTGCTCGAAGTCGGCGGCGCATGGCATGACGAGCTAGGCACTGCGCCCGGCCGTCGCGCCGTGCTCCCCTGGAACGGCGGCAGCGTCGCGGCCGACGCGCTCACGCCCGAAGCCAAACTCCTCACCCGCCGCGCGCTGCGCTGGGCGACCGGCATGGTCGGCTATTGGAAGCTGGACGAAAGCTCCGGCACGCTTGCCACCGACTCCTCAACCTTCGGCCATCACGGCACGCTCGACGGCACCACCTTCGATGAAAGCACCGTGAGCAAAGCCCGCGTCGATGCCGGCCTGACCTTCGATGGCTTTGACGACCGCATCCTCGTTGCCGATACCGCCGCACTGCGACTGACCGAGGCGCTCACGCTCTCGGCGTGGGTGCGGGCCAGTAGCCTCCCCACCGGGTCGAGTGTCGCCAGTGTAATCCGCAAAGGAGACGCCAACTCGTCGAGCTATCAGCTCGGCATCCGTGGCGGGCGAGCCGTGTTTTTTCTCGACGCGCTCGACACCGCCGGGTTCGCCGGGGCAAGTGAACTCGACACCGGCCGTTGGTATCACCTGGCCGCCACTTGGGACGGCACGACCGCGCGGCTCTACGTGAACGGCGTGCTCGACACGTCGCCGTCGCTCTTTTCCGCGCCGTTGGCCCTCGACACCCGGCCGCTGTGGCTCGGCGGCACGTCCACCGGCGACCACTTTGCCGGCAGGCTCGACGAGCTGCGGATCTACGACCACGCGCTGGGCGAAGCGGAGATCAGCGGCTTGTGGAACCAGAGCCGCCCGCTCGGCGTGCGGGTCTTGCACTGGCAGGAAATCCGCTGACTCGTCCTCCCTGGGAAGGTGGAGCGCGAAATTCCTCTTTCGCCGCCGCCGGAGGTTTTCTATGATCCCCGCCCCCTGCGCGGGCCGCGTCTGCGCCCGCGCCCGCGCAAATCGCCCCTGCGAGAGAGACGCCGATGGCCTATTCTGTGCTCAGCCCGTACCTTGTGCCGGCCGGATCAAAGAAGCGGGTCAACCTCGGCGATGGGTTCATTCTGCACAACATCCAGCGGCTGCTTGCTCCGCACGAGTGCCGGTTCGTCTTCACGACCCGCGCGCCGCTGAGCGAGCGACAGATCGAGTGCATCAACGACACCGACGCGCTGATTCTGGCCGGGGCGAACCAGCTCGACGATCACTTTACGCTCTACCCGACTTGCACGGCTGCCGATCTCGCGCGAATCAAAGTGCCGATCGTTCCCTTCGGCATTGGCATCAATGGCGAGCCGGACACGGCGCGAAAAATGAGCGACGCGACGCGGGCCGTGCTCGCAGCCATTTTTGAACGGGTCCGCTATACGTCGTGGCGCTGCGACGACTCGCGGCAGTATCTCGTCGATCAAATGCCCCGGCACGCCGAGCAATGTCTCATGACCGGCTGCCCGGTCCAATACCGCGACGAAATCCTCGCCCAAACGCCCTTCCAGACGAGCGAAGCCACGGTGGTCGCCACGATCACCGAGCGGGGCGATTTTTGGGAGCGGGAAAAAACCACGCTCGACTTCCTCGCCGAGCGCTTCGCCCGCTCGCGCCGTATTCTCGCGCTCCACCAAGATTTCACTTCCAGCGGTCGCCGCCCCGGCGCGATGCGGCGGCTCGCAACTTCGCTCAAACCCCACGCGCCGCAGCGGCTGCACGATTACGCGCGCGCCCTGGGCTTTGAAGTCTACCGGCCCGCCTCGGCCGAGGAATGTTTGGCCGTCTACGCCAAGTGCGACTTGCACCTGGGCAGCCGGCTGCATGCCCATCTGCACTTCCTCAGCCGCGCCAAGCGCTCCTTCCTCACTCCGGTCGACGGCCGCAGCGCCGGCTTTGCCCGCACGTTCGGCTTTCCGCTCTGCGACTACCGCCGCCTCGATGCGCATTTTGATTACGACTTTGAGCGCTACGCCCGCCGCGTCCGCGAAACGTTCGCCACGATGACCGCCTTCACCGATTACCTGAAGCGCGACGTGCTCCGCACGCCGGCCGCGATGATTAGGGCAGCGTAGCAGCACGACGGGTGCCACTCTCTGGCCTGTCCAGCAGTGCTTCCAAACGGGCGTGCGTAATTCTCTCTCGATTCTGTAGCAACGCGTTCCGGGGAAGCGAATCACTTGGAGGCGACGGCAAACGACGGCACTGCTGGACCAGCCAGCAGTGGCACCCGTATTCGGCACCCACTCTGCCGACCTGGCGTTAGCGGTGGCTCGTCACTCCCACTTGCCGGCACATGTCGAGCACGGGGCAGGTCGAGCATTTGGGCTGGCGGCCGGTGCAGACGTGCTTGCCGAACGGGACGAGTAGCCGGTTGATCTCGATCCAGTACGCGCGCGGCAGTTTTTCATCGAGGGCGTGCATCGTCTTCTCGGGAGTCGAGGCCGAGATGTAGCCCCAGCGATTCGTGACGCGGTGGACGTGGATATCGACGCCGATGCTCGGCTCTCCGCAGGCGATACCGAGCACCAGATGGGCACACTTCGGACCCACGCCCCGGAAGGAGAGCAACACCTGCTCGTCGCACGGCACGGTGCCGCCGAACTCCCCGACCGCGCGACGGGCAATCTCCCGAATCTGCCCCGCCTTCGCCTCGTGAAACGAGCACGCCCCAATCAGCCGATCAATCCGCCGCTCCGACAGCTTCGCCACCTCCGCCGGCGTCCGCGCCACCTCAACCAGCGCCCGCGCCGTCGGCACCGTCACCTCGTCCCGCGTGCGAATCGAAATCATGCACGCCACGAGCTGCTCAAACGCCGAATCAAACCCCTCGGCCGCCAATTCAAACAGCGCCGCCTTCGGAAACGGCCGAACCGCCGCGCGGATTCGCTTCAGCGCCGCATCAATATCAAACCGCCGCTTCCGAGCGGGCATGAGGTGTCTCGGAGTTAGTTGCTAAGTCGCGGGACACTGCTGGCTTGGCCCAGCCGTGCGGCCGAACGTCGAACCAGCTCACGGCAACGCCTCGGGCTTGTCGGTGGGGCCGTTGCGTTCTGCATTGAAGTCCTCTTCATCAGCAACCTGCCACTCCCACAGCCCCCCTACGAACAGCGACAGAAGCGCACAGATACCGAGCTTGAGCGGCCAATCGTCCCACCAGTTGTTCCACCAAAGCACCGAAGCATAGAGGCACGTCCCGACCAGACTGGTCACGAAGGCGTGCGCGACCGTGCTACGCCACGTGGCTTTCGGATTGGTCTTGCCTAATAAGCCCATCGGCTAACGAGTGTTCTCCACTGTGGACGGCAACTCTCCCCCAGTCCCTCCCTGCAAGCGAGGAGGACTGCAAAATTCGTCCTCACCGCAGCCCTTCTTCCGGCGATCGGCGTTCGCCGAGCGGGAAGTTTTCTTCCGGCTGCCGGCGTTTGCGGGTGAAGATGACCAAGAGAATCACGCCGCCGATGATCGGCAGCAGGACCAAGAGCGCGAACAGCCCGACGAGGATGATGAGTTCGAGCGGCCCGAATCCGACCATGCCAATTCCTTTCGTGCTACGATGGGTGCCACTGCTGGCTTGTCCAGCAGTGCCGTCAACGAGCCTCACGGTGGCGCGTCTTGCCACGTCGTTCTCAGGCCAAGCAAATTGCCCCGGCATTGTCTGTCCGTCACACTGCTGGACAAGCCAGCAGTGGCACCCGGGGCACGGGCGAGACGCCCGTGGCACCCTTCTTCCGTCACTGGGCACCCCGCGCGTTAGCTCGTTTCTTCCTTTGCTTCGTGCGGTTGTTCGACCGGCTTGACGACTTGGCTCGGTTCGACAACGCGGGGTGCGACCGGGGCGGCGCCGTTTTCTTTGGCGGCTGGGGCCTCGCCGTCGCCGCCGATTTTGACGAGCGACTCGGGCAGTTCCACGCCGCCGATGTCCTTGAGCACTTGCATCATCGGCGGCATCGTGCCGGCCATGTTTTGCAGGAAGTTGGCGGTTGAGGACTTGCCGTTGGAGTTGCCTTCCCAGACGACGACCTTGTCGAACTTGATGTTCGAAATCGCCTTGGCGCTGGCTTCGGCCAGGTTGTCGAGGTGTTCGAGCATGAGCAGTTGGAACGCCTCTTTCGCGCCGCCGCAGGCGGTGATGATCTGCTGGAGACCTTCGCCCTTCTTGGCGAGAATTTCGTATTGGCCGCGAGCTTCGGCTTCGAGCTTGGCGAAAATCGCTTTCGCCTCGCCTTCGGCTTCGATGCGGCGGCTTTCGGCGGCGGCTTCGGCTTCGACCAAGGTGCGTGCCTTTTGGGCTTTGGCCGGAGCTTCCAGTTCCGCCCGCTGCTCGGCTTCGACCCGTTCGGCCTCGGCCAGCGCGGCTTTGGCCATGGCGCGGTTTTGGGCTTCGAGCACGGCCGCTTCCGCTTCGCGCTTGCGGCGTTCGCCGATTTCGTAAGCCTCGGCTTTTTTCACGAGCAACTGCGCCTGCGAAGCGGCGATGACCGCCTGGGCCTCGTTTTCGCCTTCGATGGCGAGGGCGTCGGCATCGGCCAGCCGGATGCGCATCTTCTGTTCGGCGTCTTTCACCTGCGCATCGCGCTCGAAGGCGGCCGTCTGCTCGCCGACGCTCTGTTCTTTTTCCAGTTCCGCGATCCGCACCGCCTGTTCGCGCTCGGCTTCGCGGGTGCCGATGTCGCGGAGCTTGTTGGCGTTGGCGACTTGAATCGCGCGGTCGCGGTCGGCCTCGGCCACGCGCGTCTCGCCCATCCGCTCCTGTTCGGCCACGTCGCCCCGCGCCTGCTGCACGGCCTGGCTGGCGGCTTTCTTGCCGATCGCGTCGATATAGCCCGACTCGTCGGTGATGTCGGTGATGTTGACGTTAATCAGCACCAGACCGATCTTTTTCAGTTCCGGCTCAAGCGAGTTTTGAATGTGTTCGAGGAACGTGTCACGGTCGCGGTTGATGTCTTCGATCCGCATCGAGGCGATGACCTGCCGCAGTTGGCCGAAGATGATTTCCTCGGCTTGCTTGCGGATCTCGTCGGTCGTCAGCCCCAGCAGACGAATCGCCGCGTTCTGCATCACGTCGGGGCTGGTGCCAATTGCCACGGTAAAGACGCTCGGCACGTTGACGCGGATGTTTTCCGCCGACAGCGCGCCGCGCAGCGGAATCTCGATCTGGATCGGCTCCAGACTGAGGTAGGCGTAGTCCTGAACCAGCGGCACGATGAACCGCGCGCCGCCATGCACGCAGCGGGCCGTGTTCTGACCGCCGATCTTGCCGTAGATGATGAGCACGCGGTTGCTCGGGCAGCGCTTGTAGCGCGACGTGAGCAAACGCAGCACGCTGCCGATCAGGATCGCGGCCACGACGAGAATAATCGCCCAGTAAACCAGACCGCCAGCGAGGTCTGAGACGAGATCGGCAACGAGTAAATTAAGCATGGGTGGTCCCCGCGGTTTCAGGTGCAGGCTCGACTTCCACACGGTCAGGCCCGAGCACCCCTACGACAAGAATACGACTTCCCGTTGGCAAACGTCCTCCGGACGTAATCGCTTCGCACTCGACGAGCCGGTTTTGCAAGGTGAGATGAACCTTGCCGGCTCCCTTTTGCTCGGCGGGAATCGGCACATAGACGACCCCCTCGAGGCCGACCGCGCGGGCGAGCCGCACGGTGCCATCGGCGTTGAGCTGGTGCATCGCCTGCATCAAAAAGTAGACGCCATACATCGCTCCCAACGCGCCGGCCACGGCCACGAATAGCGGCCACGGATCGTCGAAGTTGGAAGCCAGCGCCGCTTTGCCGAACAGCCCAAAGAACGTCAGACCGATCACGAGCGTGCGGAACGACAGCACGCCAAAGATCCAGCTGGAGCCGTGATGGTCGACGTCGCCTGTGTCGGCGGCCGCGTCGAGATCGCCGTCGGCCGTTTCGTCGTCGCCGCCGATGAGCGACTGCACCAGCAACAGCGCGCCGCCGAAGAGGGCACAGAGCAGAAACAGCGTGTTCATCGCGAGCGGTCCTGCGAATTTCTAAGGGGGCGTGAACGCTTCAACGGCCTATTCGCTCGCCGGCGGCCGAGCTTGGAAAAAGTGCGGCTCGATTTTCGCTTATCTTCCCCCGCTCGGCGGGGGATGTCAAACCGATTCGCGGCACCCCCGATCGGCAGCAGCCGTTGAGGCGGTGGTCCGCCGCTGCTGGCAGCGAAATAATAGCACGGGCAGCCGCACGGGATGGGCGACCGACAATTATGTCTTATATCCGGATCGGCACGTGCGGGTTTTGCACCCGTCAGGCCGAGTTCTTCCGCCGCTTTCGGCTCGTCGAAATCCAGCAGACGTTCTACCAACCGCCCCAGCTCAAGACCGTCGAGCGGTGGCGCGAGGCGGCGCCGGAGTCGTTTCGTTTTGCGCTGAAGGCGTGGCAAGCAATCACCCATCCCGGCGGCTGCCCGACTTTTCGCAAGTCGAAATTGAGCGAAGCCGAGCGCCGCGAGTGCGGCTCGTTTCGTGACACGCCGGTCGTGCGTTCCGCTTGGGAGACAACGCGCGTGCTTGCCCGCGCGCTGCGGGCAGAGTGGGTGATTTTTCAGTGCCCGCCGACCTTTCGGCCGACGAAGGAGAATCAAGCCAATCTGGAAGGCTTCTTGGGCTGGGCGGAGCGCGACCAGATGCGCTTCGGCTGGGAGCCGCGCCACCCGGACTGGAACGCGGAACTCGTGCGCGAGCTATGCGCGCGGCTGGAATTGATTCACGTCGTCGATCCGCTCTACGAAGATTCGGCGTGGGGCACGCCGCGCTACTACCGGCTGCACGGCGAACCGCGCGGGACCTATCGCTGGGAGTACCGCTACCGCTACAGCGACGAGGAGCTGACGCGCGTCGCGGAAAAATGCCGCGAAGCGGAGACCTACTGTCTGCTGAACAACGACCGCATGTGCGACGACGCCGCACGGCTGGCGGCGCTGCTGGGCCAAGAACTGAGCCAAACCTAAGCCTGGCCGGTGGGGGGCGGGGGCGCATCGCACAAGCGGAAGCCCCCGGAAACGCCGGGTGCCACGGGCGTCTCGCCCGTGCTGCGGAGCCAGCCGAGATTGCCACGGCACGACGGCCGACACCTCGGCCACGGCTTGCTCCGCTCCGCGACGGCAAAGACTCCCGCTTCCTGGCAGGCTCGTGCTCGTGGTCGGTCGAGCCTACGCGCGGGTGCCACTGCTGGCTTGTCCAGCAGTGCGCCTGGTGAGCATGCGCTAGCCGATCGGTTTTGCCCTGGAAAGAAGGGACGAGGAAGCTCGGCCCCGCAGGCCGATGTTTCCTCGGTTTCGCATTGCCGCAACAGAATCAAGCGGCAAATCAGGATCGGTGGAGGGCACTGCTGGACAAGCCAGCAGTGGCACCCAATTTAAGCCTGGGCGGTGGCGGTGAGCTTGGCGAGCGCTTCGCGCAGTTGCCGCAGCTTGATCGGCATGGTGGCGACCAAGCGGTGCCCGTTGCTCTGGGCGCTCGACTTCCAGTTGCGCTGGCGTTCGCTCAGCAGCAGCAGCGCGGGCACGTTTTTGAGATCGTTCCGCTGCCCAAAATCGTTGAAGGCCTCGACCGCGCTTTCGCCGAGCATGCCGCTGCTAAAGAGCACCACGTCGGCCACTTGGCTATCGTCGGCAAAGCGCTGGGCGGCGCGCTGCGGATCGCTCGTGACGAGCACGCGATAGCCGCTCTTTTTGAGGCTGTCGCGAAAGAGGTTTTGCATCTTCACGTCGCCTTCGACGACCATCACCGTGCGCTGCTGGCTGTTGTCGCCCTTCAAGGCGCCTTCGCCCGCCTCTTCGGCGGCGCTTTCGCGCGCGAGCACGCCGCGCAGATCGGTCGCCAACTCGCCCGGCGTCTGATAGCGGCGGTCGGGATCGAAGCTGAGCGCCTTTTTGACGACCAGGGCAATCGAGTGCGGCAGATCCGGCTTGACCTGCAAGATCGGCGGGATTTCGCGGAAGCGGCTTTTGCGCAGCCGCTGCGAGCGCTCCCGCGTCTCGACCAACGGCGCTTGCCCGGTGAGCATGTGGTAGTAGATGCAGCCGGCGAAAAAGATGTCGCTACGGGCATCGCCTTTACGCACGCCGGTCGAGCGTTCCAGTCCGGCGTAGTCGATCGCGCGGGGGTTGTCGCTCTTTTGGATTACCTCGTCCGTCGCGTTCAGATCGGTGCCGGCCAAGCCGAAATCGACCAGCTTCGCCTGCCCGAGGCTGGAAACGAGCACGTTCGACATTTTTAGGTCGCGGTGCGAGATGCCCCGGCCGAAAGCGTAGTCAAGTCCGCCGGCGATATCGAGCATCAGCCGCGTCGCTTCGAGTGGCTCGCAGCTTTTGCGGATGCGGACGAATTCGAGCAGATTGCGCCCCTCGACGAACTCCATGACCAGGTAATGGTTGTTCCCCTGCGAATCGACTTCGTAGATCGGGACGATGTTCGGATGCCGCAAGCCCTGGCACATCACCCCTTCGCGGTGGAAGCGGTCGGCTTCTTCTTTGAGTTCGCTGTAGCGTTTGCGAAGTACCTTGACGGCGACTTGTTTCTTGCCGAGCCGGTCGGTGGCCCGGTAGACGCGCGCAAAGGTGCCGGTGCCCACGAGATAGAGAACTTTGTAGTCCCCGTAGTAGAACGTGGTGCGGTCGCGGGCAATCAGATGCTCGATCTGGTAGAAGGTGAGCAAGTCGCGGCGGAGGAGCAACTGGCGGAACTCGTCCAGGCTGACGTTCTGGCTGCCGAACTCGCCCCAGATCTCGCGGAGCTGCGTCTCGTCGAGCAGATTCAGGTTCAGCGCATGCTGAGCCAGTTCCTCTGCTGACGTAATGGCCATGGGACTCCCTTTACGAATCATTTTTCCGATTTGCCTGCTCCCCTAGATCGTATCCCGGATGCTCATCGAGAGAAGTTCGCCGCGTACTTGTTAATTTATTCCGGCGGCGCGCCGGCCACAATTGATTCGCCGAGCCGGGGGGCGAGATTGCCCAGCCGGGCGGCTTTTTCCCCGCTCTGGCAGCCGCTGGGGAAAAGCCAGCACCCTGCTACCAGTTCCGGTAGCAGGGTGCGCCGGGGTTTTGGGAATGGGGCGTGCGCGATAGCTAGCGGTGCGATCAGCAGAGGCGGGAGCCGAAAAAAGGCGCCGACGGCAGCCCCGGCCGAGCTTACGCCTCGTATTCTTCGAGCTTTTGGCGGTAGTCGTCGCGCTCGCGGCGGGTCGCTTCCAGGTCGAACATGAGATACTTCATGTCGAGCCGCAACTGGCCGAGCGCATCTTGCACCAGCGTCAGAATCCGCCGCCGCCGCTGCGTGCTCTCCGCCACCCGATCCACCAGCGGTTCGAGCGAGTCGCGGTATTGAGCCGGCAGGGCCGCGATCGCCGCTTGCAGGCGGAGGAAGTCGGCGGGCAGTTGTTCTTGAGCGGTCGGGGCAGGACGCGAGGTGTCGTTCATAAGCAAGGTTCTCCAGGATGCGAGTTCGGCAGCCACTAGAGCAGACGCTGTGCCAAAAGGCGGCCGCCGCGCCATGCGTCGCCCTTAACCTCTTTGCCGAGACTCGGTTACGCTCTAGCCTGCAACTCGCGGTCACCGTCGCAGTGCGGGGGCGAGGGTGAAGATTTACAACGTTTGCTCTGGGCCTATCTCGCAAAGGCTGTTACAAGCCCACCTTACGACGAACTTGCAAATTTCGCAACAAGTTGGTCTTTCGCCACACGCGGGTTTCCAAAAATCAACGGTTTTTCGCAGTTTGGCCCTCCTGGTAGTCCGACATAGCCGGCGAGCAACGCTTGCCGGTGCGCGGCGGTGTTGAACCGGCGAGCGTTGCTCGCCGGCTATCCCCCTTCCGTCCTTCGCAGGGAGTCCCGATTGTCACGCGGTCGCTGCCCGTGGGTGCTGACGGTTCTGGCCGTGCTTTTCAGCGGCGGCGTGCTGCATGCGCAGTCCACGTTTCGCGAGGATTTTGAGGGGCCGGCGGCAAGCTGGAGCGTGGTGAGCAGCGATGCCGCCTACCGCATCGCCGCTCAAAACCGCGTCCGGCAAGGAGCCTACTCGGGCGAGGCCTGTGAGCAGGTGCAACTGCTCGGCAACAACGGCTCGTTTGTTTATCTGGGGCATCCGATTCGCCGGGCACGGGTGATCCGCGAACTCGCGCCGAGCCTGTGGCTCAAGGCCGACCGGCCGGGGCTGCAAGTCTTTGCCCGTGCCGTGCTGCCGCGCACGGAAGACCCCCGCACCGGCAAGCCCGTCACCACGCTGCTGCCGGGCGACCGTTATCTCCAGCCGGGCCAGTGGCAACCGCTCGCGGTCCGCGACGTGCCGGGGCTGCTCGCCCGCCAAGTGCGCGTGCTGCGCAGCGAACTTGGCCCGCAGGTCGATCCGCGCGAGGCGTACATCGACCAACTCCTGGTCAACATCTACGGCGGTCCCGGGCTGACAACGGTCTCGATCGACCGGCTCGAAGTGGCCGGCGTCGTCGAGCCGCAGCCCGGCGCGCACGCCTATCTGGCTGCCGCCTATGGGCAGCCCGCCACACAAAGCACCTTTAACGCGCCGGTCCGCCAGGTGCAGTTGCAAGGCGCGCTGCTCACGGTCGATGGCCGGCCCGTACTGCCGCGGATCATTCAGCATCGCGGCGAGCCGCTCGATGAATTGGCGCGGCTCGGCTTCAACGTCGTGCAACTCGCCGAGCCTGCCACCGCCGCGCTGCTGGCCGAAGCGCGGCGGCTGGGCATCTGGCTCATCGCTCCGCCGCCGAGCGTGGCGCAGCTGGAGCAAGCCGCGATCACGCCCCAGTACGATGTGGTCATCGCTTGGAGTCTCGGCAGCCATTTGACGGGCGAGGATCTCCAGCGGGTGCGCGCGTTGGCCCGCGCGCTGCGCCGCCACGATCCGCGCGCCGGGCGTCCGCTGGTGGCCGACTGCCATTCCGATTTGCGCAGCTACAGCCGCATCGCGGACGTGCTGATCTTGGGGGGCAGCCCGATCGGTACGAGTTTGCAACTGAGCGACTACCCGCAGTGGCTCACCGAGCGGACGCAGTTCGCGCGGCCCGGCACGCCGATTTGGTGCCGTATCCAAACCGACTACGATCCCGGCCTCACCGCGCAGTGGCGCACGTTCGCCGGCGCGCCGGTGAGCGCGGCGCTCGACAGCGAGCAGATTCGCTTTCTCGTGTACGCTTCGCTCGCCGCCGGCGCGCGGGGCTTTGTGTTCGATTCGCACCGGCCGCTCAACACTTCCGATGCGACGACGGCCGAGCGGCGGCTGGCGCTGGAGATTGCCAACCTCGATCTGCGGCTCATCGAGCCGTGGGCCACGGGCGGCAGCACGCGCACCTCGGCGCATGCTTCCGATCCGAACGTGAGCGGCGCGATGATTCAAACCGAGCGGGCGCGGCTGCTCCTGCCGCTGTCGGCTTACCCGGACGATCAGTTCGTGCCGAACCGCCCCCCGGCCGGGCCGCTGGCGTTTGTCGTGCCGGGCGTGCCGGAGTCGAACAACGCGTACGCACTCACGCCCGCGAGTTTGCCGCCGCTGCGGCATCAGCGCGTCACGGGCGGGATTCGCGTCACCCAAGAGCGCACCGATTCCAGTTCCATGCTGCTCATGACGAGCGATGCCCACGTCATTAGCAGTTTGACCCGCGAAATCGCGCAGACGCGCCGCCGCGCGGCGGAACTCAAACGGCAGCAGGCGATGCAGCAGTTCGCCGCCGTGGAGCAAGTCCACCGGCGGCTCACCCCCGGCACGGTTGTCGCCGTGCAGTGCGACCGCTGGCTGGAAGAAGCGCGGGCGAGTCTTGCGCAGTGCCAAGTGCTTTGGGCGGCGAGCGATTTTTCCGGCGTCTACCGCGAGGCGCGGCGCACGCTCGGCGCGCTGGGCCGCGTGCAGCGGGCGCGCTGGAACGAATCGGTGGCGACGTGGCCGGCGAAGATCACCAGCCCGTTCTCGGTCACGTATGCCACGCTCCCGTACCACGCCCAGTTCGCCGACCGGCTGCGGCAGAGTCGCGTGCTGCCGTCGCGGCTGCCGGCGGGCGACATGGAGCGGCTCGACGAAATGCTCGCCGCCGGCTGGAAGCATGTCGAGCATCCCGTTCCCGGCGTGAGCACGAAGGTGGAGTTGTCGGTCAGTGAACCGCACAGCGGGCGCACCGCGCTGCGGCTGGCCGTGTGGCCGCACGAGGCGGAACAAGCCGTCACGGCTGTCGAAACCGCGCCCGTCTGGATCACGACCCCGCCGGTGACGCTCGAAGCGGGGCAATTGGTCCGCATTCGCGGCTGGGTCCGCGTCCCCCAGCCGATCACCGGCAGCCGCGACGGGCTGCTGATCGTCGATTCACTCAGCGGTCCGGCCTTGGCCCAGCGGGTGCGCGAAACGTCCGGCTGGCAAGAGTTCACGCTCTACCGCTTCGCCCCCGAGTCCGGCCCGCTCATCGTCACCTTCGCTCTGACCGGCTTGGGCGAAGTCTATCTCGATGATCTCAGCATCGAGCCAATCGAGCGCGCCGCGCGAGGTGCTGCCGCGCAAGCGCAGCGCCGACTCGCACCACGACTGCCGCAGCGCTAGAATAAGACGCCAAGTGCCTTTGCGGCCGGGTGGCGGGGGCGCA
>CAYZVT010000073.1:0-5216 GCA_964481585.1 uncultured Pirellulales bacterium
AGGCGGTCTGTGCTTTCCTCGACTACGGGCCCCACGGCGGCGGCCATGGCCATTGCGCTCACCTGTCACCATTGCGGCGCGGCCCTGCGGGTCAAGGATGAACTCGCCGGCCGTCGCGGCAAATGCCCCGGTTGCCAAGGCTCGCTGGTCGTGCCGACGCTGCAATCTCCTCCACCGACCGAGCCGCTGAAAGACGGCCCGCCGCCGCAAGCCGCGTCCGCTCCGGCGGGCTCCCGCGCCGCGCTACCTGCGAACCAGCTCGCCGACCAAATTCTCCAGGCGTTCGAGGGCAACGTGTCGCGCGTGCGTGCACCGCTGGCGTATCAGGCGGGCGTGCTGTTGGTCGTGGGGGTGATGCTGCTTCTGCCTGCGATCTATTTGGCGCTGATCGCCGCCGTCGGCTACGGCATGTATTGGCACGCGGTCCACGACCTGGGCATCGTGACGGCGGTACGAGGCCGGGCGGCGATCGCGGCGCTGGTGCTGTACCTGGGGCCGCTGGTGGCGGGAGCGATTCTGATTGTGTTCATGATCAAGCCCTTGTTCTCCCGTCCGCAAAAGCAGCACAAGATTCGCTCGCTCACGCGCAACGCGGAACCGCTGCTTTTCGCCTTTCTCGACCGCATCTGCGCGGCGGTCGGCGCGCCGCAGCCCGCCCGCGTCGATCTCGATATGGAGGTCAATGCTTCGGCCAGCTTTCGCCGCGGTTGGCTGAGCTTTCTCGGTCGCGACCTAGTGCTGACCGTCGGCCTGCCGCTGGTGGCCGGACTGAACTTGCGGCAATTTGCGGGCGTGCTGGCCCACGAGTTCGGCCATTTTTCGCAAGGCGCTGGCATGCGGCTGACCTATATCATCCGCTCGATCAACCACTGGTTTATGCGCGTCGTGTACGAGCGCGACCACTGGGACGTGCAAGTCCGCGTCTGGGCCGAAGAAAACGACCTTCGTATCTCCTGGATTTTTTGGCTGGCGCTTTGGTTCATCTGGCTCACCCGCAAAATCTTGTGGGGTTTGATGATGGTCGGGCATTTCGTCGGCAGTTATATGCTGCGGCAAATGGAGTTCGCCGCCGACCGCTACGAAGCCCGTTTGGCGGGCAGCAACACCTTCGCGCAAACCGCCCGCCAACTCCGCTTGCTCGGCCTCGCCACCCACAAGGCCCACGTCGATCTCGGCGCTTTCTACCGCGAAGGACGGCTGGTGGATAATCTCCCCAAGCTCATCGTAAATCATCTCTCCCAGGTGCCGCCGCAGGTGGTCCGCAAAATCGACGAACAAGTCGCTCAGTCGCAGACGGGTTGGCTCGACACGCATCCGGCTGACAAGGATCGCATCGCAAGCGCCCAGCGCGAGGCGACCGCAGGCATCTTTCGGCTCGAACTGCCCGCTACGGTGCTGTTCTCGAACTTTGAGTCCCAAGCAACCACTGCGACGCTCGAATTTTACCGCGGCATCTTCGGGCCCAAGGTCAAAGCCGACGATTTGCATTCGGTCGATAAGCTGCTCCAGCATCAGCACACGCAGCAAGCCGACCTGCAAGCCTTGCGCTGCTATTTCCAAAACAGGGTCAGCCCACAGCGGCCGCTCCTGCTGCCAGTCTTGAAGGCCGGGCCTCCGGCCAACGCCGCCGCGGCGGTTGGACAGCTCAAGGTGCTGCGCGAACAACTGCTCGCCTAAGCGGACGAGTATCGCCAGAGGTTCGAGCGTTTCGACGAGGCAGATACCGTGGCCGCCCATATGCATCAGGCCAAAGCCCTGCTCCGCGCCAGACTTAAAATTGCTGGGCTGAAGTCCGCAGTTAAAGTCGCCAATAGCGAGCAAGCCACGGCGGCGCTCCAATCGGCCGAACGGACGATGGTGCAAACGGATGAGGCGCTCAAACAGTCGGAGACACTGGCCGGAGAGCGCTTGGCCCTGGCGCTGCAACTGCTCTACGAGCCGCGCGTCGCCGCTCGCCTGAGCGATGCCGACGCACGGCAGCGCGAGTGCAGCCAGTTGATGCCGGCGTTGCATCAAGTCGGCTCCTGTCTGCGGCAAGCCAAGCCGCTGCGCTACGCCTACGGGTCGCTGCACGCGCTGGTGCAGTACCTTTCCGGCAACGAGACGAACGAATCGCTGGTGCTAACGATTCGGAGCTATCTGGAACAAACGCACGCGCAACTCGCGAATCTTCACGAGGGGCTGTCGCGGACTGCTTATCCCTTTGAGCACGCGCGGAAGGAACTCTCGTTGAGCGACTACTTGCTCGAATCGCTCCCCCACAAGGACGATCTGGGCGGTGTTTATTCCGGTAGCGAGCAGATGCTCGACGGGCTGACGGAGCTGTATGGCCGCCTGCTCGGCCGTTTGGCAGCGACCGCCACGGCCGTCGAGGCAGCGCTCGGGCTTGCCGCCCTACCCGATCCCGCCGCCTCCGAGGCCCCAGAATCCGTCGCCACTCCCTAGCCCCCGGTGCGGATTCTGACCCGCCGGAAATGACCCTCGTTCTGCTTGCCTTGCTTGGCCTCAGGCGTTCAAGTAGGGGTGCGCGGGCTTTCCCACCACCGTAGGAAAATACCGCGCCGAGGCCCGACGGGCGTTGGTTTTTGGATTTGGAGGAGCGAGATGCTTACTGCGAAGCCGTTCCAAGCCCTGCCGTGGTTGCGGGGCGGGTGCCTGATTTGCCTGACCTGCGCTGGACTTGGTGTTCTGGCGGGGACAGGGCATGCCGAGAACGAGACGGCCTCGGCCCCTACGCCCGCGGCTCCGGCGGACGCCCTTTGGCGGCGGCTCGAATTGCCGCGCGAGGACCCTCAAGGCAGCGCGGTGTCCAACGTCCGCAGCTCGATCTCCGACGTCGCGGTGGAGCCTCAAGGGTCGCTGTGGGTGATGGGCAGGCAGGGCGTTTACTACTGGACTGGCAGCCAGTTCGCCAAGCCCAAGGGCGAACCGCTGCGTTCCGGGCAGTATGTCGCCAACCTGTGGGGCGGCGGCGATCGGCCGCTGTATGCATCCCAGCCAGCAACCTCCTCCACGCCAGGAACTCCGCAGGGCCGACTCTTCCGCCTCCAGGACGGCGAGGCAACTTACGTCACCGACTTTTATTACGACGTCCCCCACGACTATCCGGGCATCCATATCACCAAGACCGGGCAAATCATCAACTGGGGTGAAACCTTTCTCGCCGTCTACGACGGAGCAAGCTGGACCCGGCAGGAAGCAGCGATCCCGCGTCGGACGGCGACGGTGGAAAGCGAACACGGCTTCCACCTCTTTACCGCCAATCGCGTGGTGACGATTGATCGAGCAGGCCAGTTTCACAAACACGAGCTGAACCTGCCCGCCGATGCGTCACTCGTCTGCCCGACGCCGTGGGGCGACGACCGCCTGCTGGTCTACGATAGCCGTCATCGCCAGTTGCTCGCGTATGAGTTACCCGACTTTCAGTTAATCGAGCTGAAGGAGTCGAGCCGGGTGTCGCGCAGCTTTTTCGGAAGGGCACCGGTGCCCGCACCGGACGGAAGTGTGTGGCTGCAACTTCCGGTCTCGGAAGTCTCACAGCAGCTTTCCCTCTATCGCCTGGCGTCCGACGGCTCCGTTGCACCGATCGCAGCCGACCCCACCGGCCGCTGGGTTTACGCGCAGCGCAATTCACCCTCGCCCGTGCTCTTTGCCAAGGATGGCTCCGCTTGGCTGGCCTCCGACAATCAGGGCATCTTCCGGCTGAAGGAAGGCAAGACCGTGCGCTACGGCTGGCGCGAAGGGGTCGCCGAGGGCCGCTTGCGAGCTATTGTCGAAGACGACGCCGGCAACACGTTCGCCTACTACCACCATGGCGTCTGGATGATGCCGGCCGACGGGCAGCGCAGCCCGCTTCCCGACTGGACGCGCGTGTGGAGCGAATATCCGCTCGCCGCCGCGCGTCCGGTGCAAGACGATGCGCAGCGGCTGTGGATGGCGCTGGGGAGTCATCCCCGTGCCATCTCTTGCTGGGATGGTGCCAAGTTTACCCACCGCGAGGTGCCCTTCGACACGGCCTCGCTTGTCCTCCTGTTGATCGACGATCAACAGCATGTGTTGGCAATGCTCCGCGATCCGCTCCGCAACACGGTCACCTACCACGACGTAGGGCCCGACAGCTCCGCCACGTATGGCTCGCTCGACGAGATGTTCGTCGCCTCGGTGAAGCGAGGGACGAAGAAGTTTTTCTCCACCGACGAGATTCGCGGGCCACTCGTCGATCCGCAGCGACGCATCTGGTATGCCTACGGCCATGACGCTCCCGTCCGCATGTTCAATGGCGAAACCTGGCTCACGCTGCGCGGCGTTACGAACGTTCACGCCAGCGTGTCGGGAGAAGTGCTGGCGAGCAATAGCAGGCAGATCGCTCGCTACGACCGGGGCATTCTGACGCCCATCCCCCCGCATCCCGACGCCGTGCATGTCCGCATGTATGGACCGGCGGGACTGGTTCCTTTTGAACCGTCGATTTACCTCCATGCGCCGCAGGACTTTTTGCTCGTCGACAAAGACTCCCGCATCATTGCCAAGGCCACGGCGGACCCGGCGGGCCCCGACAAGGTCTGGCAGTTCCAGCCCGGCGAGAAAAAACCGCACTACATGGGCAGCAACATCACCGGCGGGCGCTTCGGCAGTCTGTGGACCTCCTACGCCGCGTGCGATCTTCATCGGCTCGTGGTCGGTCACGCCGTGGTGAGCGACTTCGACAACACGCCGGTCGAGGGGCAATCGTACATCACGAACAACATCTACGACGACGCCGCTGGAAATCTCTGGATCCACCGCAGTAGCCGATACAACGCGCGCAACAGCATGTTCATGAAAGACACGTCGCAGTTCCGACTTCAGCCGCCGTACCTGGCTCTGCCGATCCCGCTCAAGACCACCCATCTCCTCACGGCAACCGACGCGACCGGCCAGACGATCAAGCCGAACCTTTTGTGGCAAATCGACGATGGAGCGTGGACCCGCAGCAGCACGCCCGGAGAATTAACGCTCGATTTCGCCCAGCCGGGCAAACACCGAATCCGCATCCTCGCCATCGGCCCGCAAGCTGAACTCTGCCAAGAGATGATCGAGGCCGATTTCGAAGTCAAGGAAATCGAGATTCGCTAAGCACCGCGGAATCGGCTGCGGCTAGGCTACCATTGAAACGACCGTGTAGCCACGTCGCTCCGCGACGTGCCCAGCGCGCCCACCGACCCTGCCCTGCCGAG
>CAYZVT010000073.1:5316-15163 GCA_964481585.1 uncultured Pirellulales bacterium
CCGACCCGCCGACGTGCAAATGGTTGGTCCGAGCCACGCCAGTGGCTCGGCTACAACAACGCGACCGTTTAGCCACGTCGCACCGCGACGTGCCCAGCGCGCCAACCAACTCTGCCCTGCCGAGCCGACCCGCCGACGTGCAAATGGTTGGTCCGAGCCACGCCAGTGGCTCGGCTACATTGGCGGCTAGCTGTGATCCTGGCGGGCTTGCTTGCGCAAGCGGCGGCGCTCGGCTTTGGTGAGTTTGCGGCTGCCGGCGGAGGAGTCGTCTTCCCAGTCGGCTTCCTCGTCGCCGCCGTCGGTCCAAGCGGTTTCTGGCTTCGCACGGCGGCGGGGCGCGGGCGGTTCGTCGAGATCGCTGCGGCCGGCCGGGGCTGGCGGCGATTTGTGGGCAGGCTCGGTTTTGGTGCGTGCCAGCTTGGCCGGCTTCTTCGATTCGGCTGGCTCGGCAGGTTCTTCTTCCGCGTCGGGCTGCGCCTTGCGGCGGCGCGGGTTTTTCTCGCGCTTCGGTTTCGCGGGCCGCAGAGGCAGTTCGCCCCGCGCGTCGAGCACGACGTGCCGCGCGTACAGCCCCAGCGCGGTCAGCAGCAGCACATGCCCGGCCATCGTCGTCGCGCTCCGCACGACCGTGGCGAGTTCGCCGGCAAGGACCGGCAGCCCGCCGAGTCGGGCGACGATGGCACACGCCCAGCAGCCGAAGGCGAGCACGAGCGCGGCCGTTGCCAAACGGCAGTGCCGCAGCTCGATCAGCAGCCGCAGCCCCAGCGCGCCGTAGAGCACCACAGCCGGGCCGAGCCACCACCATTCCCCCCCTGCCCAACCTTCGACGCGGGTCAAATGCGCTCCGAGTGGCGGCAGGATGCGATGGAACTGGGCGGTCGCGTCGGCGCTGAGCACCAGCCAAGCCGCTGCGGCCCAGAGCCAGATGCGGTAGCGGCCGCTGTAGTCGTCGACCTTATGCCGGCGGACAGAATAAATCGTAAGCGAGCCGGCCGCCGCGAGCGCGAGCAGCAGCGAGCTATACCAGCTTCCCAAGTTGCCCGGCATCGCCAGATCGAGCGCCGCGAGCTGTTCCGCCGCAGCGATCTGGCGCAGATCGGCCAGGTGGACGTAAGCGGTTTCCAGCCCCACGACAACGAGCGCGGCCAGCAGCAGCCAGAGAGCCAAGGTCGTGTAACGCTGCGCGACAAAGCTCAGCAGCGACGGCTGCCCGGCGAGCGTTTCCTCGGCGTAGCTCGGCGCGTGCGCGGTCGAACCGGCGACCTCATCGCTATCCGCCGCGCGTTCGGCGGTGGCCGACGTGGTACGCAGTTGTTCGGTCAATACCCGGCGACGGCGCTGGCCGCCATCTGCGCCAAAAAGAGCCATCGGCAGCCGCACACCATCCCTGGAGGAAGCAATCCGCGCGTAGAGTCCTTCGGAGAGAGCATCGGCACGCGAGGCCAACAGGCTGAAGGGAAAGGCCGAGCGAAGGCGGAAAGCGAAGCGAAGGCGGAGGGCGGAAGGCGGACGCTCCCGCATGACGCATCACCATTCAGCAACGCCACACGCGCCAGCGTCCGCTTTCCGCTTTCCGCTTTCCGCTTTCCGCTTTTACTCCGCCTTCCGCCCTCCGCCTTTGCCGGCCCCGGCGGCTACGCGGCAACCACCGGGTTCCGCAGCACGCCGAGCTTCTCGATCTCGATCTCGACTTCGTCGCCGGGCTGCAAAAAAACTTTGGGGGTGCGGGCGGCACCGACGCCGGGGGGCGTGCCGGTGTAGATCAGATCGCCGGGCAGGAGCGTGGCGACCGTCGAGAGATAGGAGACGAGAAAGTCGATCGGGAAAATCAACTGCCGGGTGTTCGAGTGCTGCATCACTTGGCCGTTGAGCCGCAGCTCGATCTCTAATTCGCCGGCGTTGCCGACTTCGTCGGCCGTGACGAGCGCCGGCCCGCAGGGGGCGAAGCTGTCAAACGTCTTGCCGAGCAGCCACTGGCCGCCCGGCTTGTGTTTTTGCCAATCGCGGGCGGAAACGTCATGGCCGATCGTATAGCCGGCGACATGCTGAAGCGCCTCGGCACGCGGGATGTTCTTGCCGCCGCGACCGATCACGACGACCAGTTCCGCCTCGAAGTCCACCTTATTGGACTGCGGGGGGAGCACAATCGCGTCCCCATCGCCGCGCAGCGCCGTGGGAAACTTATTAAAGATGACTGGCTCGTCGCCGACGGTGGCTCCGGTCTCGGCGGCGTGGTCGGCATAGTTCAGGCCGATGCAAATAATTTTTTGCGGGTCTGGCACCGGCGGTAGCCGCCGCACGCTTTGCGGATCGAAGGAGGTGCCGCGCGCAAGCACCGCCGCGGCCCTTTGCAGTCCTTCCGGTCCTAGCGCTAGCAGTGCTTTCATCGTGCTCGGGAGCGTCGGGTCGGCCTCCGCCAGATCGACGTACCCGTCCTGACGCACTCCGGCGACGCGGGCTTCGCCCCGCTTTTCGTAGCTGACCCACTGCATCGGGAGGTTTCTCCGGCGTTTTGGCGGCTGAAGCGGGCAGCTTACCGCCCGCTCTGGCCGGTCGCAAGAGGCCGCCGCGAGGCTCCGGGGGCTGTCAGAGATTAGCTATCAGCCGCCAGCGGTCAGGGAGACGGGGACGAGGGGCTAGGGGACGGGGGCAGCAGAACGCGTCCTTCCCGCGCAGGCGGGAATCCAGACCAGCCATCTTCCCCGCCGGAAACTTCCGCCCTCGGCCTTTCCTCCGCTTTCCGCTTTCTTGCGCCTCGGGGGCTTCCGCTCCTCGCGGTGCGCCCCCGCCACCCCAGCGGCAGGGGCGGTGCCCGCCACCGCTGCCGGAATCCGCGGCAAAGCGTTGCGCAGCCAGCGCCGGATGACTTATACTTAAGGCACGCGCTAGAGCCAGTTTGAGCGCAGTCCGGCCCAGGGCAATAACCGATCGTAGCGGTAGCGAGTATTATAAGGAAGGCCGCAGGGCAGTTCGCCCAAAGTTGCGGGTTTTCGGTAGCGTCCCTATGGATAGCTGCATAAGATAGGGGCAATCGGAGGTCTATGGGCTGAGCCCTTGTCTGGGCGCCGTTTCGGCTGCTGCTTTGGAACAGAGCAGGTCGCATTTCGGATTCATTTTGGGAGTACCCAGTATGTTGATTTCCCGCCCAACAGCGGTTGCCACTTCGGCCGCTGTGCTGCTGCTTGGCACGTTGCTTGGTGCTGCGCCATCGGCGATGGCCGCGGAGTCCGCTGCGCGGCTGGACACTTACTCGGCCCCGGACGGGAAGCACTACTTCGCCCTGAGCCTGGCGGCCGAGAGTCTGGCGCCTCCCGCGGCGCATGACATCGTGGTGCTGGTCGATACGTCCGCCAGCCAAGCCGGCCCCTATCGCGAGAAACAACTGGCGGCCCTGCAAAGCCTTCTGGCTAAGCTCTCGCCGCAAGATCGCGTCGCTCTCGTCGCGGTCGATCTCCATGCGATCCCGCTGAGCGAGGGTTTCGTGGCTGCCGGCAGCGCCGAGTTGCAGCAAGCGCTCGCCAAGCTCCAGCAGCGCGTGCCGCTGGGGTCGACCGATATGGCCCAGGCGCTGCGCACGGCAATCGAGCAGTTTGCCGACGCGAAACAACCGCGCGCGGCGGTGTACCTTGGCGATGGGATCAGCTCCGCCCAGTTGCTTGGTTCGCAGCAGTTTGAACAACTGACACGGCAGCTTGTGGAGCATCGCATCCCGGTGAGCAGTTATGCGGTTGGCCCGCAGACCGATGCACGACTGCTGGCGGCGCTGGCCAATCAGACCGGCGGCAACCTTGCGGTGGCCGGGGCGCTCGTGCTGCCGGACCCGCAAAACAATATTTCCTTTGAGCGCGCGGCGGAAGAAAATCGCCGCGCCGCACGCGCGATGGGCGCGCAGTTGGCCCAATCGGCTCAGGCGGCCGTGCTGTGGCCAAGCCAGGCGAAGTTGCCGGAAGGCTTCGCCGAAGTCTATCCGGCGCGCCTGCCGCCGCTGCGCAGCGATCGCGATACGGTGCTCATCGGCGTTGGTCCGACCAGCGGCGAGCAGTCGATCGAGATCAACGCCGTTTCGGCCGAGGGGCAAGCACGGACGTTGAACTGGAAAGTCACTCCCCGCGAGCCGAATGAAGATCAAGCCTATCTGGCCCAGTTGGTCGAGCTGGCTCGCCGTGACGGCGGCGCAACGCTGCCGACCGTGGGGACGGTGGGCCTGCACGAAACGCGGCGGTTGCTCGCCGCCGGCGTGGATAACCTGACGGAGCTTGCCGAACAGGCGGCTGCCACTGGAAACGTCCAGAACGCCGAAGTGTTGGCCCGCGAGGTCTTGCGCCGCGATCCGACGAATCCAATCGCTCAAGCCGTGCAGCGCACCGTGAGCGAGGCTTCGCCGCCGGCCGCTACGCCGCGTGCGGCCGTCAACGAACTGAAAATGGTCAATGCGCAGATCGAGCCGCCGCCGGACCCTGCTCCGGTTGACGTGCCCGGAGACGAGTCGTTCATCGACCGCATTGAGGCCCAAAACCAAGTCATTACCCAAGTGATTGAGGCCGAAGTCGAGAGCGGGCTGCAGCGTGCTCGCGACCAGATGGCCCAAGATCCGGCGGGGGTGATTCAGGAACTGAAGTTGTTGTTGGCGAACGTGCGCCGCGTGCCTGAACTGTCGGCCGGCGTCCGCGCTCAATTGGTCGATCGGATCGAGGCTGCCTTGCGCGAGGCCGCGCGGCGCGAAGTCGAACTGGAGGCGCAACAGCAAGCCGCGCAGCAAGCGCTGGCGGCGGCGCGCGAGCGGCAGCGGCTGACCGACCGGCTCACGCGCGACCAACAAAAAGCCCGGCAGCTTGTGGACCGGATGAATTCGCTCATCGCCGAGGGCCGCTACGTGGAAGCGGAAGAAGGCCCCGGCGGCGAGCTGGCGGCGCTGCCCATTCGTTCGGATGTGGCCGTGGCCGCCGTGCTGACGGCGCGCTTTGCCGGCTACGACGTGCGCAATGACGCCGTCGATGTCGCCAGTTCCCGCGCGTTTGTCGACGCCTTGGCGCTGGTGGAGCGTTCGAGCATTCCCTTCCCGGACGAACCGCCGATCGTTTACCCCGACGCGCCGGTGTGGGAGGAGTTGACGCTGCGGCGGCGCAAGTACGCGTCAGTCGATCTCAAGCAGCGCGGCGGTGCGGAAGAAAAGATCCGCGAGGCGCTGGAAGAAAATACGAACTTCGAGTTCATTGAAACCCGGCTGAGCGAAGTCGTCGATTATCTGCGCGATCTGCATGACATCGAAATCCAGATCGACCAGAAGGCGCTCGACGATGTGGGCATCGGGACCGATACGCCGGTGACGCGAAATCTGAAAGGAATTCGCCTCCGCTCGGCGCTGCGGCTGATGCTGCGTGAATTGGATCTCACCTATGTGATCCGCGACGAGGTGCTGCTCATCACCACGCCCGAAGAAGTCGAGAACCTGTTGACGACGAAGGTGTACCCGGTGGCCGACCTCGTGCTGCCGATTCCGCAGACCGGTTTCCAAGGCGGCTTCGGCGGCCTGGGGGGCTTCGGCGGCGGTAACCAGGGCGGCGGGGGCGGCATGGGCTTTGGCCAAGGCGGCGGCGGCATGGGCGGCTTCGGCGGCGGCGGCATGGGCGGGGGCGGATTCGGCGGGGGCGGCGGGGGCGGCGGCTTCTTCAACGTCGCCGACGATGCCGAAACGGCCCCAGCCGAGCGGCCGGTGCTAAAACTCTTTGAAGCCGAAGAACCGGCGCAGCCCCAGCCCACCGAGGCACCGGCGGCGAAGCAGCCGCGGGAGAAGGCCCCGGCAATCGAGATCGACCTGGACGCGAAGCCGGACGTCTTCTGGAACGACCTGTTCGCCCGCCAGCGCGTCGAACCGCGTGCGGTGCGCGAAGCGGCCCGCCAGTTGCTTCAGGAGCGTCAGGAAGAACATCTAATCGCGCTCTGCCAAGCGGCGCTGCGCAACGGTCAGCCCCAGCCGTGGATGTACGAAACGCTTGGGCTAGCGATGCAGCTGCACGGCAGTCCGAAGGAAGACATCGAACGGGCGCTGATGTCGGCGGTCGATTTTGGCGCTGGCGCGAGCGATCGGCTTTACATCGCGGATTACCTCGTCCGCCTGGGACTCGACGAGCGGGCATTGACCCTCTATCGCCAAGTCGCGCAGCTTGAGCCGCTGCGGCCCGAGCCGTATGTGCATGCGCTGCAAATCGCGCAGCGGCTTGGCGATCTGGAAACGACCAAATGGGCCACGGTGGGCGTGCTCCGCCAAGCCTGGCCCGCCGAGCAGGCGTCGGTCGAGCAACAGGCATTCCGCATCGCGCAGGCCACGCTCCAGCGGCTTAAGAACGAGAAGCGCTCGCAAGACTACGCCGCCTATAAAAAGCAACTCGATGCGGCGCTGCTGCGCGACTGCGTGGTGAAGGTGACGTGGACCGGCGACGCCGACGTGGACCTGCTCGTCGAAGAGCCTTCCGGCACGATCTGCTCGCTCCGCACGCCCCGCACCACCGGCGGGGGCGTGATGCTCGGCGACACCTCGGCCCAAAACTACGTCCAAGCCGCTTCAGGCGAGTATTCCGAAATCTACACCTGCCCCCAAGGCTTCGCCGGCACCTACCGCGTGCTGCTGCGGCGCGTCTGGGGCAAGGTGACGGCCGGCAAGGTGACGGTCGATGTCTACACCAACTACGGCTCGCAAGCAGAAAAGCACGAGCGTCAGCAAATCGCGCTGGGCGATCAGGACGCCGTGGCGGTCTTCAATCTCGATGAAGGCCGTCGCCAAGAACCGCTCGCCGAACAGCAACTCGCCAACGCCGCGGCCCGGCAGGTCGCGCTGAACCGGGCCGTGCTGGCTCAGCAGCTGAGCGCCATCACCGACCCGCGCCTTGGCGTTCCCAGCCGTGACGGCTTGCCTCTGGGCGCACTGAACCTCGGCGGCGGGGTCGGTTTTCAGCCGGTCATCATCACGCTGCCCGAAGGGACGAACTTCGCGGTCACGGGCGTGATCTCGGCCGACCGCCGCTACGTGCGGATCACGTCGATCCCGTTCTTCTCCGGCATCGGCGAAGTCACCACCTTCACCTTCGCCGGGGCGTCCCAAGAGACCGGCGTGGGGGGTAATGGTGGGGCTAACGGCAACTAGAGCGCGTCTGCTCTCCCTGTCGCGCCCTAGTCCCTGATAACTGACTGCTGACTGCTAGAACACTTCGTTAGAGCCGCACCACGCCGGGAGCGATGTCCAGGTCGAGCGGCTCGACAAGCCCCCGGCGCAAACGCTCCACCGCAATCGCCCCCATCACTGCGTTGTCGGTGCAGAGCGCCAGCGGCGGAATCAGCAGCCGCGCGCCGCGCTCGGTGATGGCCTGTTCCAGCCGCTGGCGAAAGCGCGTGTTGGCCGCCACACCGCCGCCGACGCAGAGCGTAGCAAGTCCCGTCCGCGCGAGCGCCAATTCCGCCTTGCCGACGAGGCAATCGACCACGGCCTCTTGAAAGCTCGCGGCCATGTCGCAAATCTGTTGGCGTGATAACCGCGCAGGATCAACCGTGCCTTCTTCCGGCCGCGCAAGCTGATAACGCACGGCCGTCTTCAGTCCGCTAAAGCTAAACTGGAGCCGCTCGGGGTCGCCCAGCAGCGGGCGCGGCAGCGGGTAGGTCTGCGGATTTCCTTCGGCGGCGGCGGCTTCAATCGACGGTCCGCCGGGATAGGGGAGCCCCAGCATGCTGGCGACTTTGTCAAACGCCTCGCCCGCCGCGTCGTCAATCGTGCCCCCCAGCGGCTCGAAATCGACGGCCGTTTCGCAGCGGTAGAGGTTGGAATGGCCGCCGCTGACAATCAGCCCCACGCAGGGGAAGACCTCCTGGCCACTGGCGATGCGGCAGGCGTAGATGTGGGCTTGCAGATGATTGATCGCCACCAGCGGCAGCCCGTGGGCCACGCAGAGCGCTTTGGCCGCCGTCAGCCCAACGAGGAGCGAACCGGCCAGCCCCGGTGTCGTTGCCACCGCCACGGCGTCGAGTTCCTCCAGCCGCACGCCGGCCCGCCGCAGCGCCTCGTCAATCACCGGCACGATCCGCTCCACGTGCGCGCGCGAAGCCAACTCGGGCACGACGCCGCCGAAGCGCCGGTGGAGCGCGTCTTGCGAAGCCACCACCGCGCCGAGCACTTCGAGCCGGTCGGTCACGACCGCGGCGGCCGTTTCGTCGCAGGTGGTCTCTAGCGTCAGCAGCTTCATCGGCGCTCGGAAAGACGAAGGGCAGAACGGCAAGAGCGCTACTCGGCGCGGACCAGTTCGCTCGAAAGATAGTCGGTCGCTTTTTGCAATTGCCGGTCGAGGAACTCGGTCGAGGAAGCCTCCGTCGGCTCGTCCTGGGGTTCCGGCGGAGCGCCGATCTCGGGACGGGCGGCGACTTCCGCCGGGTGGGCGGCGACGATGTCCCGATTGCGGCGATAGGAGACTAGCTCCGCCAGTTCGTCATCCGACAGCCGGATCTTGTAGCCGGCGTTGGGCATCACGCCCCACTCCTCCTCTTCGCCGACGCCGGGGAAGCGATGGATGTTCTTGCCGCTCGGCCGCTGGTAGCTGGCGGTGGTGAGCTTCAGCGCGCTTTTGCCGCTTTCCAGTTCGATCACGTTCTGCACGCTTCCCTTGCCCCACGTCCGCTCGCCGATCACGACGGCCCGGTCGTGGTCCTGCAAGCAAGCCGCGACGATTTCACTGGCCGAGGCGCTGTAGCGGTTGACGAGCACGACCATCGGAAAGCCGTCGAACGTGCCGGCTTTTTTGGCGTTCCAGACGCGCTGCTCGGTGTTGCGGCCTTCGGTACTCACGATGCGGCCCTGGGAGACGAACAAGTCGCACACCTCAATCGCCGAGGGCAAAAGTCCGCCGGGATTGAACCGCAGGTCGAGAATCAGCCCCTTGAGGCTCTCTTGCGTCAGTTCCTCCAGCGCCGCACGCAGATCGCCCGCCGTATCTCGGCTAAAGGCGGTAATGCGGATATAGCCGATCCCCCGGTCGCGGTCGAGCCAATAGCTCCAACTATCGTCCGCCTTGCGGCGGTCGCCCAGCACGGTTTGCACCTGGATTACTTCCCGCGTGAGCGTCACCGTTTCGCGCTGGTGATTGTGCGGGTGGACGACCGTTAGCGTCACGCTCGTGCCGGTGGAACCTTTGAGACGCTCGACGGCCTCATCGAGCGTAATCTCGTCGGTCGGCTCGCCTTCGATCTGCACGATCAAATCGCCGGCGCGCAGGCCCGCGCGATAGGCGGGCGTGCCGACAAGCGGGCTGAGCACCTTTAGCTGCCCGTCCTCGATCGCGATTTGAATGCCGATGCCGCCAAACTCGCTCTCGACGCTGGTGCGGAACTTTTCCAGCTCCTCCGGCGCGATGTAGTCCGAGTACGGATCGAGACGGCTGATGACCCCTTCGATCGCCGCTTCCATCAATTCGCGGCGGCTAATGTCCTTGACGTAGTTGCGCTCGACCTGATCCATCGCGTCGGCAAGCATCTTGTACATCTCGTAGTACTCATCCTCGCTCAGCCGGCGCGGCCGCTCGGCGGAAGTCGGCCCCTCCGCAAAGACAATGGCTCGGCCCGGCGCAAGCGTAAGGCCAAGTAGCAGGGCCAGCAGAAGCAGCGAACGAGCCATCGAACGACTCCTGAGAGAAGAAGCATCGCGCGGCAAAAAGCGCGAGGGAGAGCAAAGGCAACGTGCCCCAAAAACGGCGTAAATGCCGCTGATATCGGCACTTTGCTAGTATAGGAGCCGCCGGGTGAGCCGGCAAGCGCGCGGCCCCGCTTGTCTCAGACGCCAGCGGAGCCGTTGCAAGCGGGAGACTTGCAG
>CAYZVT010000074.1:0-15161 GCA_964481585.1 uncultured Pirellulales bacterium
GTGGAAGATGGCTTGGTTATACATCCTTCCCGCGCAGGGGGCAGCCCTGGGAGGTTCGCGCGCGGCGAGAAGTCCGCTCGCTCGGCTTGCCGATACTGGAGATCGTGCCGGGGACCTATTACGGACGTTGTCGCATCGGTGCAGCGGGACTCGCACCTGTTTGCATGATTGGCGCACTTCGTTCCCCGCGCCGCCGGCGCCACAGCAATAGGCCGAGCGGTGGCGCGAGCAGCAGCAGCGTGGCCGGTTCGGGAACGGGAACGGTCACATCCAAAACGAGGCGGGGACGATACGCCTGGATCATGGCCTCACTGCTATAGAACGCATTGTCGGCGAAAAATTCATCTACATTCCGCGCCGCCAGCAGAAAGCCGGCGTTATTCTCCGGGTTTTGGATCCAATCCAGCAACATGGCCAGGGCCGTGGGGCTATTGAGCTGGAAGGCATTTAGTGCGCCAGCCCCGGTATCGCCGGCGGCTTGAACATCTCCGGCCATGGACACGCTCGCCAGGACGCCCCCCACGGCAACATTGCCGGTCACGGGATGATTCGTCGCGGACCAGTTTATCAACCCGTGTTGCTTCTGGTTATAGGTGCTCGTTCCGCTGACGATTTCCCCTTGGCCATTGCCTTCCACCCAGTTTTGATCAAGTTGGCCGACTCGGTAAAGCCTCACGGTACGGCCTTGATCGGGGCGGATGCCGTTGACTGAATTTTGGCCGACATCTTTCATTGCCGTGGTCAGGTAAAGCGTTGCGCTGTTGACGGCGGTGATTCCGGGTAGCGAAGGGAAGTCGAACCGCAGCAGCGAAAGGGCATCGCGGGCAGATCGGTCGAAAACCACCAGCCGGTCCGAACCTCCAAAGTTCCAATTGTTGGCATTGCTGGTGGGATGCTTCTCTAGGTAGGTATCCCCTGTGCCGGTATAGCCGGACAGGCCGTTTTGTAGGTGCAGAATCGCGGCTTGCGCGGGCAGCGCCACGGCTTGCAGTCCGAGCAACAGAGCCACCCTCCAGCGCCAACGACCCGCAGCGGAGGACGGTTTGGGGCGGATGGGGTGCGAACTTCTCATAAAGCAGTCTCCTGCGAACTTTGAAAGGAAATAATGCGGGTCGAAGCTAAGGGGCATTCACCATTTGACCATCGTTGCGGGCGCCGAGCAACTGATGCAGACCCAGCGCGATGCCGTAGCTGATCGAGCGGACCGAGCCGTCGCAATAAACCACCTGCCATGCGCCGGGATGGGCCGACCCGAAAGATTGGTCGTTCAAAACGCCGGGGGTATCGCGGACGGGGGCCTCCCTCGTGAAGCGGCAGTTATCGGGATCGTAGCCAATGTACATCGGCTGAGCGTCGCCGATCGAGACGTTGACGCTCTGGTACTTGTCCGCCTCGACATACTTTTCGCCCACCAGATACGTATTACTCGCACCGTCGCGGACGTGGGCGAAACGCAGTTCGCTGCGCAAATAGATCAAACCATTGGCCGACGCAGTGGGCCAGGCATAACTCGCCAGCCCGGCTAGCGTTGCGGGGCCATAGGTGGACGTGGTCGGTTCGCTGCCGGCGTTGGCCGCATAGTCGGTCTTGGCGATGCTGGCAATCGGATCGCAGCGGACGCCGCCGATGCCGGGATTGTAAGGGCGATTGATTTCGACGGTCGAATCGGAATGGGGATAGAGCGCCGCGGCGCGGCGGCTGGGGCAGTTCAGCGCGGAGAGCGGCGTGGTGCAAAGTTGCATCGCGGCTTGTTTCTTCTCGGCAGCCGTGCCGCCGCCTCCCAACTGATGGAGCGACTGCTGCTCCAGATACGGCAGCACACTATAAATCCAGCCGCCCGGCTGCGACTTTCCAAAGCCGAGATCGGCATCCCCCACCCAGCGGAACCCCCAGCCGCCGCTGGGAAAAAAGCCGTGGGCGGAGTGATGATTGTGAAACGCCAGACCGATTTGTTTGAGGTTGTTCGCGCACTGCGCGCGCCGCGCCGCCTCGCGCGCCGCCTGCACGGCCGGCAGCAGCAGCGCGATGAGGATGCCGATGATCGCGATCACGACCAACAGCTCAACAAGCGTAAAAGCGGTGCGTTTCACGGTACGGCTCGCTTCATTGCTCGGCAATCACCTTCTCCGTCGGCGTCGATCACGCTCGTTTTCGCCGGCGGGCGGCGCGCCAGGCCGCGCCGACCAAGCCTAAAACAGCCAGCGTGAGCGTGGCCGGTTCCGGCACGACCATCTGCTCCATCGCCAGGGCGAACCGCTCGCCGAGAAGCATTTGGCCGGCGGCGTTGAAGTGGAGATCGTCACTCAGCAACTCCAAATCATCGGTGCTCACCAGCGCGGTCTGCGCCACCGCGCCGGCGACGCTGGCTTGCGCCGCGCGGATCGTCGCCAGCCGCGCCGCGTCGAGCGCCGTCTGATTGGAGGACAACTGACCGATGACCAGCGGCAGGTTTTCACCGTAACGACCGCGAATGTCGGCGATGAAGGCGGTGAGATTGGCCTCGTAGTTGTGCGCATCGGCGTCGGAGCGCGTGTCGCGTTCGCCCTGCATCCAGATCATGCCGGCCAGTTCGTAGGAGTGGCCGGCGGCGCGGATCGCCGCGAGGCCGGCGCTGACCGTATTGCGAAAACCGGCGTAGGCCGATCCGCTGACGGGGTTCCAGTCGTCGGCCAGACTCGTGGCGCCGACGGCGTATTTGATGAGGGCGATGTTTCGCTCGGGCCGCGCATCGGCCAGGGTGCGGCCGAAAAGGACTTCGGGGCCGAACTGGCGTCCGAAGGCGTCGGTGCGCGTGCTAGCCGGCTGCAAGGCGACAAGTTGCCCGCCGATGCCGGGCGTGGCCGCCTGGGCATAGAGCAGCACGTCGGCTTGCGGCCCTTGCAGGCTCGGCGGCAGATCGCCGGCGCTGCCCTGGCCGACCATGTTCGACTGCCCGCCCAACATGTAGACCTGCAACAGCGCCGCCGAGCCGGGCGTCCCGCAGCCCAGCAGCACCAGCACGGCGATCATGCCGCGACATGCGAAGACAGACAGATTGCACAGCTCTCGATTCATTTCTCGTTCCCTGGGAGTTGAAAGATCATCATTCGCGGCAAGGGGATTTCGGCAGTGTTGGTTCTTCAACGTGCCGGCGCGGCGTCGGACGGCGCCGCGCGCTCACGCGGCACGCGCAGCAGACTTTCTAGCGGCAAGGCGCCGCGGCTGATGCGCAATTCGTCGATCGCACCCTGGAAGGGATGCCGATTCTCTCCTTCGGAGGAAAAGTGGCCGCCGACGATCAGCGGCCCGTCGCTCATGTGCACGGCAAAGAGCGGGACGTGGAGCGTTTCCACCTGATCGTCCAAGACGAAACGGACTTGGTCCGCGAGGGGATCAAAGCTGACGCTGACGTAGTGCCAGCGGCCGCGCGTTACTTCCAAGTGACTCACAATCCGCGCCAGCCCGTCTTCCGACTGCCGGGGAGCGCCCAACAGCAGGACCAACTCGCGTCCACTGACGTCTTGCCGTTTGCCAAACAGGGCCTGCGTGCTGTATCCGCCTCCCGCGACGACGAAGGCGTACTCGGTATCGCTGTCGGCCACGCCAGCGACCGGTTTTTTGTGAACCAAATGCTGCCGGCTGTGGAGTCCCAAATTGCCGTGGAGCCGTACCCAGGCCTCGATCGTAAAGCCATCGCCGGCGAGATTCAGTGTCGGGTGGTGCGGCACCTGCAGGTAGGCTGCTGGATGGCCGGGCAAGTCCAGCGCTCCGCGATTGGGGCGGTTCGAGTGGGGCAGCGCCTCGGCAAATAGCTGCTTTGTGCTAGCCGCTTGCCCCCGCAATTCGGCCGTGTGTCCGCCGACGCGATCCGACGCCAAGCCACCGGGGGCGAGCGATTCTTCAAACCGCCAATAGGCCACCGGCCCGCGACTGGCAGGCGGCGTCTCGTCGAACTCCGCTTCTGGCATGAACTGGGTCGGCGACGGCGCGGGTTGCTCGGCAATCGAGAAGCCGCCTGCCCGCGCAGTGATTCGCCGTGATGCTCCTGTCCACAGCCGTTCCCCCCGCTCGCGCTGCTCTCCCCAGTCCAATTGGACGGCGCCGCGGAAGACATGCGTCTCCATTTGTTGGGGAGTGACCACCACGCCAAACTCGGTTCCCAAGTCGGTGATCGAGGCCCAGGGAGTATCGACCCGGAAGCCGATCGCCGCAGGGGGAACGCGGGCGAAGAGTTTGCCGTGGGCCAAGGTTGCCCGCCCGGCCGAGTCGAGCCGCAGTCGGGCGGGCCCGGTGAGTGTGATGCGCGCTCCGTCGGCAAAGGCGATTTCCACCCGCCCGTCGCGCAATTGCAATTCATCCCATTGGGCAAGCAGCGTTCCGGCCGCCATCGCTGGCGAGTGCTCGGCCCAGCGGCAGCCGACAGCGCGAGTTAAGCGGGCCACGACCGGGACGCGCGAAGCGGCCTGCTCGCGCCCGGCAGGCTTGACCCCCGAACCCACGTCCGCCTGCTCCGACAGGCGGATCTGTGCGAAGAATAACAGAAGAGAAACGGTCGAGACGGCGGCGAAGAAGAGGCCGAAGCGAGCCGAGTCGGACAGATAGCCCATTCCTCGATGCCACGCTTGTCGCAGCACGCTCGGAGTGGCGACCGGCGTAGCCGACAATCCCGGCGGTGCCACGCCTGCAACGGACGTGCTCTGAGGCAGCCCAGAAAACAGGTCGTCCAGGAGTTTTTCGGTACTGGCGAGAAAATAAAGATCGGCATGCACCTGGAAGTATTCGCAGTAGTACCGCGCTACTTCCTGGCTTTCCGCAATCGCGCGATCCAGCTCTGCCTGCTCGGCGGTGGAGATTGTTCCCTCGCAAGCCGCCGCGATGAGGGCACGGACTTCCCGGGATACGCCGCGACCGTCCATTAGCGGGCCTCCCGCCTTGCCAGCGTCGTGCGAATGCAGTCGAGCAAACGGGCGCGCACATGCCGCAGCGAGCTGTAGACGCTGAACCTCGTGCGCCGTAGTTCCTCGGCGACTTCGCTCACCGTGCGTCCCCGATCGTAGCACTGCATGAGCAACTCGCGCTGGCGCTGGCTCAACTTTTGGACACACTCCGCCAGCGCTTCGCGGCGCGCCTCCGAGTGGTCGGCCAAGTGACTCTGCACGGCCAGCAACTGTTCATGGGCTTGGGGAGAAAACGGGATCGGCTGCCGCTTTTCGCGCTCGAAGAAGCCGAGCACCCGATAGCGCGCTACCGTGCAGGCCCACAGGACAAAATTGGTCCCCGGCTCAAACTGGTCGAACCGCTCCCAGAGCGCCAGGCTCGTTTCTTGAAACAGATCCTCGGTGTTCTCAAAGTTACGGACGAGCGCGAAGATATAGCTAAAAACCTGCCGCCCATGCTCGCGCATGAGTAGTTCGAATTGCTGTTCGGGCGGCGCGGAAAACATGGAACGTCATGCCGTGGAGAAGGGGGCAGCTTGGTGCGCCGCACCGCGAGCTTGGCGGAGGCACACCGGCACTTGCTATTAAAAGAGGCCGGCGGCGGCAAAATTAACAATGAATTTTCCCTCGCGCCGAGTCGCATGCACGTAAGCCGTTACGGGAACGCGAGTTTCGGAACAAAAGAATCCAATCGACGAGCGGGATCAGAGGAATATTTCGCCCGTGACCGCCCTCCGCGCGCCCCCTCCTACCACAATTTAGATAGGCACCAGCCGCTCGCCGCGATACCAGCTTTGCACCGCCCGTCCGGTGCCGTGCAGGAGCAATTCGTGTGGCTCTCGGTCGGCATCGGCGAGCGCGACCGCCGTGAGATTGGCGAGCGTGCCGGGGGCGAGATGGCCGATGTTGGGGCGGCCGAGCGCGGCGGCGCCGGCGATGGTGCCGAGTTGGAGAACGGCGGACAGCGGAATTTCGGGATGCGTGGCGGCGAGGTGCCGCAGCTCGGCGAGCAGGTCGAGATCGGGGCTGGATGCGCGACTATCGGTGCCGATCGCCACCGCGACGCCGATCTGTAGCGCCTCGGCGAGCGGGTAGCGGCGGTGCTGAAAGTAGCTGTGCGTGCGAGGACAGTAGACGAGTGCCATCCGCTCGCGCCGCGCCGCGAGATACGCCAACTCGTCCCGCTCCAGATAGTTGCCGTGAATCACCAAAGCGCGCGGCGCGCGGCTCAGAAGCTCCAGATAATCGAGCGGCCGCCGCCTGCCGGGAAAGGCGGCCGGCTGCCACACACCTAGCTCTTGCAGCAGCGCGGCGAAAGGGCCGCCGCCGGAGGCGAGTAGTTCCAACTCCTCCGGCGACTCGGCCAGGTGCATCGCCACCGTCGCGCTTGGCTGCGCTAGTTCGCAGGCGCGGCGGACGATCTGCATCGAGAGCGAATATGGAGCGTGCGGGCTTAGCCCCACCGTCCAATCAAAACCGTCGCTCGGCGAACGGGCGAGATGCTGCTCGGCCATTTCATAAAGCGGCGCGACGCGCGTATCGCTCAGACCGAGTAGCTCTTGCAGCACGACCAGATCGAGCCGAAGCGACTCGTACTGCGCCTGCGACCAGCCGGGCTGAGCAATATCGGCAAGCGTTGTCGTGCCCGTCCGCGCCGCTTCGCGCAAGCCGCGTGCAATCGGCTCATCGCTGGGCGACTGCGTGCGGCGGTAGGCGAGCACGTGGCCAATCCAAGTCGGCAGCGGCATGCCCGGCGCGCCGATCGGCGCGGGCGTGTCGCTCAGTTCCAGATGCGTATGCGCATTGACCAAGCCCGGCAGCAGCGCCACGTTACCCAAATCCACCGCCGGCTGCGAGGAACGCTTCTTGCCGACGGCGATGATTCGCTCCCCCTCGATCGTCACGACGCCCTCGGCGATTGGCGGTCCGACGATGGGGAAGACGTAGCGGGCTTGGAGGGCGGTGGGCTGCGAGCTACGGGCTGCGGGCTGCGGGCTGCGGGACATGAGCGGCGATTGGCTCCGTGAATTAAGAGGTGTTGTAGGACGGCGTGCGTCATTCCCGCGCGGGCGGGAAGGACTTTAGCGGTCAGCGATCAGCATTTTCGCCCGCGGCCTCCAGGCCGGTTAGCCGCTCAAATACTAAAGAGAAACGCAGCGCCTCTAGGAACCAGAACCGGGCGCTCTGTCCTTCCCGCCTGCGCGGGAATGACGCCTCTGCGAAGCGAACTCGTAGCCTACAACCCGAAGCGGCTAACTGGCCTGGAGGCCGCGGGCGAAAAAGCATGGGAGCACAAGCCCGCAGCCTGTAGCTTGCAGCCCGCAGCCTACAGTCCCTCCACCAGCGACCGTGCCGACTGGTGTTCCAGCGCTTCTTGCAGGGCTTCTTCTTCGGTCTGTTGGTAGGGGAGGCGGTGGAGCCAACTGAGGAGGTAACCGGCGACGACGGCCCCGGCGAGGATCGCCCCCCAGCTATAGGTGTAGCCGTCGGCGGTTTGCTCGACGAGCATTTGCAGTTGGGGATAGCGCTGGTAGGTCTGCGCGGTCGGTTGAAGTTGGGCGGCAAGCAGGGCCAGCCCGTTGTGCGCGGCGTGGAACGCGATGCAGGGGAGCAGGCTGCCGGTTTGTACGGCGACGAAGCCGATGATCGTGCCGGTCAGGGCGGCCATGAGCGACTGCTGCAGGATGCCATGCGTGACGCCGAAAAAGACCGCCGTTAAACCAATCGCCCACCACTTATGCCCCAAATGCCGCAGGCCGGAGAGAATGAAGCCGCGGAAGGCGAGTTCCTCGCAGATCGCCGGCAACAGGGCGATCAACAGGAACAGGAGCCAGACGCTCGGCGCTTGGCTGAACAGTTGGCTCACCGCTTCGAGCTGCGCGGTGAGTTCGTCGCTCATCGGGTACAGCCGCTGCACCACAATGCCCAGGCTGTGCACGATCGGATGCAACGCCACGGCCAGCAACACCGCCGCCGGGAGCGAGAGCAGCGGCGGCAGCCGATGCAGCAGGAGCGTTTGCGCCGGCTTGCGCGTGAGCATGATCGTCATCAGCAGCGCCGGCAGCGCGATCACCACCACTTGGCTGATAAACAGCAGCGTCGCCATGTCGCGGAAGTTTTGCGGCGCGGGGAGCGACAGGTTCATGAAGAATTGCACGAGCAGAATCAGCACGAAGCACGAAATCGCCTCGGCGATGCTCGGCGTGTCGCCCCGATCGCGGACCAGATGCCGCACCCACAGGCCCAGGTCGAGTCGTTCGCTTTCGCGGAATAGCACCGACTCCTTGTTGAATTGGTCAATCGCCCAGCGGATCGCCAGCAGACAGCACGAGATCGTGACCGCCGCGACGGGAAGTACGAACGGGAGGGCCTGAAAATACTTGCCTTCGAGCAGCGTCCGTAGCAGCAGCACGACGCCCGTCACGGGGATTAGGCTGTTGCCGAGATTCAGTTCCACGCCCGGCGCCATCGGCAGCACCATCAGCGGCATGCAGACCAGCACCAGCGGCATGAGATAATACTGCCCTTCTTTCGTGCTGCGGGCAAACGCCGCCAGCGCGAGGCAGAGCGCGCTAAAGAGCGCCGAGACAGGCAGCAGCGCGGCGGCGAGCCAAGCGAGCGAGCTGATCGGGGGCAGATTCGGCAAGCCGCCGCCGGTGAGCATCGTGCCTTGTAGCTGGGCGACGACGAACTTGCCGGTCAGCCCCATGCTCATCAGGTTCAGCGCGGCGGTGGCGACGCTAAAGAGCATGATCGTTAGCAGCTTACCCCAGACGATTTCGCTTCGTTCGGCGGGCGAGCTGAGCAGCGTTTCGAGCGTGCCGCGTTCCTTTTCGCCCGCGCAGAGATCGATCGCCGGATAGAATGCCCCGGTCAGCGCCCAGATCAGCAGCACGAACGGCAGCACCTTCGACCAGACGGCCGCGTCGCGGTGCCCGCTTTCGGCCACGTCGCTCATTTCAAAATCGAACGGCCGCACCGCCGCGATGGGCACTTGGCTGTCGCGCAGATTTTGCCGTCCAATCGCATTGGACCAGTTGTCGAGCACCTGCGCCAGCCGGCTGTAGGCGATTTGCGACTTTTCGCTCGCCGTGTTGTAGTAGACGCGCGGGCTGGGCACCTCGGCTGGCTCCGCATCGGCGGCCGTCGCCTGCGGCGGGCCGAGCAATTGAAGCCGAAACTGTTCCAGCCGCTCGGCGAAGTCCGAAGGAAAGAACACCACCAGCTGAAACTCGCCCTGTTGGACCAGCTCGCGCGCATCGGCCAGCAGGGCTTCGTCCTCCGCTTGCCGAACCTGCGGATCGGCCGCCGTGCTGGCCGGCGCGAAGGTCAGGTCGAGCAGGTCGGCTCGGTCGGGCGACGAAAACAGGTCTTCGTCGAAACGTTTGTTGTCGATCAGTTGTGGCACGTCGGACAGATCGCTGACCTGCGACGCGCCGAGCACGAGCACCTTGCTCGAATGTTCGCGCATGAACTGCGCGAGCTGAAAAAAGCTCATCCCCAAGAGCGGGTACAAGAGCAGCGGCAAGACGGCGATCATGAACAGCGTGCGGCGGTCGCGCAACTGGTCGCGCACCTCGCGGTTGAAAATCAGCCTGACGTTCGACCAGTTCATCGCAATCCTTTGTGCCGCTTTCCGAGATCCGCCGCCGGCGCGCCGTGCCTTAGCCGGCGGCGCTCGCCGAAGGCTCGGCCTCTTGCAGTTGGGTTTCGTGTTCGGAGATCAGCCGAAAGAACAGTTCTTCCAGGTCTGGCTCGGCGTGCTGCTGGCGGAGGTCTTCGAGCGCGCCTTCGGCCAAGATGCGGCCGCGATGCATGATTGCCACGCGGTCGCAGAGCCGCTCGGCCTCGCGCATGATGTGGGTCGAAAAGATAACGCACTTGCCCTGCTCGCGCAGCTCGGCGACCGTCTCCAGCAGCGCCCGCGCGACGAGCACATCCAGCCCCGACGTCGCTTCATCAAAAATCACCACGGGCGGGTCGTGGACGATCGAGCGGGCGATGGAGACTTTTTGCTTCATGCCGGTCGACATCTTCGCGCCGAGCAGGTCGCGGATTTCCTGCATCTTGAGCCGCTGAAAGAGGTCTTCCATCCGCTCCCGCAGCGGCTCGGGCTCGATGCCGTAGAGGCGGCCGAAGTATTCGACCATCTCCCAGGCGGTCATGCGGTCGTAGACCGCCGTGTTGGCCGACATAAAGCCGATGCGGTGCCGCACGAGCGACGGTTGGGTGACGACATCATAGCCGGCGACGGTCGCCGTGCCGCTGGTGGGGCGAAGTACGGTGCTGAGAATCCGCAGCGCGGTCGTCTTGCCCGCCCCGTTGGGGCCAAGCAGCCCGTAGATTTGTCCCGGCCGGGCTTCCAGGCTCAGCCCGTCGAGCGCGACGAACGTGCCGCGCCGCAGGTCGGCGTACGATTTGGTGAGCTTGCGAACCGAAATCATGCTTCGTACGGCCTGGGCGACGGGAGGAGCGGACGGGGAGGCTGGCGGTTTTCCGCCGCGGGGCAACCCGCCGGTTTACCCCCTTGAACAGCCTAGCCTACGATCGGCAGCGTGACCGGCGCGGGCGGCGGCGGCAGGGGACGCTCGGCGAGCAGTTGGTAAAAGACATTGCGCTGGCGGGGGGTATAACCCAGCTCGCTTATCGCGTCGCGAATTTGTTGCAGCGTGAGGTAGTGGACGGTGCCGGCCTGGGCGACGACGTTTTCCTCGATCATCAGGCTCCCCATGTCGTTGGCCCCGTAGAGCAGGGCCATTTGCCCGATTTTTAGCCCCTGGGTGACCCAGCTCGACTGGATATTGGGGAAATTGTCGAGATACAGCCGCGCGACGGCGTTGGTCTTAAGGTATTCATACGAGCCGGCCGGGGGAAGGTTCGCCAGATCGGTATGATCGGGCTGAAACGTCCAACAGATAAAAGCGGTAAAACCGCCCGTCTCGTCCTGCAACTGCCGCAGCCGCTCCAAGTGCTCGATCCGCTCGGCGAGCGTTTCGATATGGCCGAACATCATCGTGGCGGTGCTCCGCCCGCCGAGTTCGTGCCAGACGCGGTTGACGTTGAGCCAGTCGTCGGTGAGCACCTTGCCGCGCGTGATTTCCTTCCGTACCCGGTCCACCAAAATCTCCGCCCCGCCGCCGGGCAGGCTCCCCAGCCCGGCCGCTTTCAGCCGCTCTAGGACCGTCCGCAGCGGCAGCTTGCTGACCTTGGTGAAGTGGTGAATCTCGGGCGGGCTGAAGCCGTGGATGTTGATCTGCGGAAAGCGCTGCTTGATGTCGGCGAGCATCTGCTCGTACCAGTCAAGCTGAAACTGCGGGTGCAACCCGCCTTGCAGCAAAATCTGATCGCCGCCTAGCTCGATCGTCTCGTTGATCTTCTGGAACAGTTCTTCCCGTTCGATCACGTAGCCTTCGGCGTGCTTCGGCGGACGGTAAAACGCGCAGAAGTCGCAGACCGCTGTGCAGACGTTCGTGTAGTTGATGTTGCGGTCGATGTTGTAGGTGCGGTATGGCTCGGGATGAAGCCGCCGCGTAACTTCGTCGGCCGCGCGACCGAGCGAGGCCAAGTCGTGCGACTGCAACAGTTGCAGACCTTCCTCGGGCGTGATTCGCTCGCCGGCGACCGCTTTGTCGAGGATGGCGCGGTTAGGTCGTGGTGCAATCATTTTCGTTCAGCACAATCCCTTCGGGAGCTAGCCCAAGCTGAGCCGCCCGACGATAGAACAACTCCAACCCCCGCTGCTCGCGCGGCCCGAAGTAGAAATACAAGTTGTCACGCAAGTACGCCAAGCACTGCGGCACGGTCAGCCCCAGCGCGGCGGCTTCGGCCTCGGCGATCTGGGGCAAGTGAGCCACGCCCGCATCGCGCGCGGCGGCTAGCGCCCCATCCAGCCCATCGAGTTCCACGCCGGCTCGCGCGGTCCACATGGCAAAGACGAAGGGCAACTCCGACCAGCGGACCCATTCATCTCCCAAGTCCCATACCGCCGCGAAGCGGCCGGGCTGGCCGTGCATGGCGCGATCGCCAATCAGCAGCACGGCGTCGGCCGCGCTGGCCGATAGCCCTTCGCCGATCGGCAGCCCTTCTAGCTCGGGCGAAATGCCGAACCGTTCGCGGAGCAAAATCCGCACCAGCGCCGCGCTGGTGCGCGAGCCTTCATCGAGCGCCAGGGTGCGAATCCGCTCAACCGGCACCCGGCTAAAAAGTTTGACGCTCAGCACGGGGCCGTGACAGGCAATGCAGGCGTCCGAGACAATTTGATAGTTCGGGTTCTGAAACGTCTCGATCGACGGGATCAGGGCCACGTCGAGCTTGCCCGCCGCAAGCTGGTCGGCCAGCCGGCTCGGCAAGTCGAACACCAACTCGGCCTGCGGCGCTAGTCGAGCCAGCCCATAGACGAGCGGCTTGGTGTTCAAATAGTTGACCGCTCCCACGCGCAGGCGGCGCTGACCGTTCATGAGTTGCCTTTCTCTTGTCCACCGGCCGCTCGCGCGGGACCGCTCTCTAGCTTTGAGTTGCCAAAAATCGGCACACCGCTGATTATAAAACTCAGCCGGAGAGCCGAAAAGAGCACCGCACTGGGGCACGCCGGGACGAATAGGTGGTTTGGGTTCCGAATGTGCGGGAACGAAGGCTTCCCTACTCCACGAACCGCAAGAACCGCGAGAGCTTAACCCCGAGGCGGAGTGGCGGGGGCGCACCGCGACAGCGGAAGCCCCGCCACCCGACGCCTTCAAAACTCCATGCGGCGGAAGGCGCGGAAGCCGAGGCAGAGGGGCACGGCCGTGGCGAGGATGCCGAGCAGCACCGCGCCGGCGGTGCCGAGGATGAGCCACAGCCGCATTTGGTCCGGGTCAAGTGCTCCGGCCCCTCCCAGGTCGCTTTGCGTGGCGGCGAGATAGAAGTGGCAGGGCAGGGCCGTCAGCAGCACGACCGCCACGATGTACATCGCGCTGAGCACCAGATTGAGCGTACCGCCAAAGCCCGCCGCGATTTTTGAAGGAGACTGCTCGCGCAGGTCGGGCATCCGCGCTCCTAGCCCGACGGCGATGCCCGACAGGCCGAAGCAGAGCGTGATGCAGGTGAGCTGATGAATTGCCAGCACCAGCGGCGAGATGCGGAGCATCAAGTCGCTCAGCAGGATGAGCACCGTGCAAGGCAGAATCGAGCCGGCCGCGGCGAAGATGAACTTGCCCCACAGAATCAGATCGCGCTCGATTGGCAGCAGGCCAAGAATCCAGAACCGGCTTCCTTCGAGACTAATCATCGGAAAGATGAAGCGGGTCGTGAAGGTCGAGAGAATCAGCCCCACGACGGCCAAGTTCAAAAAGCTCACCATGTTCACCCAGCCGGTGTAGTTCACGTCGTAGGTGAAGCGGCGAATATTGACAAAGTAGAGCGCCAAGAGGCCGAAGAAGATCAAGAACTGCGACCACTGCACCGGATCGCGGCGAAAGATGCGGAGGTCTTTCACAATCAGCAGCCGGACCTGATACGGCAGCCAGGCCGTTAGCCGCATCGCCAGCCGATCGACCAACGCCACGCGCGTCCGTTTGCGGCTGGTGCGATCGCCGGCCAGCCCGCTAAAGCTCGCGCGGAACACACGGCCGCCGACCCAGAGCGTCAGCACATGCAAGAGCATTGCGTTGGAGAGGAGCAGCGCCAGAAACATCACGCTTTCGATCCAGGCCAGCTCTCCCGATCCGACTTCCGGCGTGCGTGCGGCTTCCAAAAGTCCGTTGCTGAGCCACCAACTCGGAAGCAGCCGATGCTCGCTGAACTGCAGTCGGGCAATCGTCTCTTGAAACCAGTTGGCGGTGAGAATGTTGCTCTCCGGGCCGCTAACGAGCGACCACACGACCACACCGGCACAAACGATCGTCGCGACGGCCGCGAGCGAAACGGCGTGTATGCGGATTTTGGGAATCCGGTAAACGATCAGCAAACAGAGCAGCGCGCCGATCGCACAGGGAATGTAGGCGAAGGCCACCATGAACGGCAGCAAGAGGGCGTAGTAGTACCATGCCGCACCGGCCACGACCCCGTAGGCGATGAGCATGGGGCTGCCGAGCAGAAAAAAGCCCCAACTGCTAAACAGCAGCGATTCCTGGAATTTGTAGAGCACGATCCGCTCGGTGCGCACCGGCAGCGTGAGCAAAAAGCGCGTCTCCGGCGAACGGTACAGCCCGCCGTAGAGGATAATGCCCGATGAAAAAACGAGCATGACCATCAGCGACGCGAAGAAGACGTTGTAAATCGCGTGGACGGTCTGCGCGTGAATAAAGCCGGCGGTATCGACGTAGCGGAAAAGAAACTGAAAGCCTTCGTAAAAGAGCAGGTACAGCCCGATCCAAAACACGAGACTCAGCACGCTCACCAGCGCGATCCGCAGCCGCGCGGTGTGGAGCATGTGCCGCACCGTGGTGCGGATCATGCGGGTTCGCAGCCGCCAAAAAGTCTGCGCCTCTTGCTCGGCGGAAGTTTTTCGCGCCAGCCCTGCGGGAGCCTGGGCTTCCAGCAGCCGCGCCACGCCGTTCTCGTTCACGCGCAATCCTGCTCGGCCCAGGGCGCGTCAGAGGGGGAGGTCGAGGGCGAGAGGGGGCGTGAGGCCTCCGAGCCGTTGCCGCCCGGTCCGGCCGCTTCGCCGCGGCGCGGCCGCTGGCGGATCGAGTCCATCAGTTCCAAATACAGCGGTTCGAGCGCCCCGTCGCGCATCGCAAGCTGCTCGCGCAGCTCGGCGAGCGAGCCGAGAAAGAGCATCTGGCCCTGATGCACGATGCCGATCCGGTCGGCGATTTCTTCGGCCACCGCGAGCGTGTGGGTGGACATAAAGACCGTCGTGCCCGCGCGGGACTTGGCTTTGAGCAGGTCTTTCACCAGCCGCACGCTATGCGGATCGAGTCCGACCATCGGCTCATCGACCACCAGCACGGGCGGGTCATGGATCATCGCCGCCGCAAAAACCATCCGCTGCTTCATGCCGTGCGAGTAGCACTCGGTCAGATCGTCGATGAACGGCGATAGCTCAAAATGTTCCACCTCGCGCTCGATGCGGCGCCGAGCTTGCGAGGAGTCGAGTCCATACATATCGGCGATGAAGCGAAGAAACTCCCGTCCGGTGAGCTTGTCGTACAGGTACGGCTCGTCGGGCACGTAACCCATCAGCCGGTTCGCCTCGCGCGGCGCGCGGACCACGTCCTGGCCGCAGACGCGCACCGTTCCGCTGGTGGGACGCAGCAAACCGAC
>CAYZVT010000075.1:0-15153 GCA_964481585.1 uncultured Pirellulales bacterium
GCCGGCGGAGTTTGATCCTGGGCAAGCGCAACCGCCGCACCGGACGTCACAACAAGAGCGAAACAGAGTCGCATTAGCATCGGGAAGAAGCTCCGGAGAAGGGGGGGATCGGGGGAAGGGGGGCTGCGGGCTACGAGCTCCAAGCTACGGATTACGACTGCATATCACACCTACAGCTAAGAACGCATCGCCTGTAGCCTGTAGCCCGCAACTTGTAGCTCGTAGCTTACAGCTTGCAGCCTGTTCCAGCTACGGAAGCTGGGCAAGTTTGGTTCGCCCCCTTGTCGGCGGCGGAGGCCGTGCTTTAGGTTAGCAGGGGCGGGGGCGCTCGTGCGCGTCCTGCTCCCCCCTTTGCTTGAGCGAGGTTGTTCATGGCCAAACGCCGTCGTCGCCCCTCGTCGACCGATCCCGGTGCGCTGCAAGAGGAGCGGCGGAGCGAGCTGCGGATCATCGGCGGCGCGTTTCGCGGCCGTAAGCTCCAATACTCCGGCCGCTTTGAAACCCGGCCGATGAAGGAGCGCGTCCGCGAGGCGATTTTTAACCTCGTCGGGCCGTCGATCAAGGGGATGCACGCGATCGACCTGTTCGCCGGCACCGGCGCGCTGGGGCTTGAGGCGCTGAGCCGGGGGGCGGCTTCGGCGACCTTCATTGAACGGCATGTCCCGACCGCCAAGACGATCGAGGCCAATGCCGCCCATCTGGGGGCTGGCGAGCGGGTCGAAGTTACCGCCGCTAACACCTTCATCTGGATTCGCCAGCCCCACGCGCTCCCCCAGATCCCCTGGTGCGTGTTTTGCTCTCCCCCCTACGACTTCTACGTCGAGCGGCAGGAAGACCTGCTGACGCTGCTGGAGCGCGTGCTCCAGCAGGCACCGCCGGAAAGCGTGCTGGTGGCCGAAGCCGACGGGCGGTTCGACTTCACCAAGCTGCCGCGCGCCGACCAGTGGGACGTGCGGGCTTACCCGCCGGCGGTGGTCGGGATTTTGCGAACCTAGAGCATTTAACCCTGAGTCAAGCGCCCTCGCGCTCTCCTTTTCGTCCGCGGCCTTCAGGCCCCCTTAGCCGCTTTCATCTACCGTGACGCAAAGCCTGCTCTCTAGATTCCCGCCTGCGCGGGAAGGACGGGTTTTGCTGATCGCTGACCGCTCCTGTGCTAGCGAAGCTGCGACAGTGCTGGTGGCAAAAAAAGCCAATTGTGCCGGCGCTCCTGCGTCGAGTCGCACCGCCCTTCTGCCCGATAAATGCTCTTGTGGGCGCGCGAATAGGCGTGTGGTGCGCGCTTGTGCGGATTTTGTCGGCCGCAAAACGCGCGGGCGGCAAATCAGATTCTACTCATCCACTCCATCCTTCCGATCCTACTGTAAACAACCGTGCGACTAGCGATGCGCTCAAGGCGGAGCAGGGAGGGGTGCAAGGATGACACCGAAGGGCCGTAAGGCGGTCGGACCCTATCTGGGAATTTTGGCCTGTCTGTTCGTGCTCTGCGCGACCGCGCCGCGCTCCTGGCAGCGCATCGCAGAGCCGAATCGCCACATCGCCCAGCCGGTGGCACCACAGGCCGGACGGCTCGCGGCTGCGGAAACCCGCGCGCCGTCGAGCGAGCCGCAAATCGCCGCCACGCCTACGACGCAAAACTCGGCGGTGGCCGAGACGCCAGCCCCAAAGACGGTCATCGCCGAGGCGAGCCAGGGGCCGCAGTTGACGGCCGATCCGGGGGCTTTTGCCAAGCCGGTGTTGGCGGCGGAGCCGGCTCCCGTGACCGTGCGCGTTCAGGACTCGTCCGACCGGCTGGCGCTGCGGTCGGTTCGGAGCCGACGCCCGTCGCTTCGCCTGCCCGGCCGGCAGCCGCAGGTGGTCGAGGCGCAGCCGGGCAAGCCCCCGGCGCCCCAGTGGGCCAAGCCGGATGCCTTGCTCGCGCAGCTCGACGAGCTTGCCAAGCATAGCGAGACCGCCGACTGGGCCACCGCCGCCGCCGAGGGCGTGCGCCAGCTGCTCTCGACGGCTGAGGGCGACGCCGGCGCTGCGCGGGCGGCCCTGCAAACGCTGCGCGCGAGCGCCAGCCGTGCGGAGGAGCTTGCCGAGCAGATGCGCGCCGACGCGCTGCGTGCCGAACTGCTGCGCGCCCGCTATGCCCTGGTGCGGCGGATGGACGTTTGGCAGTTGGCGGCATCGCTTCAGCAGTCGCCGCCGCCGGCCGTCGTCCGTAGCGATGCCCATCTGAACCAGCCGCTTGCCGAACTCGCTTCGCTGACGAGCGAGAGCGAACATGGCCGCGCTTGGCGCAACTACCTGATGCTCGACGCGCTGCACCGTACGCTCCAGCGCGGTCCGCGCGCGAGCGAGCAGGAAAAGCAAGTTCTCGCCCAGCGGATCATGGAGCGCATCGCGGCGGCGCGGCGGAGCGAGTCGCACCAGCAGTTCGTCAGCAAAGGTCCGGTGGCGCAGCTCGACCTGGCCCTGCGCAAGTGGAGCGCCGAGCCGGTCGCGCCACTGGAGCTTCTGGCGCACCTGGAAGCCTACGAGCGCACCCGCTCCTCGGCGGCGGCCGAGCAGCTGGCGGCCGATTACCGCTCGCTGCTCTATTCGCCGAAAGCGGAGCACCGCGAGCTGGCGAAGCAGGTCGCGCGCCATTACCGCAATGCCAACGTACGTCTGGCCGTGACGGCTGAGTTCCTCAATCGCGGGCTGCCCGAATTGCCCACGGTGCAGGAGCGCATCCGCGACCACATCCTCGGCGCGGACGTGAGCGGGCGCAGCGCCACTTCGACCGAGCTTGAAATCAAGCTGCTGCCCGAGCGGGGCAAGCTGCGGATGGCGCTCCGCGCGCTGGGGACCGTCAACAGCAAGACCCAATCGAGCAGCGGGCCGGCGCGGATTCACAGTGCGGGGCTGACGAGCTACTTGGCCGAAAAGGTGATCGAAGTCGGGCCAAATGGACTTTTTCTCGCACCCGCCGATGCGTATGCACGGGCGAACATGAATCTGCTCGGCTTGAATACCGACTATGACGAGGTGCCGCTGATCGGCTCGATTGTCCGTAGCGTCGCGCTTTCGCAGCAAAGCGAGTCGCATCAGGATGCACTGCGCGAGATGGAATGGCGCGTCGCGCGCGCCGCGCGCGAGCGCATGAATAGCGACGCCGACGCAAAAATCTTCACCGCCGCGCAGCGCATCGAGCAGCAAGTCTGGGCACGGCTCAAGCGGCTGGGCCTGGAGCCGCAGCCGCTCGAATTGAACACCACCGAGCAGCGGATGGTAGTGCGGCTGCGCTTGGCTGGCGACGAGCAACTCGGCGCGCATACGCCCCGCCCGCGCGCCTTGTCGAACAGCCTGCTGAGTCTGCAACTGCACGAATCGGTGCTGAACAATACGGTGGGGCAACTCGGCTTGGACGGCAAGACCTTTGAGCTGCATCAGCTTTACGAGCATCTCGGCCGCCGGCTGGAAGTGGACCTGCCCGTGCCGGACGACCTGCCGCCGGAGACGCGCGTGACCTTCGCGCCGCGCGATGCCGTCCAAATCCATTGCCGCGAGGGGCTCATCAAGATCACGCTCGCCATCGCCGAAATCGAGCAGCCGCGCCGCGCGTTCCGTCACTTCAAGGTGCATGCCTTCTATCGTCCCGAAACCGAAGGGATTACGGCGCGGCTAGAGCGCGAGGAAACGATTCAACTCGAAGGGCATGATCTGGGCTTCGGCGGGCAAATCGTCTTGCGCGGCGTCTTTTCCAAAATCTTCTCGCGGAACCGCGCGCTGCCGATCATTCCCGCCCAAGCCGGCGAAGATCCACGGCTGAAGGGGCTGGAGATCAACCAACTGGTGATCGAAGACGGCTGGATCGGCTTTTCACTCGCCGAACCGCTTGCGCCGCGGAAGCAGCCCGTCGCGTGGCAACCCCGTGGCGCGGCAGTGCGTTAGAGCGCTTATCGTTTGACTCTAGCGTCCACTAGCTGGCGTTTTCGCCCGCAGCCGCCAAGCCGAATAGCCGCTCCGGCGCTCTAGATCGTAGAGACTGCTCTCTAGATTCCCGCCTGCGCGGGAAGGATGCTACTAAAACGCGCGTTAGTGCCTCGCTTGCGCAAAACTCTCCCAATCGGTCCCCCCATACGGCAAAGCGGCAGGCTTCGCCCGCTTCCGCCAAACCCGCCAAAGCGCCACGGCCGATAGCTACTCTCAAGCGACCGGAACGAACCGCGGCATCGGGCAGGCGATGTGCGATCGGTACGCTTCGTCCACGCTCGTTGCTCTCCCACCTGAAGCGACCTGCTGCCCCTATGGTTTTTGAATTTCCCCACCGCCACCACGACGCGCTCCGTCCTGACGCCGGCGCAACGGAGGAGTCGCCGCGCGGCTTGAGCCGGCGCGGCTTTCTCGGCGGCTCGGTCGCCACGTCGCTCGCGCTGGCGACGGGCGAAGCGTGGGGAGGCATCCTCGATGGGCTATTCAAGAGCCGGTTCTGCTGCGACGGGCCGAACCCGCTCGGCTGTCTGCGCAAGAACCACTACGACGTGCTGCTCGCCTTCGTCGAAGCGCAGCTCTACAGCCTCTGGTGCGGACCGCCGGCCGATACGCCGCACGCCGTCGCCGACGATATCCTGCGCTTCCTCAGCGCGCTGGACCGGATCTATCAGGTCGGGGCGTGCGGGCTGATGAATTTGATCGACCTCTATGCGCTACGGCACACTGGCCGCATGTTTGCGAAGCTGTCGATCCCCGCTCGGATGAGTCTGCTCAACCAGGGAGAGTTTCAAGAAAGCCCGTTCTACTGCCCCGGCGAAAGGCTCTACCCGCTGATCCGCTGGGAGTGCGATTACCCGCTGCACGCGGGTGTCTCGGCGCTGGCGATGGTGACGCGGCTGGTGACCAACTCGCGGCCGCCGGCGCGGATGCACGTCGGGCTTACCTGGTCCGAGCCGTGCAAACAGCCGCAGCGGCTCGTGCATCTTCCGGCTCCGCCGGTCTATCCCGATCTCGACATTGAGTACGACGTCTGCGTGGTCGGCTCGGGGGCCGGCGGCGCGGTGATGGCCGCGCGGGCCGCCGAGCAGGGCAAGCGGGTGCTGATTATCGAAACCGGCAAGTGGATCAGCCCCGACGCGCTCGTCGAGCGTTATCAGACGCCCGCGGGTCGCACCGAGATCTACCCGCCGCGCGGCGATGTGGTGCTGCGCGAGTTGTACGACAACGCGGGCCTGCGCGTCGCCGGAAGTTTTGCGGGGCAAGTCGATAGCCGACTCGACTTTCTGATCAAACGCCGCCGCCAACAGATACGGCCGCGGCAAAGCATCAATCTCGCGCAGGCCAAAGTCGTCGGGGGCGGGCCGTACATCAACAACGCGATCCATCTGGAAATCCGCGAAGAGACGTGGAACGGTTGGGGCGACGGACGCCCGAGCGGCGTGAGTTACCACGACTTCTATCAACGGATGCAGCAGATCAACCGCAGCCTGGGCGTCAATCAACAAGCGTCGAGCCAGTGCGCCGGCAACCGTAGCTTAATCTTCGCCGCCGGCGCGGCGAAGCTGGGACAAACGCCGGAGCCGACGCCGGTGGCGATCTTGCCCGAGTGCGAAGGCTGCGGCTCGGACAACTCGGCCGACCCGTTCGGCAACCACATCGGCGGGCTGCATCCCTATCGGCCACAGGAGCCGAACAGCTTTTTGATGCGGGCGTTGAACGCTCCCACGCCGGCCGAGGTTGCCTATCAGATGCAAGCCGTCCAGTTCCAACTCGCCGCCACGCCCGACGCCGGGCTACGCGCGGCGGAACTGGTGGTGGAAGACCGCCGCCACGTCGGCCCCAACTGTCGCGGCCCGCAGCGCCGCGTGCGGGCGAAGCAGTTCGTCCTCGCCGCCGGCGCGGTCAAGAGCACGAACCTCTTGCGGCAATCGCTCTGCGCGAGCCGGCTTTCGGTGCGCGGGCTGGGGGAACGCTTCACGGCCAATGTCGGTACGGCGCTGTACGCCGTTTACGATCAGCCCATCCTCACGCCGCACGGTGGCCCGCCCGAACCGGGCATCACGCAATGCTTCTTTGTCGATCGTCGCACCGCGCGGCGCGAAGACGGCCGGCTCGTGGCTGAGCCGGCGCTGGAAAACTGGTTCCACTTCCCCGGCACCGTGGCGCTGGCACTGACCGGCTGGTTCCATCGCTACGCCGAGGTGATGAACCGCTACAACCACATCGCGATGGCCGGCATGGTCGTGCCGACCGGGGTGCGGCCCGAAAATCGTATCGCCGCCGATGGGCGTGTGCGGCTCGAACTGAATCACGAGGAGTTCGAGTTGCTTCTGGCCGGGCTGGAACGGATCGGCCAAATCTTTCTGGCTTCGACCACGCCCGAAAATGGCGTGACGTTCTACTTGCCGACCAAAGCCCTGCTGCTCGACGAGTGCGGTCGCCCGCTGACGATTCGCACGCTCGACCAGCTTCGCAGCGCGATCCACGAAGTCCGCAAGCGCGGCCCGGCGTTTCTCAATCTGCTCTCGACGCACTTGCAGGGGGGCAACGCCCTCGGCCACGTCGTCAGCCGCGACACCTTCCGCCTGCAAACGACGCAGGGCGAAGTCGAAAATCTCTACGTCGCCGACGCGAGCATTTTTCCAGCCGGAGCCGAAATCAACCCGCAACTGACGCTCAAAGCGCTCGCCATGTACGCCGCCGACCACATGCTCGGCGCCGCGCCTACGCCGGCCCCAGACGCGGAAGAAGTCCCCGCGCCGGCTGCCTGAGCCATCGGCTTTCAGCTTTCAGCGGTCAGCTACCCGCGTTCGGCCTGTGGCGATCGGCAGCACCTTGCTCGCCGGGCCGGTGCGAAATGTCTCGTTTTGTCTCGCTTTGGGCTATTTTCCCCGCCGCGAGTCGCTGCGCGCGCCCAACCGTCAACCACCAAAGGATTTAAGCACGATCGGCAGGCGTGACAAAAGCGTGACATGAGCATGACAAACCGAGACAATGGCGTGACAAAAAGCGCCGCGACCCCCGCTTCCCTCTCCCTGGACAGTCCTCAAAAGAGCGCCACACGGAGAATGCAAATATAGCAAAATTAGATACTAAAGCAACACAATTCACGGGGCGTTGGCAGCGGTTAGCATCACCCGTCATTCCCGCCTGCGCGGGAATGACGGCTCCCCCCCCCGCTAACCGCTAATAGCTGACGGCTGACCGCTGATAGCTAACAGCTAACAGCTAACAGCTAACAGCTAACAGCTATTAGCTACTCCGCAAACACCCGATCGCCCGGATTGCCGCGTGAGAGCAGGTAGGCGAGCAGGTCGAGCACTTCGTCCTTGTTCAGCGGCGTGAGCAAGTCTTGCGGCATGAGCGAAGTTTTGGACGGCTCGATCACATCGAGATTGTCGCGCGGGATTTCGACGGTCTTCGTCACATCGACCGGGTCGATCAGCAGCGTCACCGATTGATCCGTTTCGTTCAGCAGCCGGCCATTGTAGACCTTGCCGTCGAGCGTGATGACGACCGAGGCTTGGTATTGGTCGGAGACGGTTTTGCTTGGGTCGATGATCGACTCGGTCAGGTCGCGCAGATTGAACCGCCCAGCCAGATTGGTCAAGTCAGGACCAGTCGCTCCGCCCTGCCCGTCGAAACGATGGCAGCTAATGCACTGCGCGGCGGCAAACGCGCGGCGGCCGCGCTCGAAGTTCCGCCCGCGCAGGCCGCTCTGGGCAAGCTGGACGACTTCCTCCATCGTCCACTTGTGCCCCGGCCCGATCGGCTTGGGCAGTTCTTCCATCGGCGGCGCCGCAGCCGGTGCGGCGGAGGCAATCGCCTGCCGCTGCGATTCCGAAGCGTTTTCGAGCGCCGACTTACGGATGTTGTCGAGAAAGCCCTGGTAACTCGCGCCGCCGCTCTTGGTGCGCTCCGCATCGAGGAACGCAAAATACTCCTTCCGCTGTTCGAGCGTCCAGCCGTAGCGCAGATTGCGCAGGCAGAAGGCCAGATGGATTTTTTCCGCATGCGGGCGGTTGCGCATCATCTGGGCGATCGTGCTGCCAAAGCGGTCATTGCGCGCGATCAACGCCCGATCTTCTTTGCCCGCCACCTGGCGCGGCTGCCGCAGGAGGGCCAGCGTCTCGTCGATCACCGTCGGCGAGTTAAGATAAACGAGCAACTGGCATAGCTCGCGGTTGTGCGGGTCGCTCGGTGAAGGGTAGTGGGCGTCGAACTTCTGCGCAAGCCGCGCGGCCATTTCCTGGTCCGGCTCGCCCAGGCGAATGAACACAAGCTGATAGGCCCGCAGCAGATCAAGCTGGAGCGGCTCCGAGAGTTTTTCGTAGTTGATCCGCTCTAGCGCCGCCAGCGCGTCGTCGCGTAGCTTTTGGTCGCCCTGCCGTGCGAGGGCGACGAGTGCCTGAATTGCCGCTTGCGGGTTCGGTTCCGCCAGCGCCCGCGTCTGCCAGTGCCGCGGGGCTTGATGCTCCAGCGCCACCCGCGCCGCAAAGCGAATGAAGCGATCGGCGTGGCTCAGGTGCGGCCATACAAAGTTCACCGCTTCCGCCTGATTCTCGGCCGGGCGGTGATAGCTTTCGATCTGCCGCCGCAGCGCGCGCAGCTCGCCGCCGGCGGTGTTGCGGAGCTTGGCCGGCGCGGTTGATTCGCTACCAACGTAGGTCACGCGATAGAGGGCCGACTGCGTGTTGCGTCCACCCACGGTGAAGTACAGCGCCCCGTCGGGACCGATTTCGGCATCCGTGAGCGGCAGCGCCGCGCGAGAGAGAAACTCCTCCTTTTCGGCCGCGTAGCTCGCGCCGTCGGGCGTCAGATGCAGCGCGTAGATGGTGCCGAAGGTCCAGTCGAGCAGATAGAGCGCCCGCTGGTACTTCGCCGGGAATTTCGCTCCCGCGCCAAACGTCACGCCGACCGGCGAGCCGGGGCCGAGATCGAGCAGCGGCGGCAGACTGTCGACGTAGTAGGCCGGCCATTTGCCGGTGCCGCTTCGCCAGCCGAACTCGCTCCCGCTCGTGGCGTGCACCACCCGCGTCGGGCGATACCATGGCATGCCCAGGTCCCACTCCATATCGGCGTCGTAGGCAAACAACTCGCCGTCGGCATTGAACGCCATATCGTAGGCGTTGCGATAGCCGATGCTGACCATCTCCCACGATTTGCCGTCGGGATCGGTCCGCGCGATCCAGCCACCGGGGGCGAGCTTGCCGGTCGCATGGCCGCGGGCGTCCCACTGACGGGGAAGCAGCAGGTCTTCCGACCAGTTCGACGGCGGACGGCTCGTGTCGAACTCGACCGGATGGGTGTGGTTGCCACAGATGACATACAGCGACTTGCCATCGGGCGAAAGCCGCACCGCATGCGGCCCGTGTTCGCCGCCGCCCTTAAGGGGTTGCAGCTTTTCGACCTCGTCGAACTGATCGTCGCCCGTCGTATCGCGCAGCCGATACAGCCCCGAACCCGGCCCATTCACGACAACATACAAGCTGTCGAAGGCGTACAGCAGCCCTTGGGCGGAAGTAATTTTGGCGGAGAGCCGTTCGACCTTGGTGGGTTGACCGCTCCCGATCGGGGCGGGCGTGACGCGGCAAAGTCCTTTGTCACCTTGATCGCTGACGATGATCCGTCCCCGGTCGTCGAACGTCATGCTGACCCACGAGCCGAGTTCCGCGCGCGGGACGGTAAAAAGCTGTTCGACCTGAAAGCCCGGCAGCACGGTGAACTGCTGCAGCGCGGCCGCGTCGGCGGTAGCCGATACCGCGAGCACGTCTCCCCAGGGGCTGCTCCCGGCCGGGGCCAGTTGCTTCGCGGCCATCCACGCTTGGGCATCGCGGTTGAGCGCGGCTTGCCAAGAGTGGTCGCTGACGAGGTAGCGCGCTGTGCCGTCGGATTTCGGCATGACGAGCTTGAGCACAAAGCCCGCAGGGCCGTCGGTGTTCACCGCCTCGACGAGCACCACGTTCTTGCCCTTGCGGAGCGGCACTTCGCGGCGGACGGGCGATTGCCAGGCCTCGCTCATGACAAGCGGCTGCCCGTTCAAATAGATCTCCATGCGGTTGTCGCAGGTGGCGATTAGTTGGCCCTTCTCCGCGTCGGCGGTGAACTCTTTGCGCAGATAGCAGCGCGCGCTGGCGTCGGGGTGCCAGATCCACTGCGCCGTCGGGCCTTGCTGGAGTTGTTTTTCTGCCTGGTGCGCGCCGGCGTCGGACGACTGGCTCACCGCCGCCTCGACTGTCGGCATCTGGGTGTAGGACTTGCCCGACTCGGCAGCCAAGGCGGGCGTGCAAAGAACCAGGACAAGCAGAGCAGTACAGCAGCCGCGCGCGGGCAGGCTTCGGGTCATCAGATGCTCCTTGCAGAATCAGGCTTTTTTCTGACGCTGGAATCGAGGCGGCGTGTGGCGCAAGCTTGCAGCGCCCTCGACAACTCGCGGCGTGGATCGGTAGCGCGTGCCAAGTTCTCGCTGCGCCGGTCAAGGGGATCGACCGGCAGCAGGCCACGCGCCCGCAATTCAGGTATGGGAGGAAAAAAATCAAGCCGTGGGTCCGCCCCAGCGGCCCTTCTATTACTATAATGCCCCGGTGCCGGCAATGCCCTCCTCCGTAGGGCTTTTCTCAGCAAACCCCGCCAGCCGTTGCGGCGGGAGCACATCGACCACGTGGGCACCGACGATGGCCATTCCCGATAAAAACGACTTTGAACAAGCCTATCGCGGCCAAGCGCGATGGCAGATCGGCCGGCCGCAAGCCGCGATCGTCCACGTGGCGGACCAAGTGCGGGGAACGCTTCTCGATGCCGGCTGCGGGACGGGCGAGAACGCGCTCTTCTTCGCCGCGCGCGGACACCGCGTCGTCGGCTTTGACTTTTTGCCGGCCCCGATTGAACTTGCGCGTCAGAAAGCGGCCCAGCAGGGACTCGGAATTGAGTTTCTCGTTGAGGACGCGCTGCGCTTGAGCGCGTGGACGCGGCAGTTCGATACGGTGCTCGACAGCGGGCTGTTTCACGTCTTTTCGGACGAAGACCGCCGCCGCTACGTGGCGGGGCTGGCGCACGTACTCAAGCCCGGCGGCCGTCTTGTGGTGCTTTGCTTCAGCGACCGTGAGCCGGGCGAGCAAGGGCCGCGCCGCGTGAGGCGCGCGGAGATCGAAGCCGCTTTCGCCGACCGTTGGCGGATCGAGTCGCTCACGCCCGCGCAGTACGAACTCGTCTCCGCTTCGCCCGATTTGACGTTCTCACCCGGCGGCGCGCACGCTTGGCTGGCGGTGATCGAAAGGCTGCCGAGCGCGGAGAAGGGGGAATCGTGATGGGCGAGGCGAACGAGTTGGACTGTGGGCGGTAAGCGGTAGGCTGTAGGCAGGCAGCGCCCTTTTCGCCCGAGGCCGCCAGGGGAGGATACCCGGTCTGACGCTCCCGTGACTCGAGAATGCCTCCCCTGTCCGTCCCGCCTGCGCGGGAAGGACCTGCTTTGCGAAGCGAACGGCTTCAAAGCGGTGGGCTAAGCGCTGCGGCGGTCGCGGAGCTGCTTGCTTTGGACGGCGATGCCGATGGTGGCGAGCATGAGCGTGGTGGCGACGCCGAGTAGTGGTCCAAGCTCCAGTGCGGCGACAATGGCCGTGGCGCCGACGAGGGCGGAGAGGACGATGATCGCCCAATCGGTCAGCAGCAGCGCGGCGATCAGTCCCACCGCGCCGCCGAGGAGCACCGCCCAGAGCGCTTCCTCCGGCCAGCCCCAAAGCTGCGCGAGATGCAGGCCCAGCGCCGCCCCGGCCACCATGCCGGCCAGCGCCAGCGCCGCGCGCTGCAAAAAAATCGCCAGCAGCGCTCCGATCCCCCCAGCCGCCAGCGCCGCGAGCACCTGCACCCACTGCGCCTGGCCGCTCAGCAGGTCTCCCGCCAAATGCACGCCAACAAGAAAGCCCGCCGCGCCGATGACGAGCCAAAATAGCCGGCGTCCAAAGAACAACAGCGCGCCACCGAGCAGGAAGTCGAGGATGGCAACAAAGCCGGTTAGCATGGCAACGTCACCCGTTCCGTCACAATAGTGGCTTACCGCCGAAGCGTCCTTTCCGCGCAGGCGGGAAGGACGAGGGCGAAGTGGGAAGGACGTGTTTTGCTGACCGCTGTGAGCTGACTGCTAGATTCCCGTCTGCGGGAAGCACGGCGGGTCGCGGCGACTCTACGAGAAGCACCACCCCCTTACTCGCTCGTCGAGCCGCCAAGGGTGACAGTGATTTTGTATTTAGTTTGCAGATGGGCATGCGCTTGGCTGGCGTGGCCGTCGTTGGGAAAGCGTTTGCAGACGACTTGGAACGCCTTGATCGCCTTCTCTTTTTGCTGGGCTTGTTCGTAGGTGTAGCCGATCTGGATCATCGCCCAGGGAGCTATCCCTGGGTGGCTGGCGGCGATTTGGTTGTAGAGCAGGATCGCCTCGTTATGCTCGCCCAGCTTGCGATAGCAACCGGCCATCTGTTGGTAGTTGCGGGGGAAGTTCGTGCACTGCCGGTAATGGCCGATCGCTTCCTTGTGCTTGCCTTGCTCTTCATAGGCCGTGGCAATCTGCCAGCGCCAGTGATCGGCGCGGGCGGTATCTTGCACCGCTAGCTCATCGTACATCTTGAGCGCTTCGGCCCATTGACGTCCTTCGCGGTAGGTCTGGGCAATTTCGGCTTTCCAGTGCAGAGCGCGATCCGCGTCGAGCGTCACAAGTTCTTGATAGGTCGCCACGGCCTTATCGCGCTGCTGCTCGTGCCGGTAACTGCTGGCGATTTGACTAAGCCCTTCGATCTTGTTCGCCATCCGGCGGTAGACTTCACGGGCTTCGTCCCAGCGGTTGCGCGAGCGGTACCAGTTGGCGAGCCGCCCGAGCATCTCGTCCGAGCCGTCTGTTTTCAGCAGCGCTTCGTACAGTTCCGGAATCTTCTCGTCGTGCCCCGCGCGGCTGTGAATCGCGATTACCCACAGCGCATGACGATTCGCCGCGGCTGGCTGTCCGTCACGGGCGAGCTGCGCGGCCTGCTGCTGGACGTATTGGATCGTGGCGGACGCGAGCGCTTCGGCATCGGCTTTCGTCTGTTCCTTTTGTAACAGCCCCGCGATCGCCTCGCCCGCGTAATGGACCACCTGTCCGGTCAGCTTCTCGTCCTGGTAAGTGGTGGCGAGCGCCTGGACGGCTTCGCCAAAAGCGTTGCGGTAAAAGTAGTGCCTCGCCAGGTTATGCGAAGCTTCGATACACAGCCGCTCGGTAGCCTTCGTGCGCTCGACGTCGAAGGTAAGTTGTTTCCGCAAGGCGAGCGTTGCCTCACCATCCTTCTCGATGCTCGCGATTTCGACCAGATCGGCAAGCGCCTGCGCGGCGATGACATGCTCGCCGTGGTCTTCGAGGAACTGCCGGTAGGCCCCTTTGGCCTCGGCGAGCCGGCCCATGCCCTTGTAGGTCTGGCCGATGTAGTAAGCGGCCGAGATCGCCTCGGGCGAATCGGGCCAGTAGTCGATCACCGACTGGTAGCCTTCGCGAATCGCCGTGTTCTGGTTGCGAAGCTGCGCCTGGCAGATGCTCCACTTCAGTTGCGCGTAGGAAGCCGCTTCGCTTGCCTCGTAGAGCGTGAGATATTTTTCATACTCGGCAAGCGCGATCTTCCACTCCTTGGCGCGGAAGTATTTTTCGGCGATTTGCAGTTGGTGACGCTCGACCTCGCGGAGCAGCTTCCAGCGTTCCAGCGACATCTCGTCCGATGGCTGCGCGTGCGCGGCGGTCGGCGCTACGGCGCTCAGCAACGCGCCCAACAGCAGCGCGGGCAGCAGAGTACCGGGAAGAAAACGTCGAAGATTGCGGTGCATCGTCAATCCTTTTGTTGCGACTGGAGCCATTTGCTGTACTCGGCGTGGGCATAGAAGATCACGTTGGCGCCCAACTGGTAGCAAGCCTCCCACACTTCGGGTTTGACGCCGGAGTGCCCATCGGCCCAGGCGTCGGCAATGTCGCCGGGGTGGTAGTAGCAGACCCAGCGGCCATCGCGCCACCAGCCGAGTGCCTCGTGTCCGCCGTGCGGCGCGACATAAGGCAAAAAGGGAATGCGGAACGGAATCCGGTGAATCGGATCGTCAAGCGGAATCGGCACGGGCTTCACGTCGGGAAGCACCTGATTCATCATCCGCAAAAACTGATTGTGAAAGTGCCGGCTGCCGCCGTTATCGCCAAAGAGCATCCCGTGCTTGTCGATCAGATACTTGCGCAGCGCTTTGATTTCGCTGTTGGAGAGCGCGATATTGCCCTGCCCGGTCAAGTAGACCAGCGGCGGGCTTTTGGTTTTGGGAAAGGAGTTTAGCTCCGCGACGCGGATCGCTTCGGTGCGTTTGGCGACCTTTTGCTGCGTGCGAATGCCGTACTCGATGAGCATGTTCAGGTCGGCACCCACGCCGAAGTCCTGGTCCCAATCGCCGCCGTTGTACTCTAAACGAATGAACCGCACCTTGCCCTGCGGCGTGCCCCCGGCAAAGCCCGCGCCGCTGCCGGCGCCTTGGCCGATCGTGTAGGCGTGTTCGGTAATCTCTTCGAGCTGCAACTTCACTTCGTCGATCGGCGGCACCTCGAACAGAATCGCGCTAAAAGGATTCACGACGAACTTCTTGCGGATGATTTTCTGAATCTTGACCGTCTGGGCAATCGCCTTCTGCTCACCGCCGCCGGCGGGCATCTCATAGATCTGCTGACAGCCGCCGATCTGGCTGAACAGCAAACAGACCAGCGCGAAGCTGACACTGTAGCTGACCAGCGCGCCGACCGACTGGTTCAGCTTTTTGCTCTCGCGGCCGTAGTACCAGGCGTCGGGGTTGAGCGGGTTCCAAATCTTTTTGGATTCGCTCTCCCCTTCGCGCCGCTGCGAGTCGTAGTAGCGCGCGGCGCGCTCCAGCCCCCACACGAGCCACACCAGCCCGATCAGAAACAGCACTCCCAAGCCCCACCGCGCGACGGTCGCACGAACGGCTCCCAAGCCGAGCGACTCGGCGGCAAAGATGGCGATCTGCCAGAGAACGAGATAGACGACCGACGCCACCACGGCGGCACGCTGCGCTTGCCGCGCTCGGTTGCGAGACGCCCACACGAGCGCATAGCCGCACGCCGGCAGCAGTAGCGCCGCGACGCCCCAGTACAGCGCCGCGGGTAGCCGATGCACCCACAGCCAGTCCAGA
>CAYZVT010000076.1:0-15113 GCA_964481585.1 uncultured Pirellulales bacterium
GATGCTTAATCCGGGACCGAAGTCCCATCCAGTCGGGAATCTCGGCCATCGCCGCGCGGATTTCTTCGAGAGACTCTTCGCGGGTTTGCTCGGCTTCGGGGTCGAGGTCGATGAGCACTTCGCTCATGTTGACCCCCTCGGCATGCTCGTCAAGCTCCGCACGGCCGGTGCGTCGGGCGATGCCTTCGACCGCTTCGATTTGCATCAGGCGTCGATCGACCATCGCGGCAATTTCGTTCGACGTGGCAAGCGACGTGCCCGGCGGCAGGATCACGTTCAGCTGCACCGTCCCTTCATTGAACGGCGGCAGAAAGTCGCGTTCGAGCGTCGAGAGCGCCCAGCCGGCAACCGCCACGCCCGCGATTGCCAGGAGCAGAATTGGCGCGGCAAGTCGCGTGCTCAGTCCGATGACGCCGGCCGCGATTCTTTTCAGCGCACGCAGGAACGGGCCGTCCCCTTCGCCCTCCACGTGGCGGTCGACCAGCAGCACGACGATCCAGAGGAGCGGCGTCAGCAAGAGCGTCCACACGAGCGGCTGCGAGACGAGCAGGTACGGAGCTTCGACCATCTCCGCCAATCGCGGCAGGAGCCAATAAAAAACCGCCGCCGCAATGCCGCCGGCCAAAACGAGCGCGACCACGCGCCACGCTTGCTTTTGCACCAGGAGCATATACGAGAGCACGGGCGTGACCGTGAGCGAGACGGCGAGCGACGCGATGAGCGAGACGATGTACGCCAGCCCGAGCGGAATAAACAGCCGCCCCTCCATCCCGCTCAGCGCGAACAGCGGCACGAACACAAGCACCACGATCGCCGTGCCGAAGACGATCGAGTTGCGAATCTCGACACTCGCCTGAAACACCACGAGCAATGGGTTTTTGGGGTTGGGTTGATGCCGATTCTCGCGTAGCCGGCGGAAGATGTTTTCCACATCGACAATCGCGTCGTCCACCAGTTCGCCAATCGCCACGGCCAGTCCGCCGAGCGTCATCGTGTTGATCGACAGCCCGAAGGCGGTAAAGACCATTGCCGTGGTGACGAGCGACAGTGGAATCGCCGTGAGGGTGATAAAGGTCGTCCGCAGGTTCATCAAAAACAGAAACAGCAGCACGACGACCAGCACGCCGCCGTCGGCGAGGGCTTCGATCACGTTGGCCACCGCGCGGTCGATGAACGCCCGCTGCGAATAGATCGTCTCGATGCGAATATCATCCGGCAGCGACTGCTCTAGGTCGTCGAGTGCGGCTTGGATCTGCGCGGAGACGGCCCGCGTATCGGCTTCGGGCTGTTTGCTGATCGTGAGCACGACTGCCGGCCCGCCCGAAAACTCGTCCGGGGACGTGCGCACATACGCGGCGCTGTCACCGCGTTTGACCTGCGGCGCTTCGACCACGCGGGCGACTTGCTTGAGCGCGACCGGCCGGCCCTCGCGCATCGTGACGACGAGTTTTTCGAGATCTTCGACCGTTTGGACGCGGCCGAGGGCGCGGACGAGCAACTCGTTTGGCCCCTGTTGGTCGAGATAGCCGCCCGTTTTGTTCTGGTTGCTTTCGGCGACTGCCTCCTTGACCTGATGCAGCGTGACGCCGTAGCGCAGTAGGGCGTCGGGATCGACGAGCACCTGGAACTGCTTGCGGCCCCCGCCCATCGTGAAGACTTGGGAAATACCGGGAATCGTAAGCAGCCGCTGGCGCACGACCCAATCGGCGAGCGTGCGCAGCTGGAGCGGCCCGGTCTTTTCGCCTTCGCTCCACATGCCGAGCATCACGACCTGGCCCATGATCGACGAGATGGGAGCAAGCTGCGGCTTGATGCCCGGCGGCAACCGCTCTTCGGCCAGCGCGAGCCGTTCGGCGACGATCTGGCGGTCGGTATAGATGTCGGTTCCCCAGTCGAACTCAACATAAATGACGGCAATTCCCACGCCGGAGGAGCTGCGCACCGCCTCGACGCCGTTGGCGCCGTTCAGGGCCGATTCGATCGGGAAGGTAATCAGCGCCTCGACCTCCTCGGGAGCCATGCCCGGCGCTTCGACCATCACCACGACGCGGGGACGGTTCAAGTCGGGAAAGACGTCGATCTCCATGTGCAGCGCTTGCCAGCCGCCGTAGCCCAACAGAAACAGGGCCAGCACGATCACGAGCAGACGCTGCTGCAGCGAGAATCGAATGATCGCGTTGAGCATCGCTTCTCCCGGTCGGTTAGTGCGTGTGGCCGTGGTGCGGATCGACCCCGCCGCCGGCTTGGTTATTCAGGGCGGTCTGCAACTGATGCGCGGCCGAGACGGCCACCGTATCGCCGGGAAAGAGCATCCCGTCGTTGGCGATCACGGCGTTGAGCTGGTCGCGGTACAGCACGTGCACCGGCCGCCGCTCGAAGAGGTCGCCATTTTCGACAAACACAAAGCTCTCCGCCCCTTCCTGGGCAACGGCGTCGACCGGCAGCACGATCACCTCGCGGTACGCCTCGACCGGCACGCCGATCTGCATCCGTTGGCCTGGTTTGAAGCGCCAGGTGAGAAAGTGCCGGCCGTTTTCGGCCACCGCGTCGCGCACGACCGTGTTGGGCAGGGCGACGTAGAAGTGCAGCGCGCGGGTGTCGCGGTCGATTTCGTTGGCCACGTAAACAATGTCCAGCCCGCGCACCACCTCGCGCTGTGCCCCCTCCCCTTTTTCAGCAATGGCGATGACGTGGCGATGGGCGTTGGCGGCTGTAACCAACTCGTCGGCGTCCTGCTCAAAGGCTTGCCCCTCAATGTACAGTTCGCTGTAGTCGGCCAGCACGCCGAGCGTCTCGCCCGCGCTGACGGCTTGCCCCGTGCGAACCAGCAGTTCGTCCACCACAAACTGCCGCACCCTGGCGTGCGGCTCGTCGGTCGCCGCGCCTTGCGTCTCGTGCGGCTCCTCGTGGGGGGCGTGGAGTGAGGAATCTTCGTGCAGCAGCGGCGCGTAGATCTTCAGCTCGCGGAGCAAACGCCGTTGCTCGGAGATTCGCTCGACATGCTCTTCCGACAGGCCATGCAGCAAGAGGGCTTCGCGCTGGGCCTGGAGCGCCGCTTCGAGCTTGTCGCGTTCGTATTCGCGTTCGAGCACCACACGCCCGGCGATCGCGCCGCCGGTGGCTTGTTGGAGCCGTGCGATCTCGCGCTGCTCGACATCAAGCTGGCCGAGCATTCGCAGAAAGTCGGCCTGGGCCTCGACGAGATCTTGGTGTGTCAGGCGGAGCGTGAACAGCAGTTCGCCCGACTTGACCGCCTCGCCCTGCATGACATGCACGGCCGTGACGATGCCGGTCAGCGGCGCGGCGATTTTGTATTTCGTCCGGCCCGGCCGCTCGACGACGATTGCGGGAATGGTGATGAGCCGCTCGAACTCGTCTAGCTCCACGTCGTCCGTCTCGAGGCCAATGTTCCGACGGGCTTGCGGGGAAAGCTCGATCGACGCGAGTTCCGCATGGGCGTGCTCGCCATGCTCGTGCTCGGCACGATCCGCGGCAGGTCGTGTTGCTTCGGCATCGCCGACGGCGGTTGCCAACCACCACACGCCGCCGCCGATCAAAACGACTGTGGCGACGGCTACTGCCAGGCTAAGCGGCGAACGCGCAAGGGAACGGAAAACAGGTGACATGGAACTCTCCTCGCAAAACTACCGGCGCTGGCACTTGCGAGCGTGCATCCACGGAACTTCGCACGCGATACCGTAGTGCAAGCGGCCGGAAAGATACCGGAAACGGCAGGTAGCGAGAAGACGCCTAGAGACGCCAGACCTGATCCAGCGCGCGCTGAGAAGCGGCCAGCGGCGTGCCGCGCGGCGAGAGATCGGCGCACGCGGCACGAGCGATTCGCACCGGGGCCGGAGTGATCGCGGTCGCCTCGGGGGCAGAAAGCCAGAGCACTTGGCCGCCGCAGTCGGGCGCTTTGACGCCCGGAGTTCCGACAAATACGCAGCGGCCGGCTTCGCCCGAATGCTCGTCATGCTCCCCCTGTTGTTCGGGAGCGTGCTGCGCGGCGGGATCGTGAGCGTCCAGAGCATGCTCGACCGCCCTTGCGCCGCGATCGTGATGCAGCATCACGTGCCCGCCCCCGTGCGCATGATGCCCACAGCAACCGAGCGTGCCGTGCAGCAGCGTCATGAAGATGGCAAGGGCGGAGATCATCGAGCGTTTTTCGCGGGAGCAGGAGGTGGAAGATACCTCTACTATAATCCCCGGCCTCGGCTCGGCGGTCAATGCCGGTAATCCCCGCCCGACACGTCATTCCCACGCAGGGGTGGCCGGGGCGCGCCGCGATGAGCGGAAGCCCCCGAAGCGCAAGAAGGCGGAAGGCGGAAAGCAGAAGGCGGAGGGCGGAGGGCGGAAAGGGGAAAGGGGAAAAGAGGTGCAACAGGTGCGAGAAGGGAAAGGCTGGCGCGCTCTAGCTCTCCAATCCACCATCCACCATCCAAAATCCCTTGGCCGCGAGCTACTCGGTCCTGGGCGTAACGGTGAGCGGTCTGGTCCCGCCGCCTCCGCCGCCGGAGGGGAACTCGGCTTCGGCCACGTCGTCCAGCCCGCCGGTCAGGAGTAGCCCGTCAATTTCGATCAAAGCCGCGCGCAGCTCGACCAGCGCCCGCACATATTCGACGTAGCTCTCGCCATAGGTGCGACGGGCGGTGAGGACGCGGAAGAAGTCGAGTTCCCCCACGTCGTAGGCTTTGGTCGTCAATTGCAGCGTTTCTTGCGCCTTCGGCAAGATGGCGTCGCGGTAGAGTTCGACCTGGCTGCGGGCGACCGCGTAACGCTGATGGGCTTCGGCCAACCCGCGCTGCAGCACCAACTGTAGCCGCTCGACATCCGCCGTCGCGCGATGCAGTTCGGCGGCCGCCGCCGCGATGTTGCCTTGGTTTTTATTATAAATCGGCAGCATGATGCCGGCCTGGGCCGAAGCTAGTACCTGATCGCCCTCAAAATCGTGCATGACCCCAGCCTGAAGCCCCAAATCGGGAATCGGCTGGACCCGTTCGCGCTGGAGCTGCGCACGGGCGCGGGCGACGCGGGCGTGGGCGATCTGAAGGACGGGACTTGAGTTCCAAAGCCGGGCGAGATCGTCTTCCCAAGCTAGCTCCGGAATCGCGCCCGGCCACTCCAGCTCTCCGGCGAGCGGTCGGGGCGGAAGTTCACTCACGCCGACGACCGCCGCCAGCGCCCGCCGCGCGGCGCGCTGTTGATGCTGCACCGTACGCACGAGCAGTTGCACATTGCTCAGTTCGACCTGAGCTTGAAGCACATCGGTGCGCGGCGCCTCTTGCACGGCCACAAGCTGCTCGGCCGTCGTCACGCCCTGCTGCGCGATCGACAACAGATTCTCGGCCACGGCGGCGGTGCGCTGCGCGCCGAGGGCTTGGTAGTATTGGACACGAACGCTGTTGAGCACGCGAAGCTGTTGGGCTTGCCACTGCCAGCGGGCGCGGTCGAGGTCTTGGCGGGCGACGGCGCGGTTCCATCCGAGCTTGTTGCCGGTGACGATGTTTTGCTGAATGAAGCCGCCGTGCTTGCCGGCCGTGCCGCCGTCGCCAATTTCTTCGCTCTGGTAGCCGATGATCGGGTTGGGATAAAGCCCGACTTGGAGCCAATTGCCCCGCGCCTGCTGGATGAGCGCTTGCCCCTGCGCGAGCGTCGGATTCTGGCGCAGCGCCAGTTCCTCCAGCCCGGCGAGCGTGATGCCCGCTTCCTCGACCGCCGGCAGCGGCGACGGCGTCGGCAGAGCTTCGGCCGGCGCGCTGGCACCGTCGGCCGGACCATTCGTGGTCTGACTGATGGGGCCAGCGCCGAAGCGGAGCGTGGCATCGTCAGGCGGGGCGGCGCTGGCGCAGGGAGCGGCGACGGCAAGCGAGGCCAGAGCCAAGCCAGCCAGTGCGCGCGAGCGGATCGCCTCCCACCGCAGCATGCCGTGATTCCCTTTGCTTTAAGTTCACCTGACCGAGACGGACCACTCCCGATAGGGTGGTTTATCGTTCGTAGCGATCGTGCGGGTTTAGCTAAATTAACGGGCGGGGACGCCGGCGGCTGATAAGCTGTTGAAATCAGGGCGGTTGCGGGTCGGGCGAAAGCCTTGGCTGCCGAGCCGCCGTTTGCCCCCGGTGTCTTTCATGGCCGCTTTTCGTTATTTTTGAGAAATGCGAGGTTTGCGACCGCCGTAGCAAACCGTCCTTTCCCTGAATTCTGTCCTGCTCCGTCTGGTTTGCTATGCAAGTCGTCATCACTGCGGTTGGGCCTGACCACGTTGGGCTGGCCGACCCGATCATTCATTACGTCACGGGCCAAGGGGCGAACATCGCCGAGATTCAGATGTACGACCATGACGAGGAGGCCATCTTCGCCATGTTCTGCCGCATCCAACTCGACGCGGATCGGCTGCCGGCCTTGCGCGAGGCGATGGAGCACGTCGGGCGGGAAAAGAATCTGGCGATTCGCGTTTGGTCGCCCGACGAGCGCGGCGTTCGGCCGCGACTGGCGATTTGTGCCACCTATCGCACCGAGACGCCGCTTGCGCTGCTGCGCGCGATTCGTGATGGGCAGATTCGCGCCGAGCCGGCCGTGATGATCGGCAACCGGCTCGCTTGCCGTGGCATCGCCGAGCAGTTCGGCGTGCCGTGGGAGATGATCGGCGATGAGCGCGGCAATGCCGACGACGAGCGCCTGGTCGAACTGCTCGACGAGTACCAGATCGACTACGTCGTGCTGGCGCGCTACATGCGCGTCTTGCCGGCGAGCACCTGTTGGAAGTACGCGGGCGGACGGATCATCAATCTGCACCACGGACTGCTACCGAGTTTTCCTGGCATGCGGCCGTATCATGCGGCGTATGCGGTGGGGATGCTGACCTATGGCGCGACTTGTCATTTCATCGTGCCGGAACTCGACGCCGGCAATCAGATCATCAACCAATCCACCTTTACCGTGCCGCCGAGTGCGAAGCTCGACGACATCGTGCGGCTGGGGCAGGAGGACAACGAGCCGCGCTGTCTGGTCGAGGGAGTGCGGCGTGTGGTGGACCGCGAAGTGCAGTTGCACTTCCACCGTGTCATTGCCCGCACGCCGGGAGCGGCCCGCTAGGGCGGTTTGTCCTTCGGGTAGTCCGATAGCCGGCGCGCAACGCTCACCGGCTACTGAGTACGAGAAGCGGGAAAAACCGCTGTCGAGCCTGTGGTGAAAGAGCCTGGGAGAGCGGCATTTTGGCCCGTTTTCCTTGCCTACCCCTTTGACCGTGGGCGTATAATTCGGTGGTTGAAACCGGCAAGGCTCCAGCGAGACGAGGCCGACCGTGGCGAAACGCGAACATATCGACAACATCCTGACGGGCTGGCCCTACGTCCCCGGCAGCGTCATGGCGCGCCATGCCAAGGGGTCCGACGGCCGTGAAATCGTCCAGATGCGCGTCGAGATGGGCGTGCTGCAAATGGAAGTCGACGGCCGGCCCGACGGCGAAAAGCCCGAAGGAGCCGAGACTTACTTCGACTATCTGCTCGGCCAGGCGATCCACGAAGGCGAGCAGTTGGAGTTGACCGAAGAACAGTGCGACGAAATTGACCGCGAGTTCGTGCAATTTTATCACCGCCGCGTCTGCTGGCTGGCGCTCCGTGAGTTCCGCCGTGCGCAGCGCGACGCCGATCACACGCTGGCGCTGATGGATTTCGCTTCGGCTCATGCTCCCGATGAGCAGTGGGTGCTCTCGCATGAGCAGTATCGGCCGTTTGTGATGTTTCATCGCACCCAGGCGGCGGCGCTCTCCGAAGTGGAAGAAACTGGCCCGGAAGCGGCGATCGACGAGATCGACCGTGGGCTGAAGCGCTTCCAAGACCTCTACGCCCAGTACGAAGCCGAGGATTACTTCGACGAGGACGAACTGGTCGCGCGGCTGGTTGATCTGCGCGAGTCGATTCGCGAGCACTACGGCCTTGGCCCCACGCTGACCGAAGAATTGGCGGCGGCGATTGCCGCGGAGGAGTACGAGCGCGCCGCGCAACTGCGCGACGAGATCGCGCGCCGCAAGCCGAAGCAGCGGCGAAACGTCTAATCGCCAAATCGTGTAACCGCTAAACCGTCGTTCGCGCGCAGGCGGGAATCCAGGGGCCAGCGGTCCGCCGTCCGCAATCGGGAGCAAGTAGCGCGTACGGCGTTCCATGGTCGCGCCCAGTGGTTGTGCTTTTCGCCCGAGGCCGCCAGAGGTGGGTCAGCCCCTCTGGCGCTAGCGCGACGTAACGCCAGCTCTCTAGATAGGGTTTCGCGGAGTTGGGAGACTTGCTTGTCGATGGAGCCGCCTCCCGGAGAGTGGCGGCGGATTTTCGATTCTCCCAAGATCACGCAACTCTAGATAGATTCGCGCCTGCGCGGGAAGGACGGGATTCGCGGGAATACGGGACAAGCCAGCTGTGGCATCCTCATCAGCAGGGCGGCTCGGCGTCTCTCCCTGGCTGACAATCGTCCCCGGGTTTGCTAACCTGAGCGTCACCGGGTGCGGCGGACGCACCCTCGGATTGCCAGCGAAGGAGGGTGCGGCGATGACACGCGGCTTGCGACTTCTGGGAACGGTTCTGATTCTTGCCGGCTGTCAGCAACGCGAGCCGGTCGCCGAGGTGGAAGAGGCCCCAGCGGCCGCCGCGCCCGTCGCCGAGCAGCCGACCGAGACGGTTGGCGCGGATGTTGCAGTGGCGCCCCTGCCGGCGGGCGATCCCAATCGGGCCGCACAGTTCCAGCGATTGCCGCCTCCCGACCCAGAGTTGTTTCCGAATCTCAAACAGATGGCGCCGCAATTCGACGTCTGGTTCGATGCCGAGCACCAGCGCGTCGTGCTGCAGTCGGGCGTCTGTCTCCGCGAAGGGCCGCTGGAACTGTTCGCCTGTATCCATCAGTGGGTGGACGACGAGTACAAGCCTGGCGAAAAGCTCCGGCGGGGCACGAAAGAGTATGAGTCGGTGGTGACGATCAATACCACGGCCAAGCTCGTCCACGCGGCGCTGTTGGCCGCCGGTGCGGAGGAAGGGGACCCGGCCACGTTCGATCCGGTATACCGGCCGGCAACGGGGAGTGAAGTCGAGGTCACGCTGTACTGGAAGGATCAGGCCGGGCAGCCGCAACAAGCCCCGGCCCAGCAGTGGATTCGCAACGTGAAGACGGGCGAAGCGATGACCTATCCGTGGGTGTTCGCCGGCAGCGGATTTTGGGCTGATCCCGACACGGGCCAGAAAGAGTATCTGGCCGAAAACGGCAACCTGATCTGCGTCTCGAACTTTTCCGACGCGGTGCTCGATCTGCCGATCAAAAGCCCGCAAGAAAACTCACTGCTGCTGTTCGAAGCCTTCACCGAACGTATCCCGCCGATGGGCACCGTCGTCACGGTCGTTCTCACTCCCCAGCCAGTCGCCGAGTAGCGGCACGCACCGGGGGCGGCTCAGGTGTAGGCATCGCACGGAGTTCTATGTTTGGAAAACCCGTACCAGTCCCCCGATCCCAACGTCGCGCCCGAAGGCGGCCAGATCGCGGCCGACGTGGCCGAGCAGCCAGCGAGCCGACTGGTGGGGCATGTGCGCGTGGTCGCGATCTTGCTGCTGATCGAGGCGGGATTGGAACTGGTGATGGGCCTGTTCCTGCTCGTGATGACGGTCGTCTTTCCGATGATAATCTCCGGTGCGGCGGCCGCCAACGAAGGGAAGGCGGAAGCGGTCCTGGAAGACGAACTGCCCGTGAACACGAGCCCCGATTCCGCCCTCATCTTTGTCACCGTCACCTACGGACTACTCGCTGCGGCGGCAATGGTAAGCGGCGGGCTGAGAATCTGGGCCGGCGTTAAAAATCTACGCTATCGCAGTCGTACACTCGGCGTCGTCTCCCTTTCGGTCGGGCTGTTGATGGTGATGACCTGCTACTGTAGTCTCACAGCCGTACCGCTGTTCGTTTACGGGCTGGTGGTGTACCTCAACGGCGATGTGGCGCGTGCGTTTGAACTGGGCGAGCAAGGCCATTCGGTGGATGAGATTCACCGCCTGCTCCGCGTCCCATAACAAGGAGCCTGACGATGGGCAAACTCCCCCCGGCGCTGATTGCGATTTGCATTATCGCCCTGCTTCTGGGCGGCTTTGGATTGCTCGGCGCGGTTTCGGGCGCTGTCGGACTCGTCTTTAGCGACCAGTTCAGCGAAATGCAGTCGGCCATGAACCCCGACGCCGAGGCGATGCAGCGAGAGTCACTCGCCATCACGAATCGTTACCGGCCCGTGTTGCTCGCGGCGGCGGTGGTCCAACTGGCGGTCTGTCTTGCGCTGCTCTACGGCGGCATTCAAACGCTGCGGCTCAAGCCCGGCGCGCAGCGGGTGTTGAGTACCACCTTTTGGGCGGCGCTGGTCTTTGAGCTGGCGCGCCTGGTGCCGACGCTGCTCATGCAGCTCGATTATGCCGAGATCATGAAGCAAGCGGTCGCCCCAGGTGGCGCAAGGGAGCCTGGCGAAGCCGTGGGGCCGATGCCCGAAGATATCATGTCGATCGCGGTCTACGTGGGCATTGGGGTTAGCATCGTTTGGGTGCTGGCGAAGGTCGGCTTTTATCTCCTTGGCGCGCTTTACTTGCGCCGCTCCACGGTTGCCGCGCTCTTTGAACCCGTGACAGCCGAAACGGTCGGCGAAGCGTAGCCCACGTAAAGACGAAGCGTAGCCTACGCAAAAGGGCACGCGGCGCGCTTTTGTGGCGCCTCGTGCCCTTCCTTCCTGCCGCTCGCCCTCACGCGCAGGCGACGGCGAGCGATGCGTCGTTTCCGTTACGCCGTCGGGTGGTGGTGATGGCGGCGGTCCAACTCGTTCGTGGCGCTGTAGGCGCTGAACGTGGTGAACAGCAGCACCAACCCTGCAATTCCGACCACCGCGTAGACAATCCGGCTGAGCGGCTCCATCTGCCCGCCAAAAATCGCGGCCACCAAATCAAACTCAAAGAACCCGATCAGGCCCCAGTTCAAGGCACCAATGATCGCCAAGACCAGCGCGGTAATGTGCAGGCCTTTCATAACAACCTCCCCTGTAATTCAAAGGACAGTACGCCGAAGAAATGCGTCCTGCATGAACAGCCAAATCCGATCTTTCTGGTTGCATAACCGTGCATATCCCGTGCCAACGTGGCTCGTTTGAGATCTGAGACGCCCGCGAGTCCAGCCGATGCGGTAGGCGGCTACCGGGCTTGGCCGGCAATTGCAAGGGCTTGTAAATTGTTCACTAGTAATGGTGTACATCTGCACGGGGCCTTTTTCAGCAAGTGCCAAAAGCGCAAAGACTTGCGACCCAATCGTGAAACCTGCTGCGGCTCTGGCACGCGGGCTGCTTTCTGCCTTTGCCGTCGGATCGGTACGATCCGTTTCGCATCTCGCAGCAAAGGAGTGTCTCATGCTAGTGCTCACACGGAAGCAGCAGGAAAAGATCCACATCGGCGACTCGATCACGATCACGATTTTGCGCGTCAAAGGCCAAGCCGTCCGGGTCGGGATCGAAGCTCCCGACGGAGTGCGGATTCTCCGCGGCGAGCTGGCCGAGCGCGAGATGCCCACGACCGCAGCCCCACCGGCCACCGACAAGCCGGTCAAAGAGAGCCGCCCCACCAAAATCCGCACCGCCAAGCCCCAGCGCAACGGGCGCCCCACCGCCTGGCAGCCGACCAACACCTCGCTCCTCAAGTTCCGCGCGACCCCCAGCCCGCTAACGCTCTAGAAGGGGGCCGGGGACCAGGGATCGGGGACCAGGGATCGGGGACTGGGGATCGGGGAGTTGGAAACGCGGATGGAACAGCGGAAACCTTCGCCCATCGGCGTCAGCCCCGCTTTCCGCTTTTGCTCCGCCCTCCGCCCTCAAGGCGCTGACGCCGGCGTGACAAACTGCGGCGTCCGCGGCGCTCGCAGCGGGGCGGCGTGCAACTCGTGCAGATGTTCCAGGAGGATTCGGCGGACTTCCAAAATGCTGCGCGGATGCCGGTGGACGTGCGAGTGGTCGGCGTCGACGATCACTTCCGATTCGGCGTTGGCGAGCCGCGCACTCTCAACTTCCACCACGCCGTCGCCGGTGCCGGAGATGCGCTCCAGGAATCCGGCGTCGTCGACTTTGCCGATGATCGTGTGATACTTCACCCACGGCGCGGCCGGCACTTCGAGCATCACCGGCAGGATCGGACTATCGGGAGCAAGCGAGTCGATGCTGGTGTTGATTTGCAGCAGCGCCGTATCGCGGAAGTAGTCGGGGTTGTCGAGCAAGAGCTTTTGCCGCGAGGCGAGCATCTGTTGCGGCAGCGAAATCAGCTTTTGCCCCAGCCAGCGCGTCGTATCGTTGGCAAACTTGCTGCCGCGATGCGGCGTGCCGATCGTGATCACGCGGCGGACCGACGGGTTGGGCTGAAAGAAAAACGTCTGTTCCAGCCGCCGCCGCATCTCGTCATCGGCTTTGACCTCGGTGAACGGCTTGTCGGCGACAAGGCTCCAAAACTCGTCGCCGCTCTCGATCGTTTGCATGCGCGAGACGAGGCCGCCCATGCTGTGCCCGACCAGCACCGACTGATCGAGCGCCGGCTGCCGCCGCGCGGGGTCAAGCACCTGCCGCGCTGCGGCCAAGTCGCGCCGCATCTGCGTGGCGCTGAACCAGAACGGTTGGCCGGTCGGATACATGTAAAACCAGAACTGGTAGTGCCGCCGCAGTTGCGGATCGCTGCGCAGATCGTTGAACATCTCCATCCACGTCACCGGGCTGGACCAGAGGCCGTGGACCATAATGACCGGAATCTTGCCCGGCTGATATGGCTCGAGCATGTACAAGCCTTGCAGCTCGCGGGCTTCGCCGGGATTGAGCAGTCCCGAGGTCGAAAGCGTGGAGTCGTTGAACTCCGGCTGCGCGAGGAAGTAGGCCAGCGGCGTGCTCAGATCGCTCTGCAAGGGGACGACCCGCCCGGCGACTTCGATTTCGGACGAGACGAGCGGATCGTGGAGTTCGAGCACGGCCTGTTTGATGCCGGGGCCTTGGTCGCCCGCCCGGTCAATCCGCAGGAAAGCGGTCATCGGCACGCTCAACTGGGGCGGGTAAAACTGCTCGGTTGGATCATCTTGGGGACCGGCCTTGCGAAGGGCGATCAGCGGCACCCCCAGCCCGTAGGTGAGATAATGGTTTTTCAGTCCCTCAATTTCGTAGTCGGAGACAAACTCAAAGCGGTCGAAGTCGCCCGCGCGCCACTGGCTGCCCCGCAGCACGACCTGTACGTTGAGTTGCCGGCTGGCGGTCTGGATGGTGTGTGTTTCGCCGGGCTTGAGCGCCCCCTGCTTCTGCACGATGCGCAGCGCGCTTTCGAGCGACGTGCTGTACAGTTCCGACGCGCCGCGATACTGCGGGTCGTAGGGATTCCGCTCTAGTGCCAGCCTCGGCTCGAACAGGTACTGGTAGGCATACATCACCGACGCGCCGTAGAGATCGAGCGCCCGCTTCTCGTCGGTCAGCTCGACCTTCTTCGCACCGAGATACGCTAGCTCCGAAAGGGCGTAAATCGTTTCGGCGTCGGGCGCCGCGCCGCCGGACTCGTGCAGCTTGGTAAGCAGTTTCTCGGGGTCGCCTTTGAGCGCGTACGCCAAGTCGAGGCGGCGCAGAAGCTGCATCGTGCGGGGCGTCGGCTCCGGACCGCCGCGTGCGAAAAGCTGAAGCTGATCGGCGAGCGGATTGCGCGGCGTCTCGCGGAGCCGCACCCACTGCGGCGACGCGCAAGCCCCAGCCGGCAGAAGCAGGGCCAGCAACACCAGCAGCGCAGCCCGCGCCGACGGAGGACAGGTCAGAGCCAATCGTGCCGAGCGATCCACGGGCGGCTTTTTTCGAGGCGATGGCGAGGAGGGCAGAAGTCCATTTCCGTCTCGACCGCGCGCGCTGGCGCGCAGCCCCGCCGGCCTGCCTACCCAGGTCCACGGACTGCGGACAGTAGAAATTTCCGCCGAGCCGGTCAATCCCAAAACGCCGCACAGGTGGCGGCGGCGCACCGCAGGTGGCGGGGGCGCTCCGCGAAAGCGGAAGCCCCCAGGGCGGAGGGCGGAAGGGCGGAAGGGGTGGCGGGGGCGCTCCGCGAAAGCGGAAGCCCCCGAAGGGCCACTCACTCATCCGCCATTCCCGCCTGTCCGGGAATGATAGGTTCCGCTGACCGCTGACCGCTAAAGCTAAAAGCCAAAAGCTAAAAACTAACCGCGAATCGCTAATCCCGTCCTTCCCGCCTGCGCGGCAGTGGCGGGCTTGCGCCGCGCGAATGGGCTTCAAAACGGCAGACTCAGCGGTTCGAAAGGCGGTGCGTCGGCACCGGCGGCGAGGGGCGGAAGCGCTGGACTTCTCCCAGCGTTAGCAGCAGCCCCCGCGCGGCGCAAATCGCCGTTAGCTCCCGCTCCACGAGCGTCGCGAGCAGTTCCGGATCAATCGCCACGCGAGCGTTGACGATCAGCTGCGCCGCGGGGACGGCAACTCCCGAAGCGAGCGAAAGCTCGGCGGCCACGCCGGAGCCGACAAGATTGGCCACGGCCGTCTCCTCGCCCGCCATGCCGAGCACCTTCAAATGCGCCGGCTCCGCCCCGGCCGACTCAAACGCCCAAGCCAACTCCGCGACCAACCGAACCAGCAGGTCGTCGAGCGACAGCGGCTGCGCGTCATTGGAACGCACCTCGGCGGTACAGTTGAGCCAGCCCAGTTCGGCTTCGCCTTCGGCGTAGAGTTGATAGTCCACGTCCATCAGATGCTTTGCCCGCGCGGTGGGCTGCTCTAAAGCGGCGATTAGCTCCTCGAAGCCCACGCCCGTTTTCGCGCTGGCGGCGACGACTTGCTTTTGTGGAAAACGCTGCTCGACCAGAGCCACTAGCTCGTCGCGCTCGGCGGGGGTGAGCTTGTCGATCTTGTTGAGCACCACCACGTCGGCTTCTTCGATCTGCTTGAGAAAGATGTACTCAGCCTTCGGGGAGAAGCCGCCTGACGGATCGGCGGCGAGAATTTTCCGGCCATGTTCCGGCTTGAGCAGGACCGCCAGCGGGGCCAGGTCGTAGGCATCGCCATGCAGATGTCGTAGCGGCTCGATCACCGTCGCCATCAGGTCCGTGCAACT
>CAYZVT010000077.1:0-352 GCA_964481585.1 uncultured Pirellulales bacterium
GTGGCTTCAAAAATGGCGTGGCCGCTGACGTAGTTGATGTTGCCGCCGGGCGCGATGCCGATGCCGCCCACGCAGGCCGCCAGCGCGTCGGAGATGTAGTCGCCATTGAGATTGAGCGTGGCGATCACATCGTACTCAGCCGGGCGGGTCAAAATCTGTTGCAGCATCGCATCGGCGATCACGTCCTTGATGATGATTTCCTTGCCGCTCTTGGGGCTGGTGAACTTGCACCACGGGCCGGGGGCGATTTCTTCAGCCCCAAACTCCTGCTTCGCCAGGGCATAGCCCCAGTCGCGGAAGGCGCCCTCGGTGAACTTCATGATGTTCCCCTTGTGGACGAGCGTCACCGACG
>CAYZVT010000077.1:362-15000 GCA_964481585.1 uncultured Pirellulales bacterium
TGGATCGCCGCCCGCACGAGCCGCTCCGTCCCCTCGCGCGAGACCGGCTTGATGCCGATGCCAGTCGATTCGGGGAAGCGAATCTTGCCGTAGAGCTTGGGGAAGTTTTCTTGGAAGAGGGCTTTGAGCTTCGCGCAATCTTCGGTGCCGTCTTGGAACTCGATTCCCGCGTAGATGTCTTCGCTGTTCTCGCGGAAGATGACCATATCGGTCAGTTCCGGATGCACGACCGGCGAGGGCACGCCTTCAAAATACTGCACCGGCCGCAGGCAAACGTACAGATCGAGAATCTGCCGCAGCGCGACGTTCAACGAACGGATGCCGCCGCCGACGGGCGTAGTGAGCGGGCCTTTGATGCCGACCAGATACTGGTTGAAGGCTTCGAGCGTTTCGTCGGGCAGCCAATTGCCGGTCTGGTCGAACGCCTTTTGCCCGGCGAGCACCTCCATCCAGGCGATTTTTCGCTGGCCGCCATAGGCTTTCGCCACGGCTTGGTCGAAGACAAGCTGGCTCGCTGCCCAAATGTCCGGGCCGGTGCCGTCTCCCTCGATGAACGGGAGAATCGGCTGGTCGGGCACCTGCAACGTGCCGTTTTGCATGGTGATCGGCTGGCCGGCGGTCGCTTCGGGCATGGGTCAAACTCCCAGTTCACTCAGTTGGGGGGCAAGGCAAAATTGGCGTTTCCCGAGCCGCCGCACGCCGCTTTGCCGCGCGGGGCCGGGAACAAGCCGCCTATTTTGGCAGCTTGGGGCGCGACTGGTCAAGGCTGCCCCCCGCGCCGCGAGACTGGGCGGAATCGGTAAACCTTTCCAAACCGCCGTGGCCGCGATTTGCCCGACGGGGTAAACTACGCGGCGACTGCCGAGCGCGGGAAACGCTCCGGCCCGGCGCTTGCGCCACACACGGCCGGGCGCTCGCCGTTTGGCTCAACAGGCAAGGAGGCGTCCATGTCCGCGTGGCCCGTGCGGTTTCTTCACGCCAGTGATTTTCATCTGGAACAGCCGCTCTATGGCGTGGCCGAGGTGCCCGACCATCTCCGCGACCGGTTCCGCGAAGCCCCGCTGCAAGCCGCCGCCGGCGTCTTCGATACGGCCGTGCAGGAAGCGGTCGATTTCGTCCTGCTCTCGGGCGACATCGTGCAGGCCGCCTACGCCGGCCCCCGCGCGATCAATTTCCTTACGTCGCAATTCCAACGTCTCGCCGAGCACCAGATCGCCGTCTACTGGGCTCCCGGCCGCGTCGATGCCGAGCACGGCTGGCCCAACTCCATCCCATTGCCAAAAACCGTGCAGCGCTTCGCCAGCGATCAGGTCGAAGCCATCACGCATCAGCGCGACGGCCACGACTTGGCGCAACTGATCAGCGCCGGCCACGACCGCCGCCAACGGATTCCGCTCGCCGAGCTGCGTCCCGAGGGGGAACTATTTTCGATCGGGCTGGCTCACGGACAAGTTGACGAAGCGACGCTGAAAAAGCAGCGCGTGCAGTACCTCGCGCTCGGCGGCAAGCATCAGCGCCGCACGCTCGCCGCCGCGCCGCGCATGGCCCATTTTCCTGGCACGCCGCAAGGCCGCTCGCCACTCGAAGCCGGCCCGCACGGCTGCACGCTCGTCGAAATCGACGATACCGGCCGCGTGCGCAGCCGGCTCGTGCCGGTCGATGTCATCCGCTGGACGAACCAGCGAGTCGAAATTACGGAGCAGACGACGCGCGCGGAACTGGAAACCATGCTCCGCGAGCAAATCACCGGGCTGATTGCGACTGCGGCTGAGCGCGACCTGCTCATCTCCTGGTCGATCGTCGGCGCAGGCCCGCTCGCCAATCAAGTGCGGCGCGGCGGGCTGGCCGAGGAGTTGCTGTTGTGGCTACAGACCGAGTACGGCACCGGCTCGCCGGCCGCGTGGAGCTTTGCCCTCAAGGCGAGTTCCGCCAGCGCGCTGCCGCCGACGTGGTACGAAGAAGACACGATCCTGGGCGACTTTTTGCGGCTCGTGGACGAGTACGCCCAGGACCCGGAACTGGCGATTGATCTAGAGCCGTATTTGTCCGAACGCCATTTAGCCGGTTCGCTCGGCCCCGCGCTGCGGCGGGACGAACCCGCACGCCGGCAGCGGGTGCTGCGCGAGGCCGCCCAGCTTGGCGGCGATCTGCTCAGCGGCGGCTCGCCGGGCGGCACAGACGCACAGGAGGCGTCGTCGTGAAAATCAGTGACATGCAAATCGACCGCTTCGGCGCGTGGAGCGGGCTGAAGATCGAAACCCTCTCGGATCGGCTGACCGTCTTCTACGGCCCGAACGAGGCCGGCAAGACGACGCTGCTGCAATTCGTGCGCGGCGTGCTCTATGGCTTCGCCGAACCGGCCCGGCTCAAATACCTCGCCCAAACCGGCGGCCAGCGCTTCGGCGGCACGCTGCATGTGGCCAGTTCGCTCGGCGAGTTTTGGCTTCGCCGCCAAGGCACGGGCGATCCGCGCAGCGGCGGCACGCTCACCGTGCTCGGCCGCGACGGGATGATTCAGCCCGACCAAACGCTGCACGCGCTGCTGGGCGATGTGGACGAGGCGATTTTTAACAATGTCTTTGCGCTGGGGCTGCGCGAGCTGCAAGAACTCGGCACGCTGAGCGACACCGAAGCCGCCACGCTGCTCTACCGTCTCACCAGCGGACTGGACCGCGTCTCGCTGCTGGACGTGATCCGCGAACTCGAAAATTCCCGCAACCGGATTCTCGCTCCCGATGAGCGGCCGTGCCTGGCGACGCAACTGCTTGCCCAGCGCGAGCGGCTGCGGGCGGAGATCGAAGAACTTAAAGGCTCGACGCAGCGCTGGAATCAGATCAAAGGACAGAGCGCACAACTCGGCAGCCAGATTGCGCAACTGGAAAAGGAAAGCAAACAACTCCAGCGGCGCACCCGCACGCTCGAAGCCGCCCTCGCCGTCGGCCAGGCCTGGCAGCGCCGCAACGAACTCAATGAGCAGCTTGCCCAACTCGACGGCGGCGAGCCGCTGGTGGACGATGCGCTGGAACAGTTGGCGGCGCTGAAGACGGCGATCCATCTCCGCCAGCAAAAGCGCAAGACGCTGTACCAGCGGCGCAGAAAAATCAGCCGCGCGGCTGCGGCGCTGCGGATTAACCGGCAGCTTTGGCGGCAAACGCCGCGCATCGAAGCGCTCGGCGATCAGCACCAATGGGCCGAAACGCTCTCGGCCCAGGTCCGCGAACTCGAAGGCCAGCTTGACGAGTTGCAAACCCGTCGCCAGAGGTTGCGCGACGAGTTGGGGCTTTCCGGGCGCGACATGCCCGCGGACCCGCCGCTGCTGGAGCGCGGGGCGCTGGAGCAACTCAAGCCCGCCGCCCGCGCGGTGCGGCAGGCGAAAGAAGCGCTGAAGCGCACGACCGGTGAGATCACCCACGGCCGCCAACTCGCGCAGTCGATCGCAGGGCGGCTCAAGGCCGGCCTGCAAAATCGCCAGGAAGCCACGCTCGCCGAGGCGCTCGAAGTCGTGGGCGCGCGGGCGGCGCTCTTGCGGCGACGGGTGAGCATCGACGAGCGGATTGCCCAAATGGAGCAGAACCGCCGTGAGCTAGAAGACCAAAGCCTCCAATCGCTCGATCGCCAACTGCTGCCGATCGGCGTGCTCGCCGGGCTGGGGCTGGTCTTTGTGCTCGGCGTCGTGCTCTTGCTGGCGAACATCTGGGCGCCCAATGCCGCGCTCGGCACCTTCGGCTGGCTCTTTGCCGGGCTGGGGATCTGCGTTACCGGCGCGGTCGGGCTATGGAAAATGCTCTTGGAACGCAGCGCGGCCAATCATCTCAAGGCCTGCAACCAACAGCTTGACCTGCTCAACCGGCAACTCGCTCAAACGCGCCAGGAGCGCGACGCGCTCGATGCCGAACTGCCGCGCGGCGGGGGCGCGCTGGCCGCCCGCTTGCAAACGGCCGAGCGGGAACTGGCGGCGTTGGAAGAACTCGTGCCGCTCGAAGCGCAGCGGCAAGCGGCGCTCGGCGAGGCGGCGGCATCGGACCAACGGGTGGAGCGCCTGCGATCCGAGCTAAAAGATGCTCATCACGCTTGGCGCGACGCGCTCGTGCGGCTCGGCTTGCCGAGCAATCTGTCGCCGAAACAGGTCCGCCAGCTTTTGGGGCAGCGCACGCAAAGCGGCGAAGTGCAGCAGCAGATCGCCCGCGTGACCGCCGAGTTGGAACAGCGCCGCGGCGAGTGCAGCGCGCTGAGCGATCGTATTGGCCGAATGCTCGCCGAAGTCGGCATGACCGCGCCCGGCAAAACGCCCGGCGAGCAAATCCAACTGCTCGTGGCCGAAGCCCGCAGCCAAGAAGAAAAGATCGCCCGCCGCCGCGAGCTAAAGCGGAGGTGGACGAAACTCAAAAGGCACGACGGCCGGCTGAAAAAGAAGCTCGTCCGCATCGAGCGCCGCCGGCGGGCGCTGCTCGCCGGGGCTGGCGTGCAGAGCGAAGACCAATTCCGCCGCCGCGTCGAGCAGTGGGAGCAGCTTCACACGCTTCAGCAAGAGCGCGACACGCTCGCCCGCGAGATCGCCGCCGCGCTCGGCAGCCACACAAGCGAAGAAGAAATCACCGCCTGTCTTGCCGAGGCGGGCGAAACGCCGCTCGAATCACTCTGGGAGCAGTCGAGCGCCCGGCTCGAAGCCAACGAAACGCGGCTGCGGCGACTGCTCCAGCAGCGCGGCGAACTGGCGGCGCAAGAGCGGGCGCTAAGTGACGATGAGCGCCTGAGCGACCGGCAGCTTGAACTCGGCATGGTCGAACAACGGCTGCAAGAAGCACTCGCCGATTGGCAGGTGCGGGCCGTCGCCGGACACTTGCTCGAATCGCTGCGGCAGGAGTTCGAGCAGCATCGCCAGCCCGAAACGCTGCTCGAAGCCTCGCTTTACCTGAGCCGGCTCACCGGCGGCCATTACGTCCGCGTCTGGACGCCGCTCGATGAAGACCTGCTCTATGTTGACGACGACCAGGGCCAGCGGTGGTCGGTCGATCTGCTCAGTTGCGGCACGCGCGAGCAACTATTCCTGAGCCTCCGGCTAGCGCTCATTGCCCTCTACGCGCGGCGGGGCGTGCATCTGCCGGTGGTGCTCGACGATGTGCTGGTGAACTTTGATGAAGAACGGGCCAAAGCCGCCGCGGCGCTGCTCCGCGACTTCGCCAAGGGCGGGCATCAGTTGCTCGTCTTCACCTGCCATGAGTACGTCTGGAAGATGTTCAAGACGCTCAAAGCCGATGTCCGCCGGCTGCCGGCGCTGGGCAGTGTGCAACTTCTCGACGAGGAGGATGCCCCCTACCTTCTTCCCGCGCCCGCTGCGGAGGAGGAAGAAGAACTGGAAGTGCTCGCAGACGAGGAGATTGAGGACGAGGAAGACGACGAACAGTATGAGGACGAGGAACTTGAAGACGAGGACTACGACGAGGAGGAAGAGGAGCTTGAGGACGAAGATGAAGAGCTAGCGGCCGAGGATGAGGATGAATACGAAGAAGAGGACGAAGAGGACTCGGTCGAAGATGAACAGTGGGAGGAAGACTCGTCGGAGGAAGAAGAGGAACTGCTCGGCGAGGAAGAGGAACTTGAAGGGAGCGACGAGCAGGAGTCGGACGAGTTCGAGGACGAACCGCAGGAAGACCTAGATTACCCGCTCGTCGAACTGCCCGAAGAACAAGCGGAGGAAGAGGAGCCGGTCGAGGCGTTGTTCGAGGAAGAGCCGGCCGACGAGGTTGACTGGCAGTACCCGCAGACCGGCCCGTTCGGCTGGGACGTGGAGCTTGAAGAAGACGGCGAAGCCGAAGCGGCATAGCGCGGCTCGCCTTCGCCTTTGCGACGGGTGGCGGGGGCGCACCGCGAGGAGCGGAAGCCCCCGGCGAGCAACCGAAATCGCTGGCCCAAGCAACTTCAAGCGCCGTCCTTGTAGACCGTACCACGAGCCGGGGCACGCGCTCACCTTGGGAAGTTCCCCCGTCCGATCGCAGCCCCGGGGGCTTCCGCTCCTCGCGGTGCGCCCCCGCCACCCTAGCGAGAGAACTCTCTCTCCACACGAAGTTGTGCCAGTACGCGACTCTTACGCGATGCCGCCGCGATCGTAGACGAGCGATTGGTAGCGGCGGCGGGTGTCGATCCACATCCACCCGAGATAGATGTTCGCCGCGAGCGACGCGACGAGCAGCAATAGCGCAATGCTCCAGCCGACCAGCGTCGGGGCATCGCTCGTTTCCGCTGACGATGCGGCGCTGCTTCCGCTCGCCGCTTCCGTCGGCTGTTTGAACGTCGTTTGCAGCCCTTCCGGTTCGCCGTCTCCGTCAAAAATGCGGGGCGGCTCGGTTTCGGCGATCGGTTCTGAAATCGCCGGCCGCGAAGGCTCGACCGCCGGTTCTAGCTCCGGCCGGTGTGGCGGCGGTGGATCGAAATCGGGATAACGCGGCTCCGGCTGGGCCTCGGGCTGTTGTGGCTGCGCCGCTTGCTCCGTGGCCGCATCGTTCGGCTCCCTTGATGGGAGAGCATCCGTGCCCTGTGGCTCCGACGGGTAACGCGGCTCGGTCGGGTAGCGCGGCGCCGCCGCCTCGGCGGCCTGTTCAGTCGGCGGCACGCGCGGCGGCTCCGTCGCCTCGCTGCGCGGGGGCTGCTCGCGTTCGGTCGCGCGGGGTGGCGGCGGGGATTGCTGTTGCTGTGCCGGTGGAGGCGCGTTCTGGCTCGCCGGCGGTGGCGAGATTTTTGGCAGCGGCTTGTTGCCCACAACAATGCGATACCGCCGCACGCCCTCCACATGAGCGGGGATCTCGCTTGTCAGGCTCTCCCCCTCGCGCAGCGCGGCAAGCAACTCCGGCTCGATCTGAATGATATATTCCAGCCCCCCCGCCTCATGCGGCTGCCAGCCTGTATCGACCCCCACAGCGGAAACCATCAGCAGGATGCTTGTTGCGATCATAGAAGCTCCGAGGAAGCTGGGGGCTACAGGCTGCGGGCTGCGAGCGACGTGCTATCTGAGCGGCGGCGTAAAGTATCATTTCAGGCAGGGCCAAACCGCTTCAACCGTCTGGCCACCGCCTACAGCTTACCGCCTACTGCCTGTCGCTTGTAGCCTGCAGCCCGTAGCTTGCAGCCCGCAGCAGCCTCTCTCACGCGGCTTTCGGCTTGCTGAACGCTTCTAGCTCCGTGCGGAGCATAATCAGCAGGGCTTGGAGGAAGGAGACGGCCATCGGCCCGACGATGATGCCGATCGGGCCGAGTGCTTGCACGCCGCCGAGGACGCTGAGCAGCGCCAAAAGGGGGTGCAGATTCGCCCGCCCTGCGAGGAGAAACGGCTTGATGACGTTGTCCGCCATCGAGACCACGGCCCCGCCGTAGATGGCCAGGAACAGCGCCGCGCCGAGCCGGTCCTCCCAAAGCCACAGCCAGAGGGCACACGGAATCCACACTGCCGCGGCTCCGACGAATGGGACCATCGCCAGCACGCCGGTCGCCACCATCAGCAAGAACGTCGCGTGCAGGCCGACGATCCAGTAGCCCAAGCCGGCCAGAAGTCCCTGCGCCGCCGCCGAAAGCAGCGTCGAGAGCACGACGGCGCGGCTGATCATGCCGAATTGCTGGATCAGCTGCTGCTCGTAGCGATCATCGAGCGGCGAGAGCCGCATGGCGGTGTCGATCATTTTTGGCCCATCGACGAGGAAGTAGTAAAGAGCGATCGCCATGATCGCCAAGCCGAACAGCACGCCGACCACCAGTTGCACGCCCCCGACCGCCGCCGGCGCGAGGAACCGCTGCAAGCGCACGACCACTTCTGGCCCCAGTTCTTCGAGCGGCGGCACCTCGACGCCCCACGCTTCGGCCCGCTGTTGCAGTTCTTCGGGCACCGTCGCCACGCGTTCGCGGATCGCGGTTTGATTGCGCTCATCGAGCGCCTCGCGCACGGCGACAATGCTGATGATCGTGAGCGGCAGGAGCACGATCACCATGACCAAGAGTGTCGTCAGAATGCCGGCCGCCCACTCACGCCCTTGGCAGCGCGGCACCATCCAGCAGTAGACGGGATAAAAGATCACGGCGAGCACGACCGCCAAAAAGATCGGCACCAGGAACTGGGCCATGACTTGGATGAACAGCGCGCCGATCAGCAATACGATGACGACCAGAACAATGATGGAAACCAGTCGCGGCACCGCAGGCTCCTTGCGCGAAGGGGGCAGAGCGTTAGGAAACAGGCCGATTGTAGCACCTCGGGCGCGTCTCTCCGAGTGCCCCCGCCGCCAGCCTTGCCCGTGGGCGGCCAGCGGAGCACAATAAGCCACTGCCGACTTTCTCTTCCCGCCCCTGCCCTGTTCCCATGCCTCGTGACACAGAACGCTCGAAACGCCTCCTGACGCGGGTGCTGAAGCTCGTGGTGGTGGCCCTGGTGACGTGGGGCATCGCGCGCACGCTGCGCAGCTCGCTGGTCGAGCTGCGCGAGTATCCCTGGTCGCTCCACGGCGGCTATCTTGTTCTCTCTGGTCTCGCCCTGCTGCTGGCCTATCTCCCTTCAGGGCTGTTTTGGCTGGCGATTCTCCGCGCCACCGGACAACAGCCGGCTTGGTTGGAGACGTTGCGGGCATACTACATCGGCCATCTCGGCAAGTACGTCCCCGGCAAGGCGATGGTCGTCGTGCTCCGTAGCGGACTGATTAAGAGCCATCGCGTGGATCCGGCCATCGCCGTCGTGAGCGTCTTCTTGGAGACGCTCACCATGATGGCCGTCGGAGCCTTCGTCGCCGCCGCGATGCTACTAGCGGTTCTCCCCTACGACGGGCTGATGGTGTCAATTGCAATGGCGCTGATGGTCGCGGCCGGGATGCCGACGCTGCCGCCGATCTTCCGCCGGCTGGCGCACCAGGTGACCTCGCGGACGAGCAAGACCGGCAGCCCGCCGCGTTTGGAGGGGGTGACGTTCCGCCTGATGCTCGCCGGCTGGCTCGGCAACCTCGTGGGCTGGGGAATGCTGGGCGTCAGCCTCTGGCTCGTGATGCTCGCTCTGGGAGTCGAAGAAAGCCACGCGCTGGCGCTGCTGCCGGTCTGCACCGCCTCGGTCGCTCTGGCGGTCGTGGCGGGCTTTTTGTCGCTGATTCCCGGCGGCGCGATGGTGCGCGAATACATCCTGTCGCAGGTTCTCGGCGCGAGCGTGGGACCGGCAGTTGCCCTGGTCGCGGCGGTCGTGTTGCGGTTAGTATGGTTAGTGTCAGAGCTGGCGATTTCGGGTATTCTATATTTACTGGGACGCAGGAGCTAACGGCTCTGGTCTCGGCCCCGCCCTCGAAGCGCTTCCCACCTCAGCCGCCCCGGTGCGTATGCTGTCGATCGTGATTCCGGTCTTGAACGAAGCGGAAAGTCTGGCGATGCTCCATCGCCAGATCGCGGAGGTGGCGCGCCAGCAGCAGTACGATCTGCAAATCGTGCTCGTCGACGACGGCTCGACGGATGACTCGTGGGAGCAAATCGCTGCCCTGGCTGCGGCCGATCCGCGCGTGCAGGGAATTCGCTTTCGCCGCAACTTCGGCAAAGCCGCGGCGCTGATGGCCGGCTTTCGCGCCGCGCGGGGCGAAGTGGTGATGACGATGGACGCCGACCTACAAGACGACCCGGCCGAGATACCCAACTTCCTGGCGAAGATGGACGAAGGCGACGACGTGGTCAGCGGCTGGAAGCGCGTGCGGCACGATCCCTGGCACAAGGTCTATCCGTCGCGGCTGTTCAATGGGCTGGTCAGTTGGCTCAACGGCGTGAAGCTGCACGATCACAACTGCGGCATGAAGTGCTACCGCCGCGAAGTGCTCAATGAAGTCTACATCTACGGCGAGCTACACCGCTTCCTTCCAGTCCTCGCCGCCGCGCGCGGGTTTCGCGTTGGCGAGATTCCGGTGCAACATCGCGCGCGGCAATATGGCCGCTCGAAGTACGGCGTCGAGCGGCTCATCAAAGGCTTTCTCGATCTGCTCACGGTGAAGTTTTTGACCGGCTTTTGGCATCGCCCGTTGCATGTGCTCGGCACGATCGGGCTGGCGGCGTTCGTGCTGGGGCTGTTTGGGTTGACGTATCTGGCGGTTTACTGGATCGTCTCGCGCGTCTCGCCCACGCTGGAGCCGGTCCATCTGCACCAGGGGGCGGCGCTGTATTACGCGCTGGGGCTGCTGATTATCGGCAGCCAGTTTCTCTCGGTGGGCATCCTGGGCGAGCTGATTACGTCGCACCATGCCCGCGACGTAGACGCTTACTCGATCGCTGAAACGACTAGCTCCGCCAAAGCCTCCTCGTTGTCGAAAGCCGACGTTTCATGAGCGCCCCGTCGTCCGATGCCACGGCGCCACTGCGACGCTCGGTATACTGGCTGCTGATTGCTCTGGCGACCGGCATGGCGGTCGGGCGAATTTTGGCGGTCAATTCGGTCGATCTGGAGCGACTGGAAAAACACCGCATCGACCGCGCAGTGGACGCCGCCCGCGCGCGCTGGGAGTCCGAGGGGCTAAGCGGCGAGCAGCTTGCACAGCGGAGCGACGAGCTACGCGCCGAGCTGCAAACGACGCTCGCGCTGCAGCGCCCCTTCTTGAGCAGCAATGACCGCAGCCGCTGGGCGAACGTGCGGGCACTGGTCGAGCACGGCACCTACGCGATTGACGCCGTGATTGCCGAGCCGGGCTGGGACACCATCGACAAGGTAAAACACAAAGACCGCCAGGGCGTGCCGCATCTCTATTCGAGCAAGCCGCCGCTGACGGCTACGCTCATCGCCGGCCCTTACTGGCTAATTCACAAACTCACCGGCGCGACGCTCGGCACGCACCCCCACGAGATCGGCCGCGCGCTGCTGATGCTCGTCAACGTCGTGCCGGCGGTGGTGATGTTCGTGCTGCTGGCGAAGATGATTGACCGGCTCGGCGTGGGCGATTGGAGCCGGATTTTTGCGATGGCGGTGGCAACGCTCAGCACCTTTTTGACGACATTCCTCGTTGTGCTCAACAACCATCTGCACGGTGCGGTGTGCGTGACGATCGCGCTTTACGCGGCAGTGCGGATCTGGCAAGACGACGCCCGGCAACTCCGCTGGTTCGCGCTGGCCGGCTTCTTTGCCGCCTTCGCGGCGACGCACGAATTGCCGGCGCTGTCGTTCTTCGGGCTGCTCAGTCTGGCGCTGCTGTACCGCGCGCCGCGCGAGACGCTCGTTGCTTATGTCCCGGCGGCAGCCGTCGTGGCAGTGGCGTTCTTTGGCACGAATTATCTCGCCCACGCCAGTTTCCGCCCACCTTACGCACACCGCAGCGAGACGAACCCGGACGATAACTGGTACGACTACAGTTACATCCTCAACGGCCGAGAGATTGAAAGCTACTGGCGCAACCCGCAGGGCATCGACCGGGGCGAACCGTCGGCCGCCAAGTACGCGCTGCATGTGCTCGTCGGCCATCACGGCATCTTTTCGCTCACGCCGGTCTGGCTGCTGAGCGTCGCCGGGCTGTACCTTTGGCTCCGTCACGGGCCACCCGACCAGCGCGGGCTGGCGGCGTTCATTGCGATCCTGTCGGCCGTGTGCCTGACGTTCTATCTCTTGCGTCCCGAGATCGACCGCAACTACGGCGGCATGACAAGCGGCTTTCGCTGGATGTTCTGGTTCGCGCCGCTCTGGACCTTGACGCTCCGCCCGGCGGCGGATCGCCTGGCACGCTCCACATGGGGACGCGGGCTTTGTCTCGTGCTGTTGGCGCTGTCCGTCATGTCGGCCAGCTATCCGACCTGGAACCCCTGGACCCATCCCTGGCCCGCCAAGTTTTTGATCTATCTCGGCTGGGGACTCTAAGCGGTCAGCCATCAGCGGTCAGCGTTCAGAAGGGGGCCTGTGCCGGGTGCCACGGGCATCTTGCCCGTGCCCTTTCTGAGAGACGAGTTCGGCTCGCCGTGCCAGAAGCGTGTGGTAGACGCTTCGCTGCCGTCGGCAATCCTCGTTCGGCGGCGAACCGTTGAGGCGCTCCGCGCCGACCTCGTCCCGCAAGGAAATGCACGGGCGAGGCGCCCGTGGACCCGGCGCGCGGGAATGACGTTGGCCCCCAAGCCCGCCCTCCGCCTTTTTCCGCTTCCCGCTTTTCACCTTCCGCCCTCCGCCTTCCGCCCTCCGCCTTCCCCCAGCCCTAGCTCCTGCCAAGGGCGGCTCAGCGGCGCGACGATCTGCACCGGCTGGCGGGTCATCGGATGCTCAAAGCCCAGCTCGCGGGCGTGCAGCGCAATGGCCCGCAGGCGAACATCTTCGTGCTGCTCGCCGAACGTGACGGGCGAGCCATAAAAGTCGTCGCCCAACACCGGATAGCCGCGCGCGGCGGCTTGCACGCGGATTTGGTGCGTGCGGCCAGTTTCTAGCTCGATCTCCAGCAGTGTTCCCCACGGCTGCGTTTCGAGCGTGCGGTAATGCAGAATCGCCGTCTGCGCTTCGGGGTGGTCGGCGGTGACAAGCTCGGCGCGGGGCTGGTCGGGAATCTTGCGCATCGTGTCGCGCCACGTTCCGGCGGCCGGCGTCACCGTTCCGCTCACGCAGGCCCAGTAGAGCTTTCGCACCTGCCGGCGCTCAAACTGTTTGGAGAGCCGCCGTGCGGCGCGGATGTGCTTGGCAAATACCATCGCGCCGGAAACCGGCCGGTCGAGCCGGTGCGGGACGCCGACATACGCGCCGCCGGGCTTTTGTTCGCGCTCAATCAGAAACTCACGCACGCGCACGGTCATGCTGTCGATTCCCGGCGGCCCTTGCGTCAGCAGGCCCGCCGGCTTGAGCACGACCAGCACCGGCCCTTCCTCATAAAGGGTCTGAATCGACATCGGCGGCGGCAAGCGCAAAGCGAGGTACAACAGAACGAGACGCGGGACCAAAAAAGAAGGGGCACCTGAAAGCCCCTATTAAAAGAACTTCCAGGTGCCCTGGTTACTTTAGCGGGCGATCGACGTGCGATCAAACCTGCCCCTTGGCCGGCACGACGAACGGCGCGCGGTACTCGCGCGTCAGCAGCGCGTCGGCTTGGGAATTGTCGACGAACGTCTCCGTCTCCGGGTTGAAGCGGAGGTAAGGTCCGAGCGTGAGCTTGACTTCGTCGAGGTTGACGTTATTGGCTTGCAGATGCTGCCGCGTCCGCTCGAACGTCTCTTTCACGTCGTCGTTGGTCTTCAGCGACTCAAGCTGCGCGAGCGCCTCGCTGGCCGAAGCTTCGCTTCCCAGCAGATAGGAAATGTTGCCCGTATGGCACAGGGCGCTCGACTGGTGCCCCTGTTCAATGTCAGCGTTCAGGTCTTCGACCTTGCGGCTGCGAACCGCATCGACGAAGTTGGCGTAGTGATTGCCGCCGCCCTCGAAGGACTTGATCTTCTTGCCGCTGTTGTCGAAGAAGGTCATGGCCGTGTAGCTCGGGGCGACGGCATAGCCTTCGGTCCCCTGGAAGATCACGCCCACGCGGGCGCCCTTATAGTCGTCGGTCTTCAGGCCACGCACTTCGAAGACGAGCGTCTTGTCGCCGTAATCGTGGACCGTCACCTCGGTGTTCGGCGTGTTGCCGGCGTCTTCGTACCCGAAGCGGCCGCCATAGCTGATGACGCCCCGGCTCAGCCCGTCGATGCCCAGGCCCCAGCGGCCGATGTCCATCTGGTGGATGCCCTGATTGCCCAGGTCGCCGTTGCCGGTATTGAAATCCCAGTGCCAGTCGTAGTGCAGCCGCGGGCGGTAGAGATCGACCTTCGCCGCCGGACCGCACCACAGGTCGTAGTCGATGTGAGCGGGGATGTTGAGCGGCTTGTCGAGCTTGCCGATCGGGCCGCGCGGCTTGTAGCAAAGCCCACGGGCGAGCTTCACCTCGCCGATCAGCCCGTCGTGCAGCGCCTGGATCGCTTCGCGCATGCCGCTCATCGAACGGCTTTGCGTGCCGGTTTGGCAGATCTTGTTGTACTTGCGGGCCGCTTCGACAATCCGCCGGCCTTCGCTGACGTTGTGGCTGACCGGCTTTTCGACGTAGACGTCTTTGCCCGCCTGGATCGCCCAGATCGCACCGAGCGCGTGCCAGTGGTTCGGCGTAGCGATGCTGACGATGTCGATCTCTTGGTCGTCGCAGACTTGGCGAATATCTTTCACATACTTCGGCTTGCGGCCGTTCTGCTTCTTGGCAATGTCTTCGCAGGTCTTCTGGCCGACCTTCTCGTCGATATCGCAGATGGCGACGATCTCCGTGGGGCCTTGATCGCCACGCAGATGGAAGCCGCCGATGTGGTTTTGGCCCCGACCGTTGACGCCCACCACCGCAACGCGGAGACGGTCGCTGGGGCCGGACTTCTCGTTCTTGTCGTTTGCCAACAGCGGTGATGCCGAAGCGGCCGCGACGGCTGCCGCCGTGGCGAACATCGACTGCTCAAGAAACTCGCGCCGGTTGCGCTGTGCCATGGCGTGCGGTCCTCGCAATATACAGGTGGGATGTGCTGGGGGCGCTCCCCAGGGAGAGGTGCCTCCCATTTTAACCAGGCATTTACCGGGGATGCAACCTGGCGGCGAGGGACGAGGGGATAGGGATGAGGGGATAGGGGTGAGGGACTAGGGATGAGGGGATAGGGGTGAGGGGATAGGGGTGAGGGG
>CAYZVT010000078.1:0-14658 GCA_964481585.1 uncultured Pirellulales bacterium
CGCTCGGCCAAAGCGATGGGATTGAAGGTCGCCGGTGTGGACATGCTCCGCTCGAACCACGGCCCGGTCGTGATGGAAGTCAACTCCTCGCCCGGCTTGGAAGGCATCGAGCAAGCCACCGGCATCGACGTGGCCGGCAAAATCATCGAGTTCATCGAACGCAACGCGGCTTCCCGCAATACGAAAGACAAAGTCAAACTATAACCATGACCGAGGCAGTCGAGATCGGCGGCAGGCAGATTGAGCCTGGCCAGCGGGTGCGGTTTAAAATCCCCGTGGCCCGGCTGCCGACCGAGACGTGGATGTCGCTACCGATCGAAGTCGTCCACGGCCGCCAGCCGGGCGCGCGGCTGTGGATCAGCGCCGCCGTGCATGGCGATGAGATCAACGGCGTGGAGATTATTCGCCGAGTGCTCGAACGGCTCGATCCGGCCGTCTTGTCCGGTACGGTGATCGCCGTGCCGATCGTGAACGTGTTCGGCTTTATCGGTCAATCGCGCTATCTGCCGGACCGGCGCGATTTAAATCGGAGCTTTCCCGGCGCCGCGCGGGGTTCGCTCGCCGCGCGGCTGGCCCATCTGTTTATGACCGAGGTGGTCGAGGGCTGCACGCACGGCATTGATCTGCATACCGGCTCGAATCACCGCGCCAATCTGCCTCAGATCCGCGCGAACCTGCGCGACGCCGAGACGCGGCGCTGCGCCGAGGCGTTTGCCGCTCCGGTGATGATGGATTCGCAAACGCGCGACGGCTCGCTCCGGCAGGCCGCCACCGCATCGGGGATTCACGTCCTGCTCTACGAAGCCGGCGAGCCGCTCCGCTTCGACGCCCAGGCGATTGAAATCGGCACGCGCGGCGTGCTCCGCGTGTTGGTCGCGCTGGGGATGGCTCCTCCCTCGGAACAAGCCGCCGTCGCCCGCCCGTCGGTCGAGGTTGGCCAGAGCACGTGGGTTCGCGCGCGGCGGGGAGGCATTTTGCGGCTGCGCGTGAAGCTCGGCGAGCGTGTCGCGGCGAACGAGAAGGTGGGCACGATCGCCGACACCTTTGGCGATGATTCCGTGCTGGTGCGCGCGCCGTTCGCCGGCTTGGTGATCGGAGCGACGACCAATCCGCTCGTCAACCAAGGGGACGGAATTCTCAACCTCGCCAGCGAAGAACTCCATCAGCCGCCCAAGCCGTACGAGCTTCCGTAAGGGTCAGCGGCTGGGCGTCGTGACCGGCAGCGGAGCGGTCAGCGGGGCCGTCTGCGGCAGACAGCAGCGGAGCCGGCGGGGGAGCGCCTCGAAGCGGAAGTGCGTGGAGAAGAGTGGCTCCCCATCGACGTTCACCTGTAGCCCTTCCGGGGCTTCGATTTCGAGCCAAGAACATTGGCGGTAAAGGATGTGTTCGCTGCCGAGCCGGCTCTCGACGCGGAGCAGCTCGCTGGCCAGGGCTACGAACTCGCCCCACGTGACGTGCGGAATCACCATCACGTCGAGCAGGCCGTCATCGAGCCAAGCCGAGGGAGCGACGCGAAAGCCGCCGCCGGCTTGCCGGCCATTGCTGACCGTGATGCCGAGGATGTCGCCTTCCCACTGAAAATCGGGGGCTTGCAGCCGCGTCGGCCGAGCGGTGACGGTGGCCGCACTGGTCAGTCCCGTCAAAAAATAGGCAAAGCCGCCTAAAATCTGCTTCGCTTCGGCGGTCGTCTCCGTCGTGACTTCGGCCGGATAGCCTCCACTGGCGACGTTGAGAAAGAATCGCTCATTGGCCCGGCCCACATCGATCGGCACCGGCTCCGCCTCAAGAGCAAAGCGGAGCATTGCGGCCGGGTCTTGCGGCGAGATGCCGCAGGCGGTGGCAAAATCGTTCGCGGTGCCGTAGGGGAGGATGCCGACCGCTGTTTGAGGCTCGGGTCCGGCAAGAAAAAGTCCGTTGATCGCTTCATTGAGCGTTCCGTCGCCGCCGGCAGCCACGATCCGCGCGACCCCCGCTTCGGCGGCTTCGGCGGCAAAGACGGCCGCATCGCCCGGCTCCCAGATCACCCGCGCGTCGAGGGCGTGTCCCGCCCCGCGCAGCGTCTCGACCGCCTCGCGCAGCAGCAGATCGGCCGCCGCCTGACCGTTGAGGATCAGACGCGTCGCCCCAGACAGGGCCGGCTCGATCGTGGCGGGAATAGTGGGCATAGCGGCCTCGACAGGAAGACGTAGGCTATGGTGCAACCGCCATGCCGATTCCCACGGCAGGGATGGCGGGGGCGCACCGCGAGAGCAATCGTTTCAATCGTCCCCTCTTGACCGCCGGCTAACGGGAGAAGCGGCCTTTTTCGGTAGCGGAAAGGGTGGACGGACTTTAGGATTATCAGTGCGTCTCCCCCCGGGCGTGACGCCCACTGCTAGCAAAGCCCCTGATCTGCGGCGTCGCCTGGGGAACGCTTTTTGCTTCTCTTAGTTACTAGCTGCTTTCCGCAGGAATGGTATCATCTTGTCTTGAGGCAAAGCTAAGCGGAAGCGGGTCGCCGGCTTCGGGCCGTGTGCGAGGCGCCGCAGCAAACCCCTTCTGCATCTTTTCGCAACATCAAAGATATTCGGAGAGAGGTCATGAAGCTTCCTCAACTACCCGTTATTCTCGCGTTCATTGCCGTACTCTGGTGCGTAGCTGGCGTCTTCGTACACGGCTGGGCCATGCTCGCCTACCCGCTCATGTGGGGCGCGATCGGGCTTCTCTTTCTTGTGCTGAATGCAGGCTATAACGCGATGCACCCAACCGATGCACAGCCCCAAGCGAAGCGCGCTTCGGCCGCGCCCGTGACCGGTGCCGCCCGGGCGGGCGAAAAAGGCTCGCGCCAGACGGTGGGATAGAGTGCGTTCCAGCTAGCGGTAGCGACAAACCGCCTTGAAGTGTTCGTCCCGCGAAGATGGGAATCCATAGCACGTCCTTCCCGCGCAGGCGGGAATCTAGAGAGCTGGCTTAGTGTAGCTCTAGCGCCAGACCGGCTATCCGGCCTGGCGGCTTCGCGCGAAAAGGGTGAGTCTGATCTACATGGCTCAAGCCCGGCATCGCGCCCGACTCTTTGCGCACCACTAGCGTCGAACCTCGGCGCTTCTTCCGATCCGACCGCCGTTGATGCTTGATGGCGGGAGCGCTGCGACAGGATGGCTGGTTGCGGCACCGCTTGATCTCTGGGGAGATTCCCTGCCCTGTCGCAGCAGGTTCTGCCCACTCTCCGTTGCGAGCAACGCCCGATTGTGAGATCGCAGCCCCAGGATAGGATGCGAGTTCTGGGCTGTCGGTGACGGCGACTCGTCTGCCGGATGGTCCCTCGTTCATTCGTCTAACGTGGAGCAAGTGGCCGCATTTTCTGCGGCGCTCTCTGTGCGCCAGCTTGGAAAGGAGTGGAGAGCATGGGACGACTTCCGCTTGCCGTTACGCTCGGCACGCTGCTGACGCTTGCCACGGCGCAGCCCGCCGCGGCGCAGTTCGAGCCGGATTACACCTACGATTTCCAGTCAGGCTACGACTTTCCCTATGAGTTCGGGGTCGGCCGGTACAACTTCATGGACTACGACGCCTACGACTATAGCCCCTTCGCTTACGGCGATCTCGACCGAGGCTACGGCTATTACGAGGGCGGCTACGACTATGGCTACGGCGGTTACGACAACAACTGGTTCTACGACTACTACGGCAATTACGGGCCGTACTTCGGCGGCTACGGCGGGGCCTATTTCGGCCCCTACTACGGCCCCGGCTTCGGTAGGGTGGGCTATTAGATGCGCGGAACTCGCGCCGCCGATCCGCTACGCCTACGCTGCGGTCGCCGTCCCCGCTTGGAGAGCGCGGGGAAAGCGGCTTGATCTTCTCACCCATCACACGAACCAAGGAGAGACGTGTTATGAGACGAGTGGCTTCCTGCGGAATCTTATCCCTCCTGATGCTGGGTGCTTGCGGCTGGAATCTCCCGGCCCACGCGCAGCAGCGCTCGGGCGACCAGTCTCAAATGAACCAGCAGCAGGTGCAAGGCGGCTACCTCAACGGCCGCATCGTTCGCACCAAGACGGTCGATGTATTCGACGGCCAAGCCCAGCACCTGATCGTGCTCGTCGAAACCGAGAGCGGCAAGCAGGTGGCCATTGACCTCGGCTCCCCCCGCCATCTCCCGCAAGAGCAGATTACCAGCGGTGCCCAAATCCGCGTCGATGGCAAGCTCGTCAAGATCGGAGATCGCCAGTTAATCATCGCCGAGCGGGCCCAGATCAACGGCCAGTCGATTCGGCTCCAGCGCCGCCAGCCGGAGTTCCGGCAGGTGTCGGCGGAGATTCAAAAACTGGAACGGGTGACCGTGCCGGGGATGCAGCATCCGACCGTGGTGGCTCTGCTCCAGGCGCAAGACGGGACGCAACTGACGGCCGATCTGGGCGCGCCGCGCAAGGTGCAAGAGCTAGATTTGCAAGAAGGCGACCGCGTGCAGGTGCAGGGCCGCGTGGTCCGCATCCGGGGCGGCAAGATCCTCTTTGCCGATCAGGTCCAGGCGAACGGTCGCACGGTGCAGCTCACGCCGCAGTTTCAGCGTGGCCAGAAGCGCGTCTCCGGCGAAATCGCCCGGCTAAAACAGGTCCAGCCGCCGGGACGGCAAGAGAGCACGCAACTGGCCGTGGTCCAAACCGATCAGGGCCGCCGCGTGCCGGTCAATCTCGGTTCGACGCGGAAGCTCCAACAGCTTTCGCTCCAGCAGGGGGACCAGGTCGAGATCGTGGGGCAAGTCTTGGACGTGCGGGGTTATCCCATCCTGATTGCCCAGCAGGTCGAGTCGCAAGGGCAGCGGGTTGATCTAGCGCCGGTACAAATTACGCAACAGACGCAGCAGGTGCGCGGCCAGATCGCGCAGCTCCAAAAGATCCAGCCGCCCGGTGCGCCGATTCAGTTGCAGTTGGCGCTGGTGGAAACGAACGACGGACGCCGGCTGCTTGCTAATCTCGGACTGACGCGCAACCTGCAACAAGTCGATCTGCAGGAAGGGGACTCGGTGCAGGTGAAAGGCCGCGTGGTGACGATTCACGGTCGGCCCGTCCTGCTTGCACGCCAACTGCAGACGCAGGGGCAGCGCGTCGAGTTGCAGCAGTTCGAAGGGCGGCCGCGTTATCAATCGGCCTACCGCGAGCAGCAGCAGCGGCCGCGACTAGGCGTGCGCGTGCTCGACACGCCCGACCGTCCCGGCGTGACGGTGCTCCGCGTCTATCCCAACAGCCCCGCCGAGCAAGCGGGCCTGTGGCCGGGCGACCGCATCGTCGAGGCGAGCGGCCAGCGGCTACGCAACTCTGACGATCTGCAAGAACAGTTGACCCAGCAGCAGCAGCAGGGCCCGCCCTTGCAACTAACCGTGCTGCGCGGCGATCAGCAGCGCCAGATCGAGGTTGATCTGCAGTCGCAGCGGCAGAGGCCGCGCCGCTAACGGTGCCGGTAGCGAAACGTTCGTCCGCCCCGATCCGCGCCAGCGGGTCGGGGTGGGTTGAGAAAAGACGCCCTGGAGAAACGACGCGCTATCCCCACATCCGTATGGAAGGAGACGACGAATGTTCTTGGCACGGATTCAATCGCTGGCCCTGACCTTGGCTCTGGCCGGCTTGGTGCTGCCCGCCTCGGCTCAACAAAGCCAGCAGCAGCAAGATCGTCAGCAACAAAACCGGCAACAACAGGCCCAACAACAGGCCCAACAACAGAACCAGCAGCGGCAGCAGGCTCAGCAGCAGCAGAACCAGCAGCGCCAGCAAGCGCAGCGGCAGCAGCAACAGGACCGCCAGCAGCAACAGGCGCAGCAGCGCGATCGCCAGATGCAGCAGCAACGCCAGCAGGATCAAGAACTTGGCCGCGAGCGGTTCGAGGATGGCGACTACGGTTACGACGCCAACCTGGAAGAAGAACTCGAATGGGAAATCGTCGAGGGCGAGATCGCCGGTTATGAACGTGCCTACCGGCCCGACGAGGAAATCGAGTACGACACCGGCTACAGCGAAGACGATTACCGCGGCGACTACAACGAAGCCGACTACGACTTCGACTATGACGAAGGCGACTACGACGGCTACTACAACGAACGTGACTACTACGGCACCGAAATCGCCGAAGAAGACTACGACTACTACAACGGCTACGATTACGGCTATGACGAACAAGCCTTTGGCGGCGACTATTACGACGCCTACGACGAAGGCTATAACTACTTTGAAGAGGACTACGACTTCGGCGAAGAACAAGACGTCGAATACGGCGAAGCCGGCTACCGCTATGACGAGGACGACTGGTTCTACGACGACGCGGACGCCGATCAGGACTGGGACTGGGGCTGGTAAACCGTTTCCCAGCCACGCCGCAAAGGATTCTTCCGGCCGAGCGCGAGCAGCTTGCCGTCTCTGCTCGCGCTACGGCCGGTATCGGTACTCATTCGTGCCCCGTCCACCGCTGCGAAGCATCCTGCGCCGCAACGTCATTCCCGCGCAAGCGGGAATGACGCGCCTGCGCTCATCGCAGGTTTGTTTACTCTCGAACCCCATCCTGTCGGAGATTGCTACGTGCTACGCCTATGCCACGCTGCATTGCCTTTGGTACTGTTAACGGTCGCAACCGCCGCTGCACAAGACGAGCAGCCCCGGCTTTCAGACTTGATCCCTTCGATCACCGTCACCGGCACCGGCGAGGTTCAGGTCGAGCCGGATAGGGCGCAAATCCACGTCGGGGTGGTGACCCAGGCGGAGTCCGCCGCCGGGGCGGTCGAGGCGAACAACCAAGCCATGCAGCAGTTGCTCGACGCGCTGAAGCAGCACGGCGTCGAAGCCAACGACATCCAGACGAGCAACTTCAGCATCTCACCGCAGCACGATTACGATCAACAAGGACGCCATCCGCCGCAGATTGTCGGCTACCAAGTTACCAATCAGGTCCAAGTCAAGGTGCGCGATCTCGCGCGGCTTGGCGCGTTGCTCGATCTGGTGGTGCAGCAGGGGGCGAACCAGGTGCAGGGCATCGACTTCCAGGTCAGCGACCAATCGCAGCGCAAAGATGAAGCCCGGCGCAAGGCGCTCGACGACGCCCGCCGCAAAGCCGAACTGTACGCCAGTGCGGCGGGGGCGCGCGTGGGAAGGCCGCTGCTGATTCAGGAAAGTGCGCCGGACGGGCCGCAGCCGCTGGCCGTGCGCCACATGGCCCTCCAGGCGGAAGGGGCGGTGCCAGTGGCTTCCGGCGAGCAGACGCTCGCAGTAACCGTGTCCGTCACCTATCGGCTGAAAGCGAACAAGCAGCCGTAGCGGCGCTTAGCCCAGTCTACCGATGGGTGGCGGGGGCGCACCGCGACAGCGGAAGCCCCCGGTGAGCAATCCGCACCGCCCTAGACTGCCGCCTGCGCGGGAATGACAGGCGGTGTTCCCTGGCCCCCCCCGTCCCCTAGTCCCCGAACCCAAATGCCCGCCTGCGCGGGAATCCGCCGGTGCCGCGCACAGGTGTCCACCGCCGCCAAGGCCGGTCGCTGTGCCGCCGAAATGGCGGCCTGCGCAGCGGGGACACCTTGCGCCAAAGTCGTCGGCGAGGCGGAAAAAGCGGCATTCCCCTCCTGGTTGGAGAGAGAAATGCGCTTGCGCGGCGGCCAGAGCGGGCGTGTGGATTGACAATCCGTGGCGAAAGCTGCGACAATTCATGCGCAGCACGGCTGACCCCGCCCGGGCGTTAAGCATCTGCCTGATCTGAACTTTGGCTGCCTCGGCAGCGATTTTTCCCCGCCTCGGCTCTGTTCTCCTCCCATGTTGCGAACCTTCGTCCACGGCAAGATCCACGGCATTCGCGTCACCGCCTGCAAGCTCCACTACAACGGCAGCGCCGAGGTCGATACGGCCCTGCTCGAAGCGGCGGGCATCGACCCGTTCGAGCAGATTCAGGTTGTGAATATGAGCACCGGCGAGCGGTTCGTCACCTACGCCTTTCCGGGCGAGCCGGGCGCGTTCACCCTCAACGGCGGCGCGGCCCGATTGGGAGCCGTGGGTGACCTCTGCCTGGTGATCGCTTACCGGCAGGAAGAAATCTTTAGCGGCGCGAACGTGGTCTTCGTCGATCCGGCCGATAATAGCATCAAAGACACGATGCGGTACGAGTCGAATCAGCCGAGCGAACTGTAGAGCGTTTTGGTTTGCTGGCTTCCACGCTCCAGTAGCCCACGTGGCAACGCCGCGTGCTCACCGGCTAGGGGCTGTCAGAAGCGGGCCAAGCGGCGGAGCGAAAGAAAATCGACCGGCAGCGTGCTGCTTCCGTCGAGGGCCAACTCGGCGAGCGCTTCGGCGAGCACGGGGGCAAACTTGAAGCCGTGCCCCGATAGCCCCGCCGCGAACACCACCTGCCGCTGCGCGGGATGCCGGTCCACAAGAAAATGTTCATCGGGACTCATCGTATACATGCAGACGGCGTGCTCGCGGACGATGGCCGAAAGGGCCGGTAGGTGGGCGCGCGAGAATCCGGCGACGCGTTCGTAGTCGCCAGCGCGCTGCGCGCGGTCGACCAGGAGCGGATCGGCCACCGGCTCGCCGCCGGAGTGTTCGGCGATCTTCACGCCGCGCGGGTCGATTTGCGGCACGCCATAAAAGTTGCCCTGCGGCAGCTCGTAAAAGAACGTGGGGCAGCCGCCGGCGGCGGTTAGCTGCTCGTCATGGTTCTCGAAATAAAAAAACGGCTTGCGACGGACTTGCAGCGGCACGCCTAGCTCTTGCAGGAGCGGACCTGCCCAGGGACCGGCCGTGACCACCAGCCGCGCCGCTTCGTAGCGTGCTCGATCCGTTTCGATCTGCACCGTTTTTCCATCCCCCGACCAGCGGCGCACGCTCTCGTAGGTTTTCAGTTCCGCCCCGGCGGCCTGCGCCGCGTCGAGATGGGCTTGCACGCAAGCCTCGACGAGCAGATAGCCCGCGCGGCGCTCGTAGGCGGCGGCCATCGCTTCCGGCACGGCGAAGCCGCCCCAGCGGCGCTGCGCTGCGACCGCCGTGAGCGATTCGACTTCCAGCCCATGCTGCCGCGCGCTGGCGAGCACGCCTGGAATCACGGCGCCTGCGGGCGGGCCGATCTGGAGCAATCCCGTCTCAAAATAAAGCTGCCGGCCCACGTGCTGCGCGAGATCATTCCAAAGGTCGTAGGCGCGGAGCAACAGCGGAACGTAGTCCGGGTGCTCGAAGTAGGCCTGGCGAATGAGCCGCGTGGAGCCGTGCGAACTGCCGCGATCGTGCGGCGGCCCAAACTGGTCCAGCCCTAGCACCCGCAATCCCCGCCGCGCCAGTTGATACAGCGCGGCGCTGCCGATTCCCCCGCAACCCAGAACCACGGCGTCGTAGCACGGCATCGAGGATTTTTATCCAAGCTAAAGAAAGGGCAGCCTGGCGCGTCACGGTTAACGGTAGCGTCTATGCGTCCAGCCAGCGTGGACGCTGCGGGCGAAAAGTGCGCTGCCTACTCGGCGTCTTTCACTTCAAACTGGATCGAGGCTTGGTTGAACTTCTGGTTCTTCACGTCCTCGATCGTCAATTGCAGCGTATAGGTGCCATTGTAGATGCGCTTCGGAATCCAGATAAAGTAGCGCATGAAAAAGTCGTGGCGGCGATTCTGACACAGTTCTTCCGTAAGCGGAAACTCCTTCGCCTCCACCCGTTGACCCCGGCTGTCCAAAATCTGGTAGCTGCTGCGGAGCACGGTGGCAAAACCGTCTTCGGTTTCTTCGCTGGTAAAGTTTTCGACCTCGGCGTAAAGGAGCACCTCTTGCTGCGGAGCGAATTCATACTTCTCGAACTTTTGGTAGACGCCAAAACTCTTCACTTCGCTGCAAAAAGCGAGATTGCGAATCCGTAGCGGGCAAAGCTCGCCCAGATGGGCCGTTGATTCTTGCAGGTATTGCAGCGCCGCCGCCGCCCGGTCGCGCGGATCGCTGATCTGTTTGTGGTCGAGGTAGGTTGCCAGCCCATAAAGCTGCTTCGACCAGAAATCGTGCTGCGAATGGGACAGCCCGGCGATCGGCTGTAGCGCTTCCTCCCGGCGGCCAGCGGCGAGGTGGAGCAACCGCAGCGCGACATGCCGGCGCAGTTCTTCGGCGTTCTGCGGATCGCCTTTCGATTCGGCCGCCAGTCCGTCGATCGCCTGCTGCAGATGTTCTTCCCAAGTCAGCTCTTGCGCGCGTGCCGGCTGGACATGCGTGACCTGCACCACGGCCGGCGGCTTCGTCTCGCGCGGCGCTTGTTGCTGAAGAAGCGCGGCCAACTCCTCCGTGACACGGCGGCCGGCGTCGGGCAGCAGTTCGGCGGGCGTGGCCGTCTGCGGATAGGTATCCGCCGGCGGCGCAGGGGGGGGCGTAAGCCCTTGCTCGGCCAGCGGCAACCGCGCCGGCGGCTCTTTCACCAGCCGGGCCGAGTGGGCTGGGACAGGCGGCGGGGACGTAGCGGTCAATTTTGCCGGCGGCTGCGACTCGGCGCGCGCCGCTTGTTGTTGTCGATAAGCCAGCGCCGAGCGGTAGACCTGGACGGTCGGCCCCCACATCTCCGGCTTCGTCTTCCGCAGGTCGGCAATCAGCTCCTGCTTGAACTGCGGGTCGATTTGCCCGATCTCGTCCAATTCCGCCAAGACATCGGCCAACGCCTGCTCATCGACGCCCTCGGCCGGGGCAGGGGAGGGGGACGCACTGGTTTCGCGGCTCTCCGCTGGCGAAGCGGCCGGATTCGCGCCTACCGCCGGCTCGCCTGTCGGCACGAGGTTCGTCCGCATCGCGGGAGCGATGCAGCCGGCGCAGCAGCAGAGCAGGCTCGCAATCGGGAGAAACGCTCTCATGGACCAGTCGAATGCGCCGCTGCGGAAAGAGACACAAGATGCGAGCTATCGGCAGAGCCGCAAAGCCCGTGAGCACGCGAATCCCGCCCAAACGGGGCCGGAGCATAGAAAAAAAGCCGTGCGGCGACAAGAGACGATCCCCCGTCCCCTTGAGGCTTAGGAGGCGTTGGGTGCCGGGAGCGCACCGCGACAGCGGAAGCCCCCGGACCCGATAAAGCGGAAGGGGGACAGTGCATTCAGGCCAAGGGAAGCCTTCTGGAGAAATCATGCGGGCTGACCACAATCGTGACGCTCCCCCCTTGAGACTCAGGAGGCGGTGCGGCGGGGATCGGCGGCGGTCGAAAGCCGCACGATCAACTGTTCGAGCACCAGCCGCGCGCGGTCGGGAGCGGAGCTAGCCCCTTTGAGCGCCAGGTCTGCTTCGAGCAACCAGTGGTAGAGGTGCTTCGCCCGCTCGCGGCCCAACTGCCGCAGTTGTCGCTCGGCCTTGTCGAGCACGAATTTTTTGAAGCCGGCTTGTTCCAGAATCGGCCGCAGCGCCGGCCGGCGTCCGCTCCGCTCGGCTTGCTGCACCAGGCGCGCCGCCGCCGCGAAGCGCCGCAAAGTCGAGCTAATCTGCCCCAGCAGCGCGATCGGGTTCTCGCCCGCCGCCAGGAGCCGGTCAAGCTGCACCAGCGCCCCACGTGCATCGCCACCTGCGGCCGAGTCGATTAAATCCCAAGTCGTCTTGGTCCGCCAACTGCCGACATGCTGCTCGACCAGCTCAGGCGTGATCGGTTCTTCGCCGCGAACCAGCAGGGCTAGCCGGGCCAGTTCTTGATCGAGCAAGCCCAGGTCCGGCTCGACCATTTCGGTCAGCCGCTCGGCGGCGGCTGGATCGAGCGCGGCGCCGTGCTGTTTTTTCGCGCGCTGCACGAGCCACTTCGTCAGTCGCGCCGGCGTCGGCAGCTTGCACTGGATTTGCAGCCCGCGCTCGTCGACCGCCTTGTAAAGCCGGGTGTTGCTGGCCCAGGTTTTTACGTCCAGCACGAGCACGCCCGACTTCTTCGGCTTGGCGATGTAGTCTTCCAATTCCCCCCGATACCGGCTGACAAAATCGTCGGCCTCCTCGATCAGCACCAGCCGCTGCCCCGGGCCGAAGAGCGCCACGGTCGCCAACGCATCAAACACATCGCGCGGCTGCGCATCGCGGCCGGTGAGCGTCGTCAGGGAGAACGCGCCCTCCTCATCGCCCAGCACCGCCCGCCGCAGGGCAAGCAGCACTTCCCGTTTCAAAAACGGCTCGTCCCCAAACACCACGCAGACCGGAGCCGGCGGGTGTTTTTGGGGCCTGTCGAGGTAATCGAGCGCGTGCAGCGAGTCGGGCATCGAGAGGGACGGGGGATTGGGGACGAGGGATTGGGAAAGGCTGTCTGCTCTGGGCTAGCGCGTTGCGTTGAACTGTAGCGTGAAACAGCGGTCTGTTTCGCCCGCGGCGTCCACGCCGGTTTGCCGCTCTGGCGCTACCGGGCATCGTGATGTGCGGCGGAACCGTCCTTCCCGCGCAGGCGAGAATCCCGACTTTCGGGACTACTCTCTAGATTCCCGCCTGCGCGGGAAGGACGCGTCTGCGCGGGCGCGCAATGATACCGCTTCGCGCCGCTCGCTGCTAGTTTTCTCCGGTCCCCGATCGCTAGCCCCAGCGGCTACCGTGTGACAGGGCGGACGCCGCGAATGAGGCCCTTGGGGCGAGGGCGGAAGAGACGCACTGGCTCAAGCGTCTCGTAGACGGCGACGTTGCCGGCCGCGTCGCGGGCTTCGAGCCGCAGATAGAGTTCGTCGGGCACGCTTGGGTCAAGCCGCCAGGCGTAGCTGCCGGTGTTCTCCAGCCCGGCGGCGATCGTTTGCCACGGCGCGCCGGCTTGCGGGGCAAAGGAGAGCGTGATCGGGCGCGGGTCGAGCCGCGCGTCGTGGGCTTCCCACTGCACGATGAGATGATCGGCCTGATTGCCGCTGCCGGGCAGCGCCGAGACGAGCCGCACCTCGGGACGCGCCAGGTCAACGCCGATCCAGACTTCCGGCTCGTCCCCGGCTTGCGGCGGACGGCCTCCGAGGCCGTTGCTGGCCTGAACCACGATCCGAAATCCATACAGCCCTTCGTCCGGCACTTCGACTTGCATCGGGCTGCGGTTGTCGGCGTCGGTCCTGTGCAGCGACCAGCTTTGGCCGCGATCGCGCGTGCTCCATAGCTCGACTTTCGCGATTCCCGCCGGGCCGGCCGATTCAATGTCGTAATGCAGTTCAAACCGCCGTGCGTTGACCATGCGGGCCTCGATCCCCTGAAACGCCCGCGCGGCGTCGGACGCCGACGGGGAGCCGGACTGCGAGACGTTGCGGTACGGACTCGCCGGAGGAGCCGCGTACCGCGAATCGCTCGGCACGCGAAAGAACGGAGTCCGCGAGGCGGAGCTTGGTTGCGCTGTGGGAGGCGTTCCACCGGGGGCGTCTTGGGACCAGTTGCTCCCAAAGGGGCGGCTGGCCAGATGATCGCGGGGCCAGCTTTGTTCTGCTCCGGCTGTGGTCGGCGAAGGAACAATCTGCTGGGCAAACGGAATCGGCCCCTTCGGCGCGGCCTCGGGCAGACGACCGGCCGTGTTGGCTCCCGGCGCCGGCACAAGCGAGATTTGGGCTTGGCTGACCGTGCGATTGCCGGCTTGGTCGGCGATCTCCGCCCGCACGGCAACCGGGCCGTGACGGTCCTCGGGCCACCACTTGGCGTCACCGTTGCGAGCCGTCGGAAGCTCGGTCGGCAGATGGGGCGTCAAGGCGAGCGGCTTCCAGGCAGCCCCAGGAGCCGGCTGGTACTCGACGCGAAGCGACTGGGGATCGAGCCGGGGGTCGAAGGCTTGCCAATTTAGCTCCACCTGACCGGCTTCGCCCCGGCGGCCCTGAAGCTGCAATTGCGGGGCGGCCGTGTCAATCGCCACGCGCAGTTCGCCGCGATGGGGCTTGTCCGGTAATACCTGGCCGGCGCGATCGACCGTCCGCAGCGAGAACCAATACTCGCCATCCTGCGGAGCGCGAAACACAAAGCGGCCGGCCTCCGGCTGCGCGGTTTGGGCGAGTTCCCAATTTCGGCCCTGATCGCTGGAGACGTACAGCCGCACCTCAACCGGCGCGTCGGCTGCGTCCTCGGGGCGGTTGACGCGGAAGGGGATGGCAAAGCTGTTCTGCCGCCATGCCAGCGGGGGCCGCGACTCGGCCGGAGCGGCTTGCCAGTCGCTGCGCGGCTCGGTCGGCGCGGCGGGCTGCGGCGCAGCGGCGTACTCGGTGGCCACGAGCGGCCCCGCGCACAGCAGCGCTCCCAGACATCCCAAAACCGCTAGCCTTCGCATCCAGCTTCCCCGAACTGCCCTCGTCGATCACCGCGCGTCCGCGCATAAAAACAGTTTCACTCCATCCCCCTATCGGTCGTAGCAGTGGTGCGGCTTGAGCGGCGTGGAAAAGGGGACGCAGCTCGTTTTGTGGGGGTGCTGGCAAAGCTGGACGGAAGTTTAGGCAATGTGCATAATGAGTGGTGACGGCGTGCAAGAAAGAGAATTTCGACGCGGGAGCGGCGGGGCGGGGCGCGGAGCCAATGGTCGATCTGGTGCGGCATCCTGTGATGCAGGCGACGCTGCTTGTCGCGGCTTTGGCGCTGATGACGGCGGCGTGCATCCACCTGGTGAGAAAATGGCGGGATGGTGCGGCGCACGACCAGCCACACGCCAGCCAGTTGCTCACGAAGTTCCGGGAATTGCACGCCCGAGGTAGCCTGAGCGATGAGGAATTCCGAACAATAAAGACGAAGCTCACGGC
>CAYZVT010000079.1:0-14532 GCA_964481585.1 uncultured Pirellulales bacterium
AAGAGAAGCATGGGCTGACGTACATCTTCATCAGCCACGACCTGATCGTCGTCAAATTCGTGGCCGACATGATGGCCGTGATGAACGACGGCAAGATTCTGGAGTTCGGGCCTTCGGAGAACATCTACGCCCATCCGAAAGAGGACTACACCCGCCGGCTGATCGACGCCACGCCGAAAGATGACCTCAACCACATCCGCCGCCGCCAAGCCGAACGCGAAGCCGCGCGGCGGTAGAGGCAGCGGTCGCCAGCATGTGCTGGTCTCGCCAGGGTGCTGATCTCGCCAGGATGCTGGTCTCGCCAGGGTGGCGGGGGCGCACCGCGACAGCGGAAGCCCCCGGAGCGCAAGAAAGCGGAAAGCGGAAAGAAGGCGGAGGGCGGAAGATGTCGGGTGGCGCACCGCGAAAGCGAAAGCCCCCGGCCGTGTGGGTCTGGATTGCCGCCTGCGCGGGAAGGACGAGTTTTGCCTGCCCCCGGTCCCTGCCCCCCAGTCCCCGGCCCCTGACTGCTGACGGCTGACCGCTATCGACTCGCCGTGCTGCGTTCGCGGCGGACGGGCAGGTCAGCCAGCAGGAGTTGTTCGACCATGCCGGCGGCGTCGGCCTGGAGGTGTTCGAGCCGGGCCAGCCAGAGGCGGCGGGGGAGCGTGGAACCGTCGAACAGATCGGCCGGGTAGCAGCAGAGAATCGCGGCGGCGATGCGCTCGTTCAGATCGGCATTCGGGGCTTCGCAGTGGATCGCGTGTTGGAAGGCTGCGCGGAGTGAATTGAGCGTCAGTTGCCAGGCCGGTGCGAACACGCCCGCGCGGCGCTGGTGGTCGAGGCTGTCGCAGAAGTCAAACGCCCGCTCGCGGTCGAACGCCATCTCGCTCACGTCTTCCGAGACGAGCAGGTAGCCGATCAGCAAATCGCACCAGCGTTCGCAGCGGCGGCGAAGCTGGTTCAGCCCGTCGACGGCCGCCGGCGCGTTCTTTTGCTGCCGGGCCAAGAGAGACAGCACGCGATGGCGGGCTTCTTGATGGCCGGCGAAGATGCTCCGCGCGAGCGGTCCAGCGTCGCTTTGGTTTTGCTGGCGGTCGTGTGCGAGGGCGAGCGCGGTCCAAACGCGGGTGAGGATTTCGCTCGTGAGCACTTCGCCCAACACCGGCTGTAGATGGGTCCACGTCAGCTCGGCCCACCGCGGGCCGCGCTCGTCGAGTTGGCGAGCGTAGTTCCGCAGCGCGAGGCCCCAGCGGTCGAGCCGGCATTTGGAGGCGGTCCAGTACTCTTGCTGTCCCGACTCCGAGAGCCGGCAGCGGCCCGAAATCAACAGCGGCCCATGGCCGGCCACCAGAGCAGCCAGTTCAACCAGTTCACGTGCTTGCATCAACGACCGTCGCCTAACGAGCAGAGGAAGGGAAGGGGGAGTGCTCGCGAAGGGAAGCACGCCCCATGCCAAGCCCGCTAGAGTGGGCGATGCTGTGGCTGTAACTGCTGGTATGGAAAGTGGTTGCGGCGGGGTTGCGGAGTGCCGGAGGGGCGGCGTGCTGTTGCTCAAACGCAACACGCTCGGCACGAAAGCCAACATGGGAGCTGTCAGCCGTCAGCGATTAGCTGTTAGCTATCAGCTGTTAGCTTTCAGCTGCCTGTGACGACGCCCGTCCTTCCCGCGCAGGCGGGAAGGACAGAGAGTAGGCTTTGCGTCACGGTAGATTAAAGCGGCTAACCGGCCTGGAGGCCGCGGGCGAAAAGAGGTGCAGCGCACACTATGAGCGAAAGAAGAGGCGCGCTCGAAACGCTGATAGCTGATAGCTAATAGCTTACCGGCTACGGAGCAGCGGCGGCGTGGAGCTTTGGCCGATGACGGCGTCGTTAACATGCACGCCGGCCGCCATCTGGCCTGCTTCGTTCAGGAAGATGTGGTCGCGACAGGCCTGCACCGTGCAATTTTGCAGGTGTTGCACATGCCCATCTTCGTAGAGCACGTTTTGTCCGCCGCCGCCGTGGTTGGCGCTGGCGAAGCTGCCGCCGCCGACGCTCGGCGCGTCGGCCATCAGGGCGAATGTCTCACGGCGCTGGTTTTTGATCGGCTGATAGCCCCGCTCGTTCACGTAGCCGAGCGAGTAGCCGTAGCTGCCTCCCATGTCTCGCTGCAACTGCTGAAGCGCCGTGCCGGTGGCCGCTTGCAGTTGGTCGGGCGTGGGCACTTGGAACGGCCCCCGGCCGTGGCCGTGCTCGGTGGCGGGACAGAGCAGTTGGTGCGGCTCTGGCAATAGTCCGCTGCCTGTCAGTTGCACCGCGTAAATGCCGGCTGCCGATAGATTGCCTTCGGTCGGCACCGAGGGGAAGTAACCGCCGTTGCGTTCGCTGTACTGCGTCAGCGCCACGCCGAGCCTTCGCAGGTTGTCCTGACAGCCGGCCAGCCGGGCGCTGGTGCGGCTGTGCTGAATCGCGGGAAAGAATAAAAACGCCGCCGCGAAAAAGACCATCGCCGCCACGGTCAGATCGGCCAGGGACCAGCGACTGGCGCTGACCAGCGGCTCGCTATAAAGCGCGCGATGGCGGCGGGCTTGTTCCACCACGAACTGGCAGGTGCGACCGGCTAGACCGGCGGGCGGATCGAACTCGCCCTCGTTGGCCCGCAAAGGCTCCAGGCTCTCGTGCATCAGTTCCAGCTCTTGCTGAAGTTCGCAGTCGCGATGCAGTTGCTGCTCTACCTGCTCATGCTCGCCGGTGTCGAGCGCGTCGAGCAGGTAGCCGAGCAACTGGTCACGCATGGGATCATTCCGCTCCGGGGGGATGGGAGCCATACCATGCCTCGTTCAGCTTCAAAATGGCGGCATGCAGCCGGCTCTTGACGGTCCCCACCGGAATCGCCAACACATCGGCCGCTTCGCGATATTTTAGTCCCTGGTAATAAACCAGATTCACGGCGGTACGTAACTGTTCGGGCAGCGCCTCGAGGGCCTGTTGCACCCACTGGCGGCGCTCTTCGCTTTCCAGTTGCGAGACCGGCCCCGGGTCGCCGCTCTGCATCAGCGCGAGCAGCGTGCCGATCTCATCGTTCTTTTCATTGCGCCCCGCTCGGTCGAGACTGACCGACTTATGCCGCCGGTTGCGGCGCTGGGCGTCAATCGCTTGATGGGTGGCGATCGTGTAGAGCCACGGACGAAACGCGCGCCCTTGCTCGAACTGATCGCACTTCAAATGCACCTGGAGAAACGTCTGCTGGAAGGCGTCTTCGGCCATCGCAGCATTGCCCAGATAGCGGCGCAAGTAGCTAAACAGTTCGCGCTCGTAGCGCTGGACCAACTGCGCAAAGTCTCCTTCGTCGCCGCTCGACCGATACTGCAACAGCAGTTGTTCATCCGTCAATTGCGATCGAGGGGACAATTGCGTTGTTCCCGCGTCTTGTTCCATGGCCTTCTTCATGTTACGCACCTCCGCTCCGAGAGTTCGGCCCGGCCACAGGAAAACACCATTTTTCCTCGTGTGCAGCGCGGGTCGGCGTCGGGGGCATCCGCATTATAACTGATTCCGAGTGCCCCGGTTCGCCTGTGGGGCTCGTGCCGTGGGCGACCGACGTGACAAGGCCCCCCGGCCGTCGTCCACCCCGCAAATCACGAACAATTCATCAGGGATGCAAGTGGTGTGCCAGCACCCCGATGCCGCCCCCGATGGCCCACTACCAGTAAGTATAAGTCGCTCAGCACCAAAGGCTTGCGCTGGGGCGAAAGAATCGCCCTCGGCTGCGGTTTTGGCAGCCGGCGGTTGAACTTTCTGCCAAGAACCCTTTCGTCGCTACAAAAGCTAAAAATTCCCTCAAGTCCGGCCGCCCCTGGAGAATTTCGTCAGCCCCCAAGCGAAATTGGTTGCCGGGACGCAAAAGGGGCTGCCAGCGCCCTTGCCCTCGGCAAAGCAGGCCGAAATAGGCGGCTGCCTCCTACAAACCCAGGCTGCCGCCGCAGCCTGGGCCACCCGCGAAGGCACGGCTGGGCAAGCCTGGGCACGCCAGCCGTGGCAGGTGAGGCGGCAGCTATTCGAACGATCCGCTCAGAGCCTCTTGCCCCACTACCTGGGGTTTCCGATGCTTGACCCGCCTCTGCCCATCCTGGTTTAATACGATCTCCTGCTAGCGGGGGGCGATGCGAGCACTTGCCAAATCCTCTCGGCCGCCCTTTGGGCCTCGATCCAGATCGGCCCTTGCCGCGTCCGCACCGTGGGAGGAACTTTTGGGCCACCGGGACGTGAGAACCACCATGATCTACACGCACGTCCTGAACCGAGACGGTCGCTCCCGTCCAAAGCCCGGCCGATTTTGACGTTCCCGATTCCCGATAACGTGCGCACGTTATTGGGATTTTTTTCCGGATAACCACTAGTTATTTGCAAAGGCACGAGACACTATCATGCCGCGGCAGGAAACCATTCTCACGGTCTTCGTCGCGTCACCATCCGACGTCGACGAGGAGAGAAATCGCCTTGAAGAAGTCATCCGCGAACTGAACATCACATGGGCGCGCGAATTGGGCGTCCGTCTTGAATTGGTGCGATGGGAAACCCATGCGTATCCTAGCTTTGGTGCGGACGCCCAGGACGTCGTCAACGAGCAGATACCAGACGACTACGATCTATTCATCGGGCTAATGTGGTACCGATTTGGAACACCCACAGGCCGCGCCGGATCGGGCACAGTCGAAGAATTCAACCGGGCAAAGAAGCGATTCGATAGCGACCCGTCGGCGCTTCAGTTGATGATTTACTTCAAAGACGCTCCTGCGCCGCTAGCGCCGTCGAAACTGGACCACGCACAACTTGCCAAAGTCGCAGAATTCAGATCCAGCCTCGGCAACGAGGGTGCTCTGTACTGGCCATTTTTATCTTTGGAAGACTTTGAAAGGCTGGTACGTTTGCATTTAACGCGACATGTCCAAGTTTGGTGCTCCAAACCGCATCTCAATCCCAAGCCCGCGACCTCCGTCACTGTGACCGCACAGTCTGACGCTATTGCCACTTTGGCATCGACCGATCAAGAAGATGAAATTGGGCTCCTTGACCTAATGGAGCAATTCGAGGATGAATTTGCGACCCTCACGGAAATCACGGAACGAATTGCTGCTGCAACCGTCGAGATCGGGGAAAAGATGCAGACGCGTACTGAGGAAACAAATCAGTTCGCATCTGGTCCCGATTCCAAGAATCGCAAAGTTGCCAAACGTCTGATTGCCAAGGCTGCGGCTGACATGGACCAATTTGTACACCGAATGCAAGCCGAACTGCCGCTCTTTAGCCGACATCTCAATTCGGGCATGAATGCACTGATTCAGGCCGCAGCGATGGGTATTGAGTTCAAGATCGAAGGAGACGACCTTGAGCAGGTTAATGACAATCTTCAGGCTGTTCGGGAATTCTACGAAACATTATCAACGGTCGAAGGGCAGATCGCTCAATTTCAAAAGGCGGTTGCCTCGCTCCCGCGAATGACAACGACGTTGAATAGGGCAAAACGTGCCGTCGTAAACGTCTTGCAGCAACTAATCGATGAATTCAGTGGTGCGCAGGCGATGGCACGTGAAGCTGAAGCCTCATTTGCCCAAATACTTGAATAGGAAATGCTTGCGCCCACGCATTAGTGAAGTAGGGTGGGCTTTGCCCACCACACGGATAAACTGTCATTTCATTTGCTCTGGTCGGTGGATCATCAGAACCGTGGTGGGCACAGCCCGCCCTACTGAACTGCCGTTGAAAGGTGCCGCGGGAGGATGAGGCGATGGACACGGTATACATCGAAACATCGATCGTCAGCCATGCAACAGCACGGCCAAGCTCTGACATCCAGACCGCCGCACTTCAACATCAGGCTCGCAGCTGGTGGTCGACCGAACGGGCGAACTTCGAGCTCGTTACGTCGCAACTCGTCATCGACGAGGCATCCGCTGGTGATCCATCAGCGGCCGCAGAGCGACTGAGGCTCCTCGACGGGCTGCCGACCGTGCCCATCGACGAGAATGTCCGAAACCTGGCACGTGCAATCGTGTCTGCGTCGATCATGCCGCCGAGAGCTGCTGCCGATGCACTTCACGTTGCCGCTGCGGCCATAGCGGGCGTACAATATCTACTGACTCTAAACTGCAAGCACATCGCCAACGCCCACGAGCTACCTCGCGTTTATCGGCTACTGGACGACTATGGAGTTGGTCAATTGTTGATTTGCACGCCTGCTGAATTCCTCGGCGGAGATGACGATGACGAAGAATCCGATTCTTGACGAACTACATGCTGTCCGCGAACGCCTGCTCGCAGACGCTGGTGGGACACTTGATGCGCTGGTCGATCGGCTTCAAGTGGAAGAACAGAAGTCCGATCACCCCCGCTACGAGCCGCGAAGGACAATCCGATGCACCGGAGCGGCGAAGTCGGGCGAAGCGACAGTTGATAACCAATCGTCGCCGCCCGGTGATCGATGACGTTACCTATCCGCCAGAACGTCGATTAGAGTACGACGGCAAACGGGTCGACTGAGCTGCAAGCAGTGCGAATCGCGTCCTGTTGCTCGGGGAGGATTTCGCCAGTCCCCAAGCGGACCTGGGGCTGCCAGTGCCGCAAAAGGGCTGCCAGCGCTCTTGCCCGAGGGAGCTCAGAGCAGGACCGGGGCGCAGCGCGGAAGCCTCGGCTGACACGCCGAGCGGGCCAAGACGCCCACTGCTGGATTCCCGCCTGCGCGGCAATGACGCACCGGGGGCTGCTGTGGGGCCTCCCATTACCCGTTGCTGATAGCTGACGGCTGACCGCTGATGGCTGATGGCTTTTACTTCTTGAGCTGCTTTTCGATCGCCGTCACGACTTCGGGGGATTCGGGCGGCTGCTGGGGGGCGAAGCGGGCGACGACGTTGCCTTCGCGGTCGAGCAGGAACTTGGTGAAGTTCCACTTGATCTCTCCGGCGAAGCCGGGGTTGGTTTCTTTTGAGGTGAGGTACCGGTAGAGCGGCGCGGCGCCGGGGCCGTTGACTTCGATCTTTTGGAACAGATCGAAGCCGACGCCGTAGTTCTCCTGGCAGAACTGGGCGATCTGCCGCGCGTTGCCCGGCTCTTGTTCGCCGAACTGATTGCAGGGAAAGCCGAGAATCGCCAGCCCCTGGTCGGCGTACTTTTCATGCAGCGCTTGCAGCCCTGCGTACTGCGGCGTTAGCCCGCACTGGCTGGCCGTGTTGACGATCAGCACGACCTTGCCTTCGTACTGCGCCAGATCGACCGGCTTGCCGGAGAGCGATTTCATCGTGAAGCGCAGCGCCGGCGGCACTTCGTCGGCCTGCGCACCCGACGCGCTCAGGACCACCGCACAGGCCAGTGCAGAGAGGGTCTTCCAAGATTTCATATGCGACTTCTCCTGAGTGGAAAGAGGGAAGGGGGCTGCCGCGCGACGCTGGAGCTGGTTTCCTACGGGATGTCCCGAGCGCCAAGAGCGCCGAGCGGTTATTGTCTCCCCATCTTCACCGGATTACAACGTTTCGGCCGCGAACTGGCACCGAAAATGCTCACAAAAATTGCCTGATCCGTCCCGGAGGCGGAGAAAGTATTTGACGCACGCTGGCAGTGCCAGTACTCTGGCGACTGGCCCGGCGAGAGTCTTATCTAGCGGAGGTTCGCCGCAACGCCCGGAGCCAGCTTCTCATCGCTTGCGGGTTTTGCGGCAGTAGTTGCAGCAGCGGGCAACCGCCCCTAGTTCGTTTCGCGTGGCGACGCGAGGAGTGACTGCCTTGAAACGCATTTATGTAGGCAATCTGTCCTACACCACCGACCAACAAGGCTTGGAGGCCGCTTTCTCGGTTTACGGAGAAGTCGAAAACGTGGCGGTCGTCATGGACCGCGAAACGGGCCGCCCCCGCGGCTTTGCCTTTGTGCAAATGACCCACGATCGAGAGGCCGATGCCGCGATCGAGGCCCTCAACGGCACGATGCTCGATGGCCGCCGCTTGACGGTCAACGAAGCGCGGCCGCGCGAAGATCGCGGACCGGCGCCGCCCCGGCGGCGAGGAGGCTAGTTCAACAGAACGCCCATCGCCAGCGAAGCGCTTGCGGCGGGAGACGGTGGGAGTCCAGCGGAGGTTCGCAGCGTGCGGCCGCTGGGACGAACGATTCCTTGTTGCGAGGAGGGTCCGATGTTGCAAGTGAGTCAACCGGCGGTGAAACATCTTGCTCAGATGCTCTCCGAAGCCCATGCTCCCGAAGGGGTCGCCGTTCGCCTGTACCTGCAGTATGACGATCTTGCCGTGGCGATTGATGAGGTTTTTGAAGGAGACGCCCTCTACGACTTCGAGGGCCGCACGGTGCTGATTCTCGACGCCCACATGTGCGCGATGCTCGCCCAGCGCCGGCTCGACGTCGAGCAAACCGAACAAGGTCCGCAATTGGCCGTCGTCTAGGCCGCGCTGCCGGCTGGAGCTTGTTCTGCATTTCGGCGGCTCAATCGTTCATGCTCGCACGTGTTTTAGAACCCGAGGCGATGGATTCGCTCGACGAGGCGCTGGCCTACGACGCGATGCACCATCAAGAGGTGAATCGCCGCTTCGTCGAGGATCTGTTAGCGGCCGGGCTGCGTGCGGCGAGTCAGCAGGCTGACGAGCCGATCGAAGTGCTCGATCTGGGGACCGGCACGGCGCAGATTCCGATCGAGCTTTGCCAGCAAGCGCCGAACGTGCGCGTCGTGGCGACCGACTTGGCCGTGGCGATGCTCGACGTGGCCCGCGCCAACATCGAAGTCGAGTCGCTCTCCGACCGGATCATGCTCGACCGGGCCGACGCCAAGGCGCTCCCCTACGACGAGGGGCAGTTCGCCTGCGTCATCCACAACAGCCTCGTCCACCACAGCCCGGAGCCAGAGCGCGTGCTCGCCGAGACGCTCCGCGTCGTCAGGCCGGGAGGGCTGCTGTTTGTGCGCGACTTGATCCGTCCGGCCAGCGAAGAACAACTAGTGCAGTGGGTCGAGCAATACGCCGCCGAAGAAACCGCACGGCAACGCGAACTACTGGCCGCCTCGCTCCGCGCAGCGCTGACGCTCGACGAAGTCCGCGCGCTCGTCAAGCCGCTCGGCGTGCCGGCTTTGAACGTCCAGCCGACAAGCGATCGGCACTGGACGCTGCGGGTTGCGGGCTGCAAGCTGTAAGCTATAGGCTGTAGGCTACGAGCTATAGGCTACGAGCTATAGGCTACGAGCTATAGGCGACCGCATTGCAGCTATCTTGGCGGGACGTACTTGCGCGGGGGATAGACTGCCTATAGCTTACAGCTTGTAGCCTACAGCCCGTAGCCCGCAGCTTGCAGCCCGCAGCGTCCTTCGGCAGGAGCGTATCTTGAGCGACGATCTAGAATCTGACTTGTCTCCCGCGTCGCCTGACGAGAGCGCGGAGATGACGCCCGAGCAGCGGGCGGAAGCGAAGGCGTATGGGCATTGGGAGCTGTTCTGCGGCTTGGCCGATCGGGCGCTGGATGTCGTCTATCTGGCGGTCATGGCGTTTTTCTTTGCCCGTCCGCTCGCTGCTTGGCTTGCGCGCTCGACGGCGCTGCCCGAGGGGGCCATGTGGCGACTGCTCGCGCTATTGGCCTGCGTCTATTTGCTGCACATGGCCGTGTCGCTGCCGCTGGCGTTCTTTTCCGGCTACGTCGTCGAGCACCGCTTCGGGCTGAGCCGGCTGTCGCTCGGCCGCTGGATCATAAAATATCTGAAACTCAACGCCCTGGGGCTGGTCTTCGGCGCGGCGACGTTCGCCGGGCTGTACTGGCTGATTTGGCTCACGGGCAGTTGGTGGTGGCTCGTGGCCGCCGCGGCCGCGTTTGTGCTGAGCATCCTGCTCGGCCAGCTTGTGCCGGTGTTGATCGTGCCGCTGTTCTATCGCGTCGAGCGGCTGGAAGACGACACGCTCGCCCCGCGCCTCGATCGGATCGCGGAAGGAACGGGCCTAGAGATCGAAGGCGTCTACCGGCTCGACCTGAGCGCCGAAACCGTGAAGGCCAACGCCATGCTCGCCGGGCTGGGCCGCACGCGGCGCGTGCTGTTGGGCGATACGCTGCTGAGCAAGTTTACGCCCGAGGAGATCGAGGTGATCTTTGGCCACGAGGTGGGGCATCACGTCTTTCGGCACATTCCGAAGCTGATCGCCTTTGGCGCGCTCTACAGCCTGATCGGCTTTTGGCTCGCCGATCGGCTGCTGATGGCCTACGTCCACCGCTTCGATCCGGCGCTGACCCGCGCGGAAATGCCGGTCTGGACGCTGCCGCTGTTGATGCTGCTCATCACGCTCTTTTCGCTCGTGATGGAGCCGCTCCGCAACGCCGTGAGCCGCCACTTCGAGCGGCAGTGCGACCGCTACGCGCTGGAGCGCACCGGGCACCGCGAAGCGTACCGCTCGGCCTTCCACAAGCTCGCCAAGCTGAACAAGGACGACCCCGACCCGCACCCGCTGGAAGTCTTTTGGCTCCACAGTCACCCGCCGATCTCCGAACGGCTAGCGATGGCCGAGGTCGGTCATTAGCTGTTAGCTATCAGCTTTCAGCCAAGTCCGTCATTCCCGCGCAGGCGGGAATCTAGGCCAGAACGCTTCAGGGGCTTCCGCTAGCGCGGTGCGCCCCCGCCACCCAACGCGCCGAGCGCCCCCCGTCGTTCACTCCCAGAGCAGTTCGGCAAAGACCGCATCGACCGGCTCGGTGGCTTCTTCCTCGCTCGACTCGGCAAGCTGATCGACGAGCGCATCCAGTTCGCCCGACACTTGCGGCGGCGTGGCGCTTTCCGGCTCGTCCGCCTGATCCGCTGCGCTCTCGACGGTCTCACCGCTATCGAAATCTATCGTCACAAAGCGAGGCTCAGGCATAAGTGACTTAAAGTCAGCATCAAAGCCCCAGAGAATCAGGCCGCTACCGCTGCCTCCGCCCGAAGCGCTCATGCCCGACCCGGAAATCGTGAAGCCGGACTGCGTGCCCCCCTGCGCTCCCGCATCCCCGTTCTCCTGCGCCGGGTTCGACTCATTTGCGGGGCTGGTAAGTGTTCCGTTGCGGTAGGCTTCGTAGCGGAGGTGGTTGACCAACTGCAGCACCTCGGCCCGGCTGAGACGCGGCACGCCTTGCCGCAGATGGCCGTCGATGTCGAGGAACGGGCCGGTAGTGCCCGACGGATGCGGTAGCGGCAGGTCGCGCGTCACCGGGTCGCTGTGCGTCGGGTTGCTCAACTCGCCCAGCAGCAGCGTCAAATCCGCTTGATCGACGACCGAGGAGCCGTCCACGTCGTAGACGTTCGTGGCGTTGTGCCAGGGGTTGAACGGGAGCGAGGTGATCTCGAAGGTCTGTGCGTCGGCGAGGTCCGCGCCGCCGCTAGAGGTGCCGCCGTTGTCTTTCAGCCGCACGCTGATCGTGGCCGTCCCTTCCGCGCCCGCCTTGAGCTGGTAGCTGAGCGTGCCGTCGCCTGCGACGGTCGGCGCGACCTCAAACAGATCGGCGTGGGTGTTGCCGACGATCTCGAAGGCGAGCGTCTGGTCGGCTTCGTCGGCCGGTCCGGCGGAGATTGCGGTCGCCCAGCCGGCGACCGTGCGCGGCGATCCGTCGGCAATCGCCGTGATGTCGGAACCGGCGGTGAACGCCGGCGGATCGTTCACTTGCACGACGGTTACGGTAACTTCGTCTTCCACCCACGCCCCCGTGCTGTCGGTGGCGCGGATTTTTAACGTGGCGGTGCCGGTGGCATGGGGGGCGAGGTTCAAAAGCGCGTAAGGACCGCTCATGCTCGTGGTGACAAGCTGCGGATTGGAATTGCTCGCCACGGAAATCGTCAGGCTATCGCCGTTGGTAAACAGGTCCAAGTCATTGAACGCTTCCAGTTCATTCGTGCGGATGACCTTGACGCCGCTGTCTTCGGTCAGCACCAAGTCATCGAGCGGATTGACGACAATCGGGGCGTTGTTGATTGCATTGACGGTGATCTGAAACGAGTCCTCCACAAATGCCCCCGACTCGTCGGTGGCGCGGAGCGTGAGCGTGGCCGTGCCGTTTTGGAATGCCTGCACCGTGAACTGGAGCTTATCGCCGGTGATCGCGGTGCTCACCAGCCGGACGTTGCTGTTGTCGGCGACCGAATAGGTCAGGCTGTCGCCGCCGGCGAGATCGGCGTCGCGAAAGATTTCGCTTAGGTCAACGTTGACCGTGCGGTTGGTGCCCGCTTCTTCGTAGGTGCGGTTGAACGTGCCAAGCTCGACCTGCGGTGCGTGGTTACCTCCGTCGGCGTAGGTGACGACGAAGGTATCTTCGACCGTGCCGCCGTTGAGATCGGTCGCGCGGACGGTGATCGTGGCGCTTCCGGTGGCGCCGGCCGCGTGGTTCAGCGTGAGCCGTCCATCGACAATCGACGGCGTGACGAGCGCGGCGTTGCTATTGCTGGCGATGCTGAACGAAAGTTCGGGCACCACCGCGATCTCGGTCGTCAGCGCCAGGTTGTCGGTTTCGACCGGCCCGCCCGTGTAGCCGCTGAGCGGAAGCTGCGAGAACGCGCCGCCGGTAATCGGCCCCGGCTGGTTGAAACGCTGCAGGGCGGCGATGGCGTCGATGACGCTCATGCCGCCGCCGAGCACGCGGCCGAAGGTGGTAAAGCCGCCGTTTTGGTGGTCGAGATTGCTGGCGTTGTTATTAGAGAGATTGAAGAACCACTGCGACGAAGCGCTGTCCTCGCCGCCTCCGAAGGGGCCACCGTCGGCCGGCGAGCCGAGCTTGGCCATCGCCAAGGTGCCCCGCACGTTGATCGCGGCGTTTGCGCCCAGGACGTCGCGCAGCTTGTCGAACTCGTTCGGCACAAACGGCAGCACGTCGATCTCGTTGTCGTCGCCCGCGCCCTCGTCCCAGCGGAAGCCGCCGCCTTGCAGTACAAAGCCCGGCACCGAGCGATGGAAGAAGGTATCCCCCTCGGTGTCGCTGTTGTACGCGCCCGACTGGACGTATGCGAGGAAGTTCTGCACCGTGATCGGCGTGACGTGGTCGAACAGCTCGACGTAAAAAGTTCCTTGCGACGTGGTCCAGCGCGTGACCGTGCCGCTCGTTTGCGGATCGTTCAGGTGCTGGAACAGGTCGAGCGTGAGCGAGGTTTCGCCAGCGGCCACGGCCAGATCGGCCAGCGGCGCGGTGACGCTCGCCGCCAGCGGCAGCCGCGTTTCGAGCGTCTCGCCGTGGAGCCTGCGGATTTTGCGCTGCGGCGGGCGGCGGAGCGGACGGACCAGTTGACGAAGCGAACGCAGCGACATGCGCGCGGATTCCTTAGAGGTTTTTGGATTAGGAGTGAACAGCCGGGAGCACCGCCGCCGAACGAGCGCCGCGCCGGGCCGATGGCTTCCATCGTAGTTCAAAGTGGGGCGATGTACACCTTTTCAGCCGTGGAAGGGGGAATTCGCGCAATTGCCCGGTTCCCGCAGTTTGAGGCCCACGGTTTGCAGGACGATGCCGCCTCACGAGCCAGGCTCAGCGCGGCACGAACCGAAATGTGGGCCAGAGCTGCGAATTCGCCGCTTCTGCCGGCCCAAACTGCCGCCGGAGCCGGTTCGTCCAGGTGCTGCGCCGCGAGGACGAATCAGATTCGAACCGTTGTTTTCCTCATTTTGAGAAATGCGCCGCCTCTTGCGCGTCCTCGCGCGGTCGGCAGAGGACGTGAAACCGTATCTCCATCCGCACAAAGAGTCCGTTCCCATGACCTCGCGCGTTTCGGCGACTGCCGATCTGGTCCGCCCCTCCACGGTTTCGGCCGCCCCGGAAGGCTGGCCGCTGGAGCTGTCGATCGTCATGCCGTGCTTGAACGAGGCGCGGACGCTGCCGGAGTGCCTCGCGGCAGCCCGCGAATTTCTTACCAGTTCCGGCATTGAGGGAGAAATTATCGTTGCCGATAACGGCAGCACCGACGGCTCGCAACTGCTCGCCCAGCAGCTGGGAGCGCAGGTCGTGGAGGTGCCCCAGCGCGGCTACGGCGCCGCCCTGGCTGGCGGCATTGCCGCGGCGCGCGGCCGGTACGTAATCATGGGCGATAGCGATTGTAGCTATGACTTTCGCGCGCTGCTGCCGTTCTGTGACCGGCTCCGCGAGGGCTACGACGTGGTGATGGGCAATCGCTTTCGCGGCGGCATTCGCCCCGGCGCCATGCCGGCGATGCACCGCTACCTGGGCAACCCGCTCCTGTCGTGGATCGGCCGGCTCTTTTTCAAAACTCCCTGTGGCGACTTGTACTGCGGGCTGCGCGGCTTCCGCCGCGAGGCGGTGCTCGATCTGAATCTGGAATCCTCCGGCATGGAGTTCGCGCTGGAGATGCTCGTCAAGGCCACGATGACCGGCCTGCGCGTCACGGAGGTGCCCACGACGCTCGATCCCGATCGTCGCGGCCGGCCGCCGCATCTGCGCCGCTGGCGCGATGGGTGGCGGAGCCTGCGGTTCTTTCTGCTCTACAGCCCCCGCTGGCTGTTTTTCTATCCCGGCTTGCTACTGATGATGCTCGGCGTGCTCGCCGGCCTGTGGCTGCTGCCCGAGGGCCGCACGGTC
>CAYZVT010000080.1:0-14461 GCA_964481585.1 uncultured Pirellulales bacterium
GGCCGCGTGCTGCGGGCATGAAAGGAAGGCGGAACTCGACGTGTACGGTCGCGTCTTGATGTTTCAGCTTGCTCAGCGCGCCTTGCATCAGCAGCCCGTCGTCGGTCATTTTGCCTTTTTCCCAAGCCTCGGTCGAAGTGCCGTCGAATACGATGGTCGCCCCGGCGGGAGCCTTGGCGGCGAGCGTGGGGCTTTGGCGGTGGACTTTTTTCAGCTCGCCGAGCCGCTTACCCTGGGCGTCGGCCACCGTGGCCGTGTCGCCTTCGATCGTGATCGTGACGTGCTCATTCTTGAGCTGCGTCACGTCGCCTGCGCGGCTGCCGGTTGCCTTGTGCCGCTCGCCGCCTTCCCAGCCGTCCCCGGGCAGGCCGCCCTTGAAGCCGATGCCGTCGAACTTGCCCTCGCCGAGCGCGATGACCTGCAGGCCCCACTTTTCGCCGTCGGCGGCTTCGAGCGTGCCGGTGTATTCGCCTTGCACCTGAAAATCGGGGCCGGCTTCCGCCGGATCGGTGTAGGCTTTGCCGCCCGCCGCGCAGGCGAGCGAAGGAGCTAGAACGAACAGCACGGAAAAAAGCAGTTTTGGGAGTTTCATGGAAGTCCTTGAAGCAAATTTGATCGTTCGTCGGGGGGCGGGCTGCGCAACAGGTATCGCGCAGCCGGGGCGGTTACTTTTCCACAATCCAAATATTCCGGTAGCGGACCGGGTTGCCGTGGTCTTGCAGATAGATGGGGCCTGGCTCCGGGCCTTCCTTGACCGGAGCGGCCGTCGTGGCGTGCGTCAGTTCCACGTCGTCGTGAATGACGATGCCGTTGTGCCGCACGGTGGCGCGGGCGTTTTTGACCTTCTGGCCGTCCTGGTACTCGGCCGCGGTGAAGTCGATATCGTAGGTCTGCCAAGCCAGCGGCGGCAGGCACAGGTTGACGCGCGGACGGGCGATCTTGTAAATGCCGCCACACTCGTTGTCCACGCCTTCCAGGCCGAACGAGTCGAGCATCTGCACCTCGTACCGGCCTTGCAGATAACAGCCGCTATTGCCACGGCCTTGGCCGCGCGCGGCGGGCTGGTAGGGGAGACGAAATTCAACGTGCAGCGTGAAATCGTCAAATTTTTGTTTGCTCGTGGCGCCTTGAATCAGCAACCCATCTTCGGTCATCTTGCCCGGCTGAAATTGGTCGGCCGAGGTGCCGTCAAAGAGCACGACCGCGCCTTGCGGTGCCTTCGCGCCGAGCGTGGGGCTTTTGCGTTCGACCTTTTTCAGTTCGCCGCGCGGCTGGCCTCCTTGATCGACGAGCGCGGCAACGCCGTTGCGAATCGTGAGTTTGGCCGAGCCGAGGCTGCCGAACTCGACGGCATCGCCGTTCCGCGCGCCGTCGGCTTGCTGCTTGGTCTTGCCGTCCCAGCCGTCGCCGGGCAGGCCGCCGGGATAGCCGACCGCATGGAACTTGCCCTCGCCCAGCGCGATGATCTGCAGCCCGTAGCGCTGCTGGCCCGCGTCGATTGTGCGTTGGCCGAGGTACTCGCCCTGTATGGCAAAATCTTCATCCGTGTGGGCCGGGTCGGTGTACGCCTCACCGGCAGCCAAGGCTAACGCGGGAGCAGCCGCGAGGATCAACAGAGCGAGTCGCAGAGGCGTAGCGCGCATTGCGGGTTCCTTCGTGGAGGGCGAGTCGGGGGCGGGAACGCTGCCTGTTATTTTGCGGCGGCCGTACGGCGGATGCAAGTTGCCCCCTCGCCGGGACGGAGACCATGCGACGGAGGCTATTCCCGCACGTAGGCGTCCTGGTCGATGACCTCGAACAGATAGCCGTTGAAGTCGCGGAAGAAAAAGCGCGGGAACGGCGTGGGGCGAAGCGGCGCGACCAGCTCCGCCCCGAGCGCCACGAGCCGCTCTTGGAGCGCCTGCATCTCGCCGCCCGGATGAAACAGGGCCACGTGCCGGCCAAACTCCTGCTCAAAGGGCGACGGGGCAAAGTCAGCGACTTCCAGCACATGAAGCTGCTGCCCGGGCGCGATCTCCAGCCAATCGACGCGCAGCGGGGCGTTGTCCGGTCGATGGATTTGCGGCCAGCCGAAGGCTGCTTGAAAAAATCGGCTCGTGCGCGGCACGTCGCGCGTGGCGATGGTGAGGTGAGCAAACGGCATCGCTGCGTCCCGTTCCAAAGACGGTGGGGCGTGAACCGCAGTCCACGCCCCACCTGTGCGTAACGCTTTGTCGTCGGAGCGACGGCTCGCCTTAACGCACGCCGGCGGTCGTGAGCTTGCGCTCGTCGGTGCGGAACGGCGAGGCGGGCAGTCCTTCCTGGTTCATCAAGTTCGGCTGCGCCGTGTGGTGCCAGCCCATCCGTACGGCTGCCGGCTCCTTCACCTCCTCGCTCCACACGATGATCGTGTCGCCTTCGATCTTGGCTTGAGCCGGAACGAACTCACCGTCTTGGGCGGCAATGGTGAATTCGTTCGGCGGCTGACCGTCGCGCGTTTTCAGCCCGCTGCCGACGTGCTCGAACTGGAGGCGAATCTTGTTGCCATCGACCTCCATCGACTTGTAGAGCGGGCCGCTGTAGACGAGGTCCCGATCATAAACCGTCGCCAGCGCCCACAGCGCCAACCGCTTGCCCACGTCCTGCTTGTTCGGCGGGTGAATGTCGTGGCGCGTGGCGATGTCGGTCGTGACGGCCATGCCGGTATTTTTCACTTCGCGGAGCGTCTTGAACTGAGCGTCCCACAGCTCGGCGAGCAGTTGCGGCTCGTATTTTGGATAGCGGAACGGGGCGAGCTGGACGAACAGGAAAGGAAATTCTTGCTGGCCCCAGCGGTTGCGCCAGTCGCGGATCATCGTGGGGAAAAGATTCGCGTACTGCGCCGCGCGGCCCACGTTCGCTTCGCCCTGATACCAAATCGTCCCGCGCACCGCGTAGGGAACGAGCGGCGCGACCATCGCGTTGTAGAGCACCGCAGCCCCGTTCTTCAGGCGGTCCTTCGGCGGCTTGCGACTAAGAATGGGCTTAAATGCTGCGTTGCCTTCGAGCGCCGCGCGGCTGGTCCAGGCTTCGCAGAGCGTGCCGCCCCAGGAGGTATTGATCATGCCGACCGGCACTCCCAACTCGTTTTGCAGTTTGCGGGCATAGAAATAGCCGACCGCCGAGAACGCGGCGGTGGTTTGCGGGCCGGCCTGCTGCCACTGACCTTGGCAATCGGCCTGCGGCTCGTCGGCGACGCTACGCTGGACGGTGAACATCCGAATCTGAGGATTCGTAGACTCGGCGATTTCTTGCGAGGCATTCGTCGACTGCCGCACCGTCCAGCCCATGTTCGACTGCCCCGAGCAGATCCAGACTTCGCCGACCAGCACGTCTTGCAGTTGCAGCTTGTTCTTTCCTTCGACGACCATCTCATGCGGGCCGCCGGCGGGCAGGGCGGGGAGTTTGGTGCGCCACTTGCCGTCGGCATCAGCCGTGGCATCGGCCGTCTTGCCGGCGAGGCTGACTCGGACCTTTTCGCCCGGCTCAGCCCAGCCCCAAATCGGCACCGCGCGGTCGCGCTGGAGCACCATTTGGTTGCTGAAGACCGCCGGCAGCTTGACATCGGCCCGCGCCACGGCGGGCATGCACGCCAGCAGCGCGGCCACGAGAATCGTTTGCCTATTCATGCGCATTGTTTCCTCATTCCTGTTCGAAGTTGCGAAGGGCCTGCCGCGCCGCGGGTTCGGCACCGGCAGGTCCGGGCTTGTGTAATTCGGGCTAGTATAAGTAGCCCCGCAATCAGACGCTACCGTTTTCATGCTCCGCCGTGTGCTACTCTCTGGTTTGCCCAGCTATGTCGTGTGATGGGTGGCCCAGGTTGCCGATTCGGCGCTGCCGGCGAGCGGCCGCATCCGCAGGCCATTAGCGCGTCATGACCTCAAGAATCGCTTCACAAAAGTCGGGCAGATCGTCGGGCTTGCGGCTGCTGACGAAGTGGCGATCGACGACCACCGAGCGGTCTTCCCAGATCGCGCCGGCGTTCACCAAGTCATCTTTGATGCCGGGCGAGCCGGTGACGCGCACGCCGCGATAGACGCCGGCCGAAATCGGAATCCAACCGCCGTGGCAGACCGCCGCCACGAGCTTGCCCGCCTCGGAAAAAGCGCGGATCAGTTGCAGCACCTTGCCGTCGCGGCGCAATTTGTCCGGCATGAACCCGCCGGGCACCACCACGCCGTCGAAATTGGCCGCTTCGACTTCTTCAATCGCCGCATCGGAGACGCAAGGATAGCCGTTCTTGCCGACGTACTCGGCATCGGCTTCCGGTCCCGCGACGGTCACGGCGGCGCCGGCCTCGATCAGCCGGAGCTTGGGATACCACAGTTCCAGGTCTTCATAAATGTCGCCGACAAACATCAAAATCCGTTTGCCCGCCAGCGGTTTCGCGGCTGCCATGCTTGTGCTCCTCGATCGGTTTTGTCAAAGCCATCTGCTGCTTCGTTGTAGCACGCAGCCCTGGCGGCGGCTACCGGCGAGGCGGAGGATCGCTGGAGAATCGAACTTGCGAAGCGGGGCGGCTTGAGCCAAGCTGAGGAGTCGTGCTCGTTGGCACGAGCCGAATCCGCCGCAAGCGGGACCATCAATGACCGCCGAACTAAAGCTGCATGTTTTTGTCTACGGCTCGCTCAAACGCGGCGGTAAGTATCACTCGGCCTATTGCCGGGGCTACTGCGATGTGATGCCCGCCCGGATGCTCGGCCGGCTCTATCGGCAGGCGAGCGGCTATGCGATGCTGCTCGTTCCGCCCGAGCACATCGTCGCCCACGGCACGAGCGATCCGCTGGCCGACGCGGCGAGGCTCGTGGCGCAGCGCGCCGCGCCGCCGCGCCTGCGGGCATGGAGTGAGACGGGAGATTGGCAGTGGGTCGAGGGTGAGATCTTCACGTTCGACGATCCCGCGGTGCGACTGCCGCGACTGGACCTGCTCGAAGATTTCTTGCCCGGCCGGGCTTCGCTCTACGACCGCGTGATCGCGCCGGCGGTGCCGGTTGACGAGGAAGAGGGTGCAGTCCAGTTCGTTTGGACCTACGTGGCTCCCGGTGGAGTGCTGCCGAGCGGCGCGGTTCGCCTCGGCACGAGTTGGCCGTAGTCGGCGCCGAGCCGTTCAATCACGTCGGCTGCTGCCTTGAGGCCGTTTTCGTGCTGCATCCGTTCGGCGATCGCGCGGCAGGCCTGGGCGACGCGCGGGGAGGTGACGAGCCGCTCGATGGCCCGCGCGACCGCCGGGCCGCGAAAGCGTTTTGGCGGCAATGCTTCGCCCACGCCGAGCCGGATCAGCCGCGTGGCGTTGTCGGGCTGGTCGTGGGCCATCGGCATCACCAGTTGCGGCACGCCCGCCGCGAGTCCTTGCGACAAGGAACCGATGCCGCCGTGATGCACCACCGCCGCCGAACGCGGCAGCGCGTACGAAAACGGCACGAAGTCGAAGTGCTGCATGTGCGCGGGCAGCACGCTAGGCAAGTGCTCGCGGTAGCGCGTCAGGAGCAGCCCCCGCGTCCCCAGCCGCGCGCACGCCTCAATCGCGGCGGCGAAAAACTCCTGCCCCTGCGCCATCGCCGAGCCGGGCGTAAAGAGAACCGGCGGCTCCCCGCGCGTAAAATACTCGGCCACTTCCGCCGAAACGCTCGATAGCTCGCTTTCATCCCACAGCGGAAAGCCGGTCAGGTGCAAATTCGTCGGCCAGTCGGGCTGCGGCGGCGCAAACCAAGCGGGGAACATGCCGAGGACGCGATCCAGCCTGTGCCACCAGTCGCCAAAAATCCGCCGCACCGGCGTGAGGCCCAACTCCGCGCGGAAGCCGTTCAGTGCCGGCCCGAGCAGCGGGTCCACAAGCAACGTGTCGGCCAGCCAGTACTGCAACCGCTTGAACAGCTTTGGCACCCTCGGCCCACTGAGCGACGGCGGGAGGACGGGCGAAAGATGCACGCTGCGAAACACGCCCGGCGCGAGATGGAGTCCCACCGTCGGCACGCCGAGTTTTTCCCGCGCGACGCGCGCCCCCAAGTCGAGCGAAGCGGCGACGACGACCGTCTCGCCCGGCAGGTGGTGAGCGGCGATCAGGTCGTAGGTTTCGCGCACGCCGACGGTGACGATTCCCCGCGCGATCGTGCGAATGGCGCGGGCGGAGCGCCACAGGTCGGGGTCGTGAACCAGGTCGAGATACTGCTCCGTCGTCCCCAGCGCGCGCAGCTTCAGCCCCGCGCGTTCGATCAGCTCTTGAAAGTACGGACAGGCGAGCACGAGCACCTCATGCCCCCGCGCTTGCAGACGCCGTCCGAGTCCCACGACTGGGTGCACGTCGCCAAAACTGCCAATCGCGGTCAACAGAACTCGCACACGTTGCTCCTTGCGTCTCGCGCTCGACGCCCCACTAAAAAACCTCGTCCCGTGGCGTCGGCCGACTTGGTATGATACCGCGATGGCACGCGCACGGACACGACGGGTCGAGGAGGTAAAGCGGCGGCTGCTGGACCGTCTCCGCGACGGCGGCTACCGGCCGGGCGACCGCTTTCTCTCTGCCCGCGAAGTGGCCGCGCGGTTTGCCGTCAGTTACCAAACCGCCGATCGGCTGATTCGTGAGCTATGCGGCGAGGGGCATCTGCAGCGCGTCCGCGCCTCGGGCACCTTTGTCCCCAAGCATGCACCCGCCTTGGTTGGGGCACAACTTTTCTTTCATCCACGCGGTCGCGCCGAGGGAAGTCTGGGCGATCATCTGCGCCGGCTGCTGCTAAGCCAGTTGCAGCGCGCGGAGGTGCCATGCACGACGACTTGGACAGGTTCTAGCAAAACGATTCTGGCCGATCATTTTCCCGTCGTCTGGGAGCAGCCCGACGTGCTGCGCGAGTGTGCGGCGCAGCGGCGGCATGCGCTGGTGTTCGGTGACGAGCTACCGCCGGGACTGGATGCGACCGACCTCGACCAACTCGCTGCCGACGACTACGCCGGTGGCACGCAAGCCGCGCAGCTTTTGCGGCAGCAGACCGGTCAGCAACGCGGCTTTGCCGTGCTCGCCGGTCCACAGCACGACCGGCGCAGCCAGCAGCGCGCCGACGGTTTTTGTTCGGAGGTGGCGGCGCGAGTGGTCATGGCCGCGGGAAATATGCTTGAAGACGGTCTGGCCGTGGCCGAGGAAGTGCTCGGCGCGGGGGCCGTCGGCATTTTTTGCTGCGACGATCGGCTGGCCGAGGCCGTGCTGATCGCGGCCCGCGAGTTGGGCGTGGCGTGCCCGCCGCTGGTCGGCTTTGGCGATAGTCCGCTTGCCGCGTCGCTTGAGTTGACGACGATCGGCATCCCTTGGCAAGAGATGGCGGCGGCGGCCGCCGCGGTGATCGAGCGACGCCTCGCCGGCGACCCATCGCCCGCAGCGCGGCAGGTTTTCACACCCCGGCCGGTACTCCGCCGGCTCTAGTTTATAGAAAGCGTCCTTCCCGCGCAGACAGCCGTCAGCCATCAGCAGTCAGCAATCAGGGGACAGGGGAAGCGGGGGCCAGGGGCACGTCGGGCGCTGGCTTGCCGCCTACGCGGAAAGAATCGTTTTCGCTGACCGCTGATGGCTGACCGCTGCCCCTGGATTCCCGCCTGCGCAGCAAGGACGTGATGCCGACTCCCGCCACCCATCCAACATCCAAAATCCAACATCCAAAATCCAAAATTCACAATCCCCTCGCCCTCCGCGAAACCGCCCTTGAGCGGCCGGAGCCATCCTGCTATGACGCCCACTGGAACTGCGCCGTTACCCGCTGGAGGAGTGGACGCATGGGCAGCGAGTCTCGGCCGCGTCGCGTGCGGCTTTCTTGCAATCGCGCGCTGGTGGTCGATAGTTGTCACTACGCGCGGCGGATTCCTCTCTTTCCGATCGAGCGGCAGTTGGACTTGGCGCGGCTCGCCGAGCTTCGCACTCGCGCGCCGCGGCGGGTTTCGTGGTCGGTGCTGTTTCTCAAAGGCTTCGCGCTGGTGGCGGCGCGGCATGCGGCGCTGCGGCAGACCTTCTTTCGCTGGCCGTGGCCGCATCTCTACGAGCATCCGCTGAGCGTGGCGACGCTGGCGATCAGCCGGCAGTATCTGGGCGAGGAGCGGCTTTGCTGGGGCGTCTTTTCCGCACCCGAACGCGCGTCGCTCGCCGAGTTGCAGGAGCGGCTCGATCGCTATCAGTCGGACCCGGTTGAAAAGGCGTTTCGACGCCAGGTCCAGCTCAGCCGGATGCCGGGGCCGCTCCGCGCGATCGGGTGGCGGCTCAGCCTCGATTTTTCGGGCGTGAAGCGCGCCAAGCGGCTCGGCACGTTCAGCATGTCGTCCGTCGCAGGGCAGGGGGCCGTCAATCGCTTCCACCCCACGATTCTCACCAGCAGCCTGAGCTACGGTCCGCTCGACTCCGCAGGCCGCGCGCTGGTGACGCTGATCTGCGACCATCGCGTCCTCGACGGCAAACTCGCCGCCACCGCGCTACAAGAGCTTGAAACGGTGCTACAAACGACCGTTGCCGATGAACTCGCCGCGTCCGCGCTGCGCCGTGCGGCGTAGGGACGAGGGACGAGGGGCGAGGGACGAGGGACGAGGGACGAGGGACGGGGGACGAGGGACGGGGGGGCCGGCACTCGTCATTTCGCGTAGGCGGGAATCTAGAGAGCGGGCTTCAATGTTTTTGGTTTGGATTCCCGCCTGCGCGGGAATGACGAGGTGGGACACTGAAAGCTGAAAGCTGAGAGCTATCAGCTACCCGCTAACAGAGCTTCTCGATGAGCCAATCCAGAAACGGTACTTGATCGGGGTGGAGCACTTCGCGCGCTCGATCGAGCGTGACGAACTCCGCGCAATCGACTTCCCACGAAGCGCAGCGCGGCGCGGCATCGGGGGGCGCGGGGCCGGCGAAGCAGTGGACATCTTTGCGGCTTTTTTGATACTGGATCGAGCCGAGCGGTTCGAGCACGGTCGGCGTCACGCCCGTCTCTTCCCATGTCTCGCGCCGCGCGGCGGCTTCGAGCGACTCGCCCGCGTCGGGCAGGCCCTTGGGAATGCTCCACGGCTTGCCGCGATTGTAGCTGCCCGAGGGATGCACCAGCAGCACTTCGAGCGCCGGCAGTTCTCCTCGATAAAGCAGCGTCCCGGCCGATTGCTTGCGCAAAACGAAAGCTCTCTGTTCGTGGGGCGGAAGCAAACTACAGCGCGAAGTGGAACGTGTGCGAGAGATAGCGCCAGATGCGCACGCCCAGCGGCTGCCAGCCGGTGTAGATGTTCGCGTTGCCGCGCAGTCCGACTTGCAAATGCCCGTGCGGATCATCGATCGGCACCCGGGCGGTGTACGAGGTGCTGAGCGGATGCGCGACGCCCGACTTGTCGGTGCGCGTGGCCAGGTCGCCGCCCGCCTGGCTGGAGAGGCTTTCGGGCACGACTTTCAGGTTGATCTTGGAGATGTCGTGGATCGTGCCGGCATAGGTTTCAGTCGGGCGCGATTCGAGCTTGATCTCGACCGACTGCTCTTGGCGGACCAGATCAATGTCGGTTTGGTCGATGATCAGCACGGCTTCCAGTTGCCGGGGATCGCCGATCTCGCAAAACAGTTCGCTCTGGTCAAGCACCGCGCCGAGATTGCGCCGTTCGAGCAGGGAGCCTTCCCACGTGCGGAGCGTGCCGTCGGGGCGTGGCTGTTTTTCGCGGCGCGGCGGGGCGATTACCGTGCCCGACGCGGGAGCGACCAATTGCAGCCGCGTCAGATCGCTCTGCGTCTTTTTCAGTTGGTCTTGCAGCGCGGCGATGGTTTCTTCGACCTGCGGGATCTCTTCGCCCGCTTCGGCGCTGTGGAAACGCTGCCGCTGAAGACTGCTCAGCCGCGCGCGGTACTGGCTCTGCTGGCCCGAGAGATCGGCCACCGCGAGTTGCAGGTCGAGGTTGCTCAGCTTCGCTAGCGGCATGCCTTTTTCGACCTCCTTGCCCGGCTGCACAAAAACCTGTTCCAACCGGCCCGGCACATCGACGTAGACCGAGACGGCGTCGCGGGGGCGAATCTCTAGCGAGCAGCCGATGCGGTGCGGCACCGGAATCAGGAGAATGCCGGCGAGCACCGCGCCCACCACGGCCGTCGTGACATAGACGTGAGGCCATTTCACTTGTTCCATCCTCCCCGGAACGCGAAAGAATTTGTACAGCTTCGAGAGTGGTTGAAGAATCATGCTGGCAATCGACACACCGGCCACCGCCTGGCCGATGGCCTGCAGCCCATACGGCTCAAAGACCTTGTAAAGGAAGTACAGAATCGAGATCAGCACCACCCAACGATAGATCGTCGCCGCGACGGTGTAGAGTGCGAAGAAGAGCCGGTTGCGCTGCGGCAAGAACGGCTCTTCGGGCAGTTCCATCCCCAGGCACCACTTGGCGAGCAGACGGTTGAGGATCGACTGCGACTTTTGCCGCAGGTTCGGAATCTCCACCAAGTCGGACAGGATGTAATAGCCGTCGTAACGCAGCAGCGGGTTGCCGTTGAAGATGACCGTGCTCACCGAGCAGATGAACATCACTTGCAGCGCCAGGTGATTGAGCAGACCCGGCTCGCTATACCACCAGACGAACGTGGCGATCGAGGCCAGCACGACTTCGACGTACATGCCCGCCGCGCCGATCGCGGCGCGTTGCCATTTGCTGCGGAGCATCCAGGAGTCGGAGACGTTGCAGTACAGGCAAGGCGTGAGCACGAGCAACATCACGCCGATCTCGTGGCACTCGCCGCCAAAATGCTTGCACGACAGGCCGTGGCCGAACTCGTGTAGGATTTTGGTGAAAGCCAGCACGAGGCCGAGCAAGAGCCAGTTGTTCGGGCCAAAGAACTCTTGAAACGCCGGCAGCCGGGCGTGGAACACGTCGAACTGCACGAGGATCAGCCCCAGCGCCGACACGGCGAGCATCATCGAGAGCACCAGCATCGTGCGGGTAAAGAACCACCGCACGAGCGGGTAGAGCCAGTTCATGAAGCGGTCTGGATCGATCCCCTTGAAGCGGATCGCCAGGATGTTCGTCACCATCTGCAACCGCTCGCGCCGCCGCCGCTCGTCGCGCCGCCGTTTGAGTTGCTGACCCTGCCCCGGAGCCGAGGCCACGACCAGCGCGCTGCGATGCAGCGTGCCGATGAACTGTTGCAGATCGTTGTAGGTGATTTTCTGCGGCGCGAAGCGCTGCTCAAAGTCTCGCTTGATGTCGTCCAGACTGACCTCGCCATCGAGCATCTGCAAGATGGCGTACTCCTCCTCCTGAAAGCGGTAATACTTCAGGCCGACCGGCTCCTTAATGACCCAAAAGACCCGTCCCTGATAGCGATGCTCCTCGGCAATCAAATCCGCGCGCTTCCGCAGCCGCAACGGCCGCGAAGCACTCGTTTTCAAGCTATCGGCAAGGGTGGCCATGAGGTGTGGGAAAGGCTGGAGGCTGGGGGCTAGTAGCTGTTGGCTGTTGGCTGTTAGCTATTAGCTGTTGGCGGTCAGAGGGCAGCAGGTGGTTAGTCGCTAAAGGTTCCGTCCTTTCCGCGCAGGCGGGAATCCGGGGCGCGACGGGTAAACTCATGAGTCCTCGGGTCTAGATTCCCGCCTGCGCGGCAAGGACGGAATTGCCGCTGACTGCTAAAGGCTGATAGCTTACGGCTAATAGCGGACAGCTGACAGCGGACAGCCTACAGCTTCCAGCCCACAGCTACTTCTCCAAATGAATCCGCATCGCCGCGTTCAAGCCGGGCCGGAACATCCATTGGCCGTTTTCCTGAAAGTTGGCGATCTCGGCCCGCACGCGGTAGTCGCCGCCGCCTTGGACGGGCGTGCTGACGTAGGTGATCTTGCCCTGCTGACGCACGCGGCGGCCGCGCGCTAGTTCGACTTCCACCGTGACCGGGCGGCCGGTCAGCTCGCTCGGATCATAGTCGCGGGCATTGACGAAGCCTTCGACGCGGAGGATGTCGAAGCGCATGATCTTCATCACCGGATCGCCCGGGTTGACCCATTCGCCCTGGTGAATCGCCACTTCGACCACTTCGCCGTCGAACGGAGCGAGCAGTTGACTATGGGCGATGTGCTGGTCGGCCGCTTCGACCTCGGCGGCTTTGCTCTTGGCGGTGAAGCTCGCCATTCGCTGTTCCAGTTCGCTCTGCTCGATCTGCAAAAAGGCGCGATGCCAGGCGAGTTTCAAGCGGCGGACTTCGGCTTCGGGAAATGTGCCGGTGACTTTCGAGTTGGCCTCGACCGCCTGATCGTATTCGGCTTCGGCCACCTTCGCGGCGGCTTTGGCGTAGCGGACGTTGATGTCGTTGCCGGCTTCTTCGAGCGCCGCTTCCTGCTCGGCCAGCGCGCGGCGTTTTTGAATCTGCATTTGGCTATCGTCGACGCGGCCGAGCACGGAGCCGGCTTCGACGCGCATCCCTTCAGTCGCCGCCAGCTCGACGAGCACGCCGGCCTCGCGCGCCGGCAGCTTGACTTCCTCTTTCACCGACACAACGCAGTTTTTGAGGATCGGATCGGCGACGGGCGTCTCGGCCGAGGCCGCCGCCGAAGTGGCCGAAACGGCGACGAGCGCCGCGGCGAAAGACAACAGATGCAGCATGGGTACGCTTCCTCGAATTCTCGAACGCAGTAGCAGAAAAGCGGGGAGATGAGCGACGCGGCTTAGAGGCCAAGCTTGATTAGAGGCCAAGCTTGAAGAGCACCCGCGATTGGATGAACTCAAAGACCTCGTGCAGCCACACGTAGCCGATGGGCCGGAACCCACAGTGAACCTGTGCGGTCGTGGTGGCGCCAGGGCGGGGATCGGTCAGATCTTTTTCGTCAATGGCGACCCGCACCCAGACGGCGTGGCCGTGTTCTTCGTGCAGTTCCGCCGTGGTGTTGACTTCTCGGATGCGGCCTTGGCAGGTTTTGGTGGGATCGGTGGCGACGACGTATTCGACCGGCAGGTAACGGCCCAGCTTCTCGCGGGCGCGGGTGATGTGGCCCATCCGGTTCTCGGCCATGTAGACTTCCATCTCCCACGGCCCTTCGGGATCGGCGACCGTCATCAGCACCTGGCCGGTCGTCACCGGGCGATTCATCAGCATTCGTTCGACGTTCCAGGTCACGATCTGGCCGTCGATCGGGCTGCGGACGTGCAGCTTGTCGCGCTTCTTCTCGATCAAGGCAGCTTGACGCCGCAGGCTGGTGTAGCGCTGTTGCAGTTCCAGATACTCGCCGTCGAGCCGTGTCTTTTCGTCTTCCGCCAGCCCATCGCTGTGCCGCATGCGGTTGACCGAGCGGGCTTGTTCTTCGACGCTGCGCAGTTGGCCCAGCACATCGGCCCAGCGCACTTCGAGGTCGGTGTTGCGCAGCTCGACGAGCACCTGGCCTTTCTTCACATGATCGCCATGAGCGGCTTTTACGGCAGTCACAACCCCTTCGGTATCAACAAAAATGTCGCGGCGCTCGACAGGCTGAATGATGCCGCGACCTTCCAGGTCGAAACGCCCGGGAACGAGGATCAGCGCGAGCGTTACCGCGAGCAGCACGACCGCCACCGCCACCGTCTTCGGCAACGTGCGGGCTTGCACGAGCCAGCGGCTATGGCCGATCGTCCGCCACAGCGGCATCAGAAAGACGCTGTTGTGGTCGAGCGCGTTGGTCAGCGCGCGGGCACTATGGCCGCAGACCAGATCAATCCGTGGCGCGAGAATCGACTTGGGCCGCAGGTCTTCAATCTGTTCGACAATCAGCGCGGCGACGATCTGGCGATCCTGTTCCACCTCGGAGGCCGCGCCTTCGGCCGGCTCTTCCTCCGCGCCGGTGTGCTCCAGCGGCAACACCGCCACGGTTTTCGTGTGCGAGTGATCGACGTACTCGTGAACCGCCTCTTCGATCTGCGGCGGCAGGTTTTCGGTCGAGCCGGCGTACCACAGCGGCTCGGCCGTGGCCGAAACCTTGGTCGCCAGTTCGCCAAGCAGCGTAATCACATTTGAGCGATTGTCAAAGGCATCCTGTCCACTGACCGCTTCAATCTTAAAGCGGTTGCCGCGGCGGATGGCGACGCTCACGCGGTCGCAGCCGATCAGTTGCTGGGCTTCGTTGGCAATCGTGTAGGCCGTCTGGCGCACGTCGAGCGACTCATGCACGACCTGGGCGAAGCGATCGACTTGGCCCCAGAGCGATTCGCGGTCGGCAAGCAGCCGCAGCCGCTGCGACTTGAGCCATTCGCTCGCCATCTCGCACATCTGCAAGAGAAAGCGCAGATAGCCGCGCCGCGTGGCGGGCTGGGCGGTGGGACGCTGGAAGATTTCAACGACCGCCTCGACGCGCGAATGGTTTTGCAGCGGCGCGAGGACCAGCAGCAGTTCGGTCGGGTTGGCGCCGCCGTCGTAGTCGTCGCCGCCGCCGGAGTGAGGCGGCACGAGCAGTCCTTCGCCCGTCTGAATCACCTTGCCGAGCAGCTTGGCGTGGTGCAGCTG
>CAYZVT010000081.1:0-1894 GCA_964481585.1 uncultured Pirellulales bacterium
ATTGCTTCCATCGCAGAATTGACAACAGAACCAAGATCCTCGTCCCCAAGAAAAGCAAAGAGCATGCCGAACCCCAGCCGGCGGTCCCACCAATGCGTAACTTATTGTTATTCCAGTCTTTTTCGCGGAACACCACAAACCCACGCCCCATGCGACGGCACTTCTTCATACCAAGCCGGCATGCCATTTCGACAGCTTTCGATCTGAGCCACTTTTGTCACGCTGTCATTTTGACAGCATCCTTTCGCTCCCGCTCCAGTGCGCCCACTCCCAGCTGGGATGCATGCAAACCAAGCGGTTACAACGCCTCCCGCACGGGCGTCCGCACGTTGGAAGCCAGCTTTGCGGGAGCGTCTTTCCCGCGCAGGAAGGAATCCAAAGCCTTCGGGTCTACGATCTGGGTTCCTAGCCTGCGCGGGAATGACGTACCTCGGGGGCTTCTGCCCTCCGCCCTTCGCTTTGTTGCCCCTCGGAGGCTACCGCTCCTCGCGGTGCGCCCCCGCCATCTGGCGCCGATTTCTTCCGCTCGCCGCGCGGGTTCTGGCTCTTTGGCGCAAGAATTGTTTAGAATGTTCGCCAAGCTCTTGCTTCGCTTTCAACTGCGGAACCCTCTGATGCGCGCAGTGCTAATAGTCCTGATCCTGCTCGCTGCGGCGACACGGGCCGAAGCCCAGCGTGCCGGCGAGCGGGTGGTGTTGACGCAGCCGGCCGAGCTGTGGGTGGCGGACGAGACGGTCGGCAGTGTCCCGCGCGGCACGACGCTGCTGGTGCTGCAAGCCCGCGCGGGCTGGTATTGGGTCGAGCACGGCAAACGCGGCTGGATCGACGGTGCCCGCGCCGTGCGGCTGGGCGAGGCGGAGCGGCGGTTCTCCGAAGCGGTCGAGCGCGATCCCAGCGACGTGGTGGCCTGGAACACCCGCGCCAATCTGCGGCTCGGGCAAGACCGCTTCGCCGAGGCGATTCACGATTACGACCAGGTGGTGCGTTTGCAGCCCGAGGTTGCCCGCGTCTACAACAATCGCGGCACGGCTTGGAGCAAGCAGCACGAGTACGACCGGGCGATTGCCGATTTCGATCGCGCCATTCAACTCGACGGCGAGTACGGCATCGCCTATTACAATCGCGGCCGCGCCTGGTATCAGAAGCAGCAGCTCGACCGCGCGATCGACGATTACACCCGCGCCATCGAACTCGAACCGAAGCACCCCTGGGGTTACAACAATCGCGGGCTGGCGTGGTATGCCAAGGGAGACTACGCCAAAGCGATCGCCGACTACGACCGCGCGCTGCAACTCGATCCGGACCTCTACCGCGTGCGCAACAACCGTGGCTGGGCCTTGTTCCGCAGTGAGCGACGCGACGAGGCGTTTAGCGACTTCAACGAAGTCGTGCGGCAGCAGCTTGCCGAGGACAAAGCCGGTCCTCCCGTGCGGCCAGCGGAACATCTGACGGCCGTCGAGCCAGGACCGCTTCCCTCGCACGTCGAAGCTCGCGCCCAGCGCGGCGACGTATTCGCCTTCAACATTCCCATGCCGGGCATACGGCTGCCGCTCCTCGGATCAAACCAAGAGCGTGACGCCGCAAAGGCCGACGCGGAGCAGCCGGCCGCGATGCCGCCGCGCCAGCTCGCCGCCGGGGAAGGGATGCTGCGCTTCCGAGCGCCGTGGGCGAAGGGCAGCAAGCCGCTGATGCTGCAAGGCATCTATCAGTTGCAGCGCGACACGCTCACACTCTACGGCCTCGAAAAAGGCTCTCCACGCCCGGCCAGCTTTGAAACGCACCTGGGCGACGGGGGCGTGCTCGTCGTGCTCAAGCGCAGCGGGGGTTTTGAGAACTACGACCGCGACCATAGCGATCGGGAAAATATTCTCGGCTCCTGGCGCGTCGTGGCCGC
>CAYZVT010000081.1:1904-14281 GCA_964481585.1 uncultured Pirellulales bacterium
GCAAGCCGACCGTGCGACTGAACGACAACGAACTGACGTTCTCCAAAGAACAAATCCTGCTTACCACCCCCAGCGGCAAGACCTTTCGCTTCCGCTATCGGCTCGATTTGAGCCGACAGCCACGGCAGTACGATTTGAAGCTCGAATTTGCCGGCGGTCCGGCGGGCGACGAACGCACCAAGCAGCTTGAGGCCCTGGCACGGCGTTATCAGTCGAGTTTTCCGCAAGGCCCGCAGCCGGTCGATTTCCGCGCCACCGTCGGCAACGGACGCTTTTTGGGGCTAGCGGTCAGTCTGCTCACGCTGCTGGCGATTGTCGGCAATTATCTCGGCCGCTTTGTCGGCCCTCAGGCGCTGCAAGTCGCCGACGGCGTGCTCGGCAATCCGACCGGCACGCCGCAGCGGGCGCACCTACTGCTCGCCGCGCTGCTGTTGGCGGGACTGGGCGCCTGCGCTCCGCTGGGCGGGATGCAGTTCCATCCGCAGTCGTTCGACGTGGCGCTCCAACGGTTCGCGTCGCTGGCGTTCGCCAAGAGCAGTTTTGGCTCTCCGTCGGCCTGGGTGGGAGATATGCTGCTGCTCGTTCCGGTCGCATTTCTGTGGACCGGCGTATTTGCCGTCGATCTGCCCCGCCGCCGCGCGCGGTGGGCGATCGCGGTGCAGATCGTACTGCTCGGCGCTGCGCTGCGCGTGCTGTTCGAGTTCTTCCAATTTTGGTTCAACCCAACGAACATCTCGCAGTACGATATTCTGCCCGAGACGATCGGCTTGGTGCTAGGCGCGGGGCTGTGGCTTTTCACTGGACAGCCGCTCGTCGATTGGACGCGTTCGATGACCGTCTCGCAGCGGCCGATGAGCAAGCTCGACTGGGCGCTGCTGTGCTACCTGGCGGCCTTCATCATTTACGCCGTGCTGCCGATCGAGATCACCGTCCGCGGCGCCGACCTGGCGCGGAAGTATCGCGACGGGCTGGTCATCATGCAGCCCTTTAGCGAGCCGCTCTGGCCGCTCGGCGTGCTCGTCAACACGTTCCTGTTCATCCCGGTCGGCGTGCTCACCTCCCGGCTCTGGACGACCACCGTGCGACCGATCCGCGCGGGAGAGAACGCCATCGCCTGGGGCATGGCGCTCGTCGCGCTGGTCGAATTGGGGCAGTTGCTTGTCGTCGAGCGGTTTACTTCGACGACCGATCTGTTCAGCGGCACGCTCGGCGTCGTGCTGGGCGTGCTGGCGACAAGCCGTTGGAGGCGGAGCAGCGCTCTCGACGCGCTGCTCGCGCCGTCGAGTGGCTATCTCCGCCGCGTCGCGCCATACCTGATTGTCGCTGCCGTCTACGCGGGCCTCGTGTTTGTCGCCTCGTGCATGCCCTTCCGGCCGATCCACGATCCCGATCAGCTTGCGACGCGCTACACGAACATCTTTCAGCAGCCGTTCGCGGTCATGCATCACGCGGCGTTGGATCAGGTGCTCGTCCAGGCTCTCTGGCACATGCTGTTCTTCGTCCCGCTGGGGATGCTGCTGGGGCGGGCGGTCATTGCTCCGTCGATTCCCGCCCCCGTGCGGGGCGTGCTGCTCTCGCTGGCGCTGCTGTTTGTCGCGGCGGTGGCGCTGGCGATCGAGGTGGTTCAAGTCTACCTGCCGCCGCATGTGCCGGGGATGCTCGACGTGGTGGCCTGCACCGCCGGCGCGGCTTTGGGCATCGTGGGCATGACGCTATTTAGCCTCGCGCGTGCGCGGCAGCCGGCGTAGCGTGCGGGCGATCTGCCTTTCGCGGGGGCGCGGGGGCAGCTACAATCGGCCGCGATGAGTAAGCCCCGCCCACGGACGTTGGTCACGCTGGCCACGTACAACGAGATTGAGAATCTGCCCCCGCTGGTGCAGGCGATTTTTGAGCATGCGCCGCATGTCGACATTCTCGTAATCGACGACAACTCGCCCGACGGAACCGGCCGCTGGTGCGACGAGCAGGCAGCCGCCGAGCCGCGCTTGCGCTGTTTGCACCGCCCCGGCAAGCTGGGACTGGGGACGGCGACCTACGCGGGCTTCGAGTACGCGATTGAGCAGGACTATGAGTATGTGCTGAATCTCGACGCCGATTTCAGCCACCCGCCGCAGTATGTGCCGCAACTTCTCGCGGCGATGGAACCGGCCAACGCTCCGCCGGTTGATGTGGCGATCGGCTCGCGTTACGTCGCCGGCGGCGGCATCGAGGGCTGGCCGCTGCGGCGGCACTGCATGAGCCGCGCGGTGAACTTTTACGCCCGCACGATGCTCGGCTTGCCGGTCAAAGATTGCACCGGCTCGTTTCGCTGCTACCGCGTCGCGGCGCTGCGGCAGTTGGACTTCGCCGCGCTGCGCTCGGCCGGCTACTCGTACCTGGAAGAAATTCTCTGGGTGCTCAAGCGCCGCGGCTGCCGCTTCCGCGAGGTGCCGATCGTGTTTGTGGATCGCCAGCATGGCAGCTCGAAGATCAACCTCCGCGAAGCGCTCACGTCGATCGGCGTGCTGTTCCGGCTCGGCCTGGAGAACTGGTTGAAGGCGGAGGGCAGGGAGAAGGCGGAAGGCGGAGGGCGGAGGGCGGAGGGGGAAAAGCGGAAAGCGGAAAGCGGAAAGCCGGGCTGACGCCAGGGTGGATGGTGGATGGTGGATGGTGGATGGTGGATGGTGGATGGTAGCCTGTAGCCCGTCGCTTCCCGGCCCTAGTCCCCAATCCACCATCCAAAATCCAAAATCCAAAATCCTCCTCGGCGACCTTTCGCTCTATAGCGATTGGCACGGCTCGATCTGCTCAATCGGCCGCGGCGCACCGTTGGCGACTGGAATTGGCGCGCGGAAGGGGTCGATGCAACCGTTGTCCGCGCCAGTTGCCGCGCGCCGGCGGCTGCGGAGTCGGCAGCTTGGTTGCGCCTTGCCCACCGCGTAGGATTGCGATAAGCGGTACTTCTTTCCACCTCAGACAGAGCCAGCCGGGCGGCGGCTGGCTCGGAGCGTGCTGATCCGATGCGACTTTTTGCGGCGACGTTTGCCCTCTGCCTGGCCTGCGCGACTCCGGCGCTTGCGCGCGACATTTACGTCAGCAACGTGCGCGGCGACGACCACTTCAACGGCTGTTCGGAAACGATTGCCGGCGGCGGCGCGGGGCCGGTGCGAACAATTGCCCGCGCGCTGCGGATCGTGGAGAAAGGGGATCGGATCGTGCTCGCAAAGACGGAGGTCCCCTACCGCGAGAGCATCAGCCTCTCGACCGGACGCCATAGCGGCTATGAGCACATGCCGCTGGTGATTTACGGCAATGGCGCGATTCTCGATGGCACGTTGCCGGTTCCGCCGGTTGCGTGGCAGCATGTGGAGGGGGATCTGTTCCGCTTTCGTCCCAGGCGGCTCACGTACCAACAGCTTTACCTTGGCGGCAAGCCCGCCGTGCGCCGCCGCGTCGAACCGAGCGTGCCGGAACTGCCGCAGCTTGCTCCGCTGGAATGGATGCTGCTCGACGGGCACATCTACTTCCGCTGCGAATCGGGTCGGCTGCCCGAGGACTACGAGCTGCGGTTCGCCGGCCGTCAAACAGGCATCACGCTCTATCATGTGCGGAACGTCGTCATCCGCGATCTGGTCGTGCAGGGCTTTCAACTCGACGGTGTCAACGCCCACGACGGGGTGAACCGCGCGGTGCTGGCCGGGCTGACCTGCCGTGGCAACGGCCGTAGCGGCATCAGTGTCGGCGGCTCGTCGCGCGTGCTGGTGCAAAATTGCCTCATCGGCGACAACGGCGAAGCGCAGTTTCGCATCGAAGGCTTTTCGCTTGCCGAACTGGAAGCGACCGATCTGATCGCCAACACCGCCCCCGCGCTGGAAGTCGAAGGGGGCCAGCTCCTGATCGACGGCGTGCGGTACGCGCCCGAGCATTAGTGGTCAGCTTTTAGCTGTTAGCTATTAGCTTTCAGCCGTCAGCAAGACGCGCCTCGTCATTCCCGCGCAGGCGGGAATCTAGACGGCGAACTCTATCCCCTGGACTCCCGCCTGCGCGGGAAGGACGGTTTTGCTGGCCGCTGACGGCTGCTGATTACTGAAAGCTGATAGCTAAAAGCTGATAGCTGACGGCTGAAAGCTGACCGCTGACCGCTCGCTCTTACGCAGCCACGGTGGCTTCTTCGGCTTCGTGCATCGCTTCGGCGACGGCGCGGCGGCTGGTGAAGTAGTAGAACAGGCCGACCAGCGCGACGAGCACCGTCGTCACGCGATAGAGCAGCGCCACGACCAGCCCCCGGCCTGCGGCCACATTGGACTCCGTGCTGACGACGTGAAAGAGCAGATCAAGCGCCCCTTCAAACGCCCCCAAGCCGGCCATGGGCAGCGGAGTCGCCGCCGCCAGAAGACTGAGCGGGACGATCACGAAATGTTCGGCCAGCGTCGGCGCGGGGCCGGGAACGCCGTGGCTCAGGAAGTAAAAGGCGAGCGAAAAGAGCGAGTGAACGACGAGACTCATGGCAATCGCCAGCAGCACCACGATCGGCTGCTCGCGGTAGAGCCGCGCGGCGAGCATCAGCTTGACGACGACATTGCCCACGCCGGGCACGCGGCTCGCCATCGCGGTCATGCGCGTGCCGGTCACGCCGGGGATCATCAAGAGGGCGATTCCGACGGCCCCCAGCGCCGCACACCACAGCGAGGCGCGGGCGACGTAGCGGACCTGCGGCTGGGCTTCGGCATACAGCCCCGACCAGAGCACCGCCGCTGCCGAGACGGCAAACAGCGCGTACAGCCCCACCAGCCGATCGACGACGACCGTGGCCACCGCCTCGGCCCGCCGCCCATGCTGCTCGCGGGCAATAAAAATTGCTTTGAACAGATCGCCCCCGACACTGCCGAGCGAGACAAAGTTGAACAGGTAGCCCAAAAACCCCAGCCGCAGCGCGTCGCGGACGCCAAACGGCAGCCCGAGTGCCCGCACGAGCAGCATCCACCGCAGGAACGTAGTCAGCACGGCGAGCAGCACCAGCGGGAAAGCCAGCGCGAGCTGCCCCCAATTTTTGGGCTGATCGCGGAGCGACTGGAAGGTCTGCTCGCCGGCCAGGCTAAAAAGAAAATTGAGCAGCGCCAGCGAAATAGCCAGCTTGGCGAGCAAGATGGCGATTTTTTTTAAGCGAGCCGCCTGCGTCTGCACGATCGTTTCCTATCTCTCACGATGGGAGGGAATCTCGCCAGGATACCGCGCGGCTTCCCCCGTTGACAGCCGTAAGGCCCAGTGCTACTTTTACAGAGAACGCGGAGGAAAACGGGAAGTTCTCCCCGCGTTGTGCGCTCCGTGGAGGGTTAGTTCGGCGGAGGGAGCGGCTGCCCACTGAAAGGGCCTGCGAAATGGATTTCTCGTCCTCGGAGAAAGGCTGCATTGCGGAAGCCAAGATTTTAGCGGCACTCGTGGGGCTGGGATATCAGGTCTTGATTCCCTGGACCCCGGCCAGTCGCTATGATGTAGCAATCGACTTGGCCGGCGATCTAGTTCGCATCCAGTGCAAACTAGCCAACAAAACTAGTTCCCGAAGCGGAGTGATCCGCTTTTATGCCGCCTCTGCCGGGCGGCATAATGGGGTCTGGACGAAAGCGAATTACAGAGGTGACTGCGATCTGTTTATCTGTTGGTGCCCTGAAAACGATCAGATTTACGCCGTCCCTGTAGATGAGTGTCCCACCACGGAAGTAACCCTGCGGCTCGTGCCTGCAAAGAACAACCAGGCATGCCGCATGGCAGATGACCACAAGATCGAAGGGGTGTTAGCTCAGTTGGGAGAGCGCCACGCTGGCAGCGTGGAGGTCGCGAGTTCGAGCCTCGCACACTCCACTTAATCGAAGCGAGGATCAGCGGTTTGAGCCGCTCTCCTCCACTCGATTTGGATTCAACCCTTGCAGGTCATCCGGCTTGCAAGGGTTTTTCTTTGCGCGCCAGCGGCCTTGGGCGTCTAGAGCGTCCTGCCTTTAACTGTAGCGGCCTCTGGCTTCCCTTTTCGCCCGAGGCCGGCTAGCCGCTTGGACGCTATAGCTACGTAAAGTCCGCTCTCTAGGTTCCCGCCTGCGCGGGAAGGACGTGCTTTGCTGATCGCTGACCGCCATCTAGCCTTGCGACTCAAGCCGGCGCAGGAAGCGGCAGCCGACGAGGTAGTTGCCTGAGGGTTCGTCCTCGACGGGGCGCGCGTGGAGCACTTGGGCGATCATGTAGACGAACGGCGCACGGCCGAGCGCCACGACCAGTTGGTCGAACGTGGGCCGGTCGGGGGAGAAGAAGGAAAACCCGCCCGACGAAATATCGTGGCAGCAGAGGAGTCGAAAATCCTCGGCCGACGGCGGGTTTTTACCATCGTAGGGAGCCAGGAACTGCTGCCGATAGTAGGGGCGGCGCGGCGCGCGGCGGCGGTCGTCGCCCTCTCGGCCGCGAAGCACGTAGTACAGGACGCCGTCCTGTTCGCTCTGCTTGCGAGTATCCATCTGCCCACGCTAACGTTCTGCCGCCAGGCTCGACGTGTGGCTGTGCCCCTGCAAAAAACATAGAACACGGCTGCGCCGGAAGCGGAGGGCGGAAAAACATTCCGCGAAATCCGCTTCCGGCCTCGCTTCTCATGGCCTCCCTAGTCGGCGAGCGTTGCTCGCCGGCTATTGGAGCTTGGGGGACAGCAAGAGGAAGATTGCTTTAGGAGGGCCACCGGACCCAGCAATGCCCTTCCGATGCGTCCCGGAGCCGCTTTTCCCACGGCTCTTTGCAAGCCGGCGGTTGCCGCGCTAGAATGGCCCCTTTGTCGTCGGCTCCCGCTAGCGCGTCACGTTCCCCCCTGAGGACGACCCCAAGATGTCTCCGACTGCCATTCGCCTCGGCATCATGATGTTCCTGCAGTTCTTCGTGTGGGGCGCCTGGTATGTGACGGTGGGCAACTACATGAAAGCCCACGGCATGTTCGACGAAGTCGCCTGGGCGTATACGGTGGGGCCCATTGCCGCGATTATTTCGCCCTTCTTCCTCGGCATCATCGCCGACCGCTTCTTCGCCACCGAGCGCGTACTGGGCGTGATGCATCTGCTCGGGGCGGCGGCGATTTTTCTGGCTCCCACGGCGTCGGCCGATCCGCAACTATTCATTCTGGTGCTCCTGGCCCACATGCTCTGCTACATGCCGACGCTGGGGCTGACCAATACGCTCACGTTTCACAACATCGTGAATCAGGAGCGCGAGTTTCCGATCATCCGCGTCTTTGGCACCATCGGCTGGATCGCCGCCAACTGGGTCGTGAGCAAGGGCTTTCATGCCGACGAAACGGCGACGCAGTTCTACGTCACGGCGGCGGCGGGCGCGCTGCTGGGGCTGTTCAGCTTCACGCTGCCGCATACGCCCCCGCCTGCCGCCGGCAAGAAAATCGCCGTGCGCGACATTCTGGGACTCGACGCGCTGCAACTACTAAAAAGCCCTTCGTTTGCCGTGTTTATCGTCAGTTCGTTTTTGATCTGCATCCCGCTCGCCGCCTACTACGCCTACGCGCCGGTCTTCGCCGGTTCGGTGGGGATTCAGGACGTGGCGTTTACCATGTCGTTCGGCCAAATCTCGGAAATCTTCTTCATGCTCATCATGCCGCTGCTTTTCGTGCGGCTGGGCGTGAAGTGGATGCTGGCCGTGGGGATGCTCGCTTGGGTCGTGCGGTATGGACTGTTTGCTGCCGCCGATGCCGGTGACGTGGTGTGGATGGTCGTGCTCGGCATCTTGCTGCACGGCATTTGCTACGACTTCTTCTTCGTGACCGGATTCATCTACACCGACAAAAAGTGCTCGAAAGAAATTCGCGGCCAAGCGCAGGGCTTGCTTGTGCTCGTGACGCAAGGGCTGGGCCTGGGCATCGGTGCCCAGGTCATGGGGCGGATCGTCGCCGCCTTCACGCCCGCCGATGCCGGAGCGCTGCAAGAACAAGCCACCGAGCTGGCCAAAGCGGCCTACGCCACGCACGACACGTCCGCACGAGCCGACTTTCTCGCCGAAGCGGGCCGGTTGGGTGGCCAAGCCAGTGAACTGATCGACTGGCAAAGCGTCTGGCTCGTGCCCTGCATCGCCGCCGGCGTCATCCTGCTTCTGTTCGTGGCCCTCTTCCACGACCGCGTCCGCAACGACGCCTGATTTTCCAACGCCACTACCGGGTGGCGCACCGCGCAAGCGGAAGCCGCCGAAAGCCCCCCCGTCCTTCCCGCGCAGGCGGGAACCCAGGCTTTCCGGTCCACCGTCTGGATTCCCGCCTGCGCGGGAAGGACGTTTCCGCGTGCGCGCCGGGGGCTTCCGCTCTCGCGGTGCGCCCCCGCCACCCAATGGCTTTCTTGAAGGAATCTTCGTGACCCAGAAAGATTTTCTTTCTTTCCCTTCCGGCACAATTTGACAAGCGGCGGACCTGACCTAGGTTTGCAGTGAGAGGCGTGAAGCTGGAGCCAGCGGGGCAAAAACCCCTGCGGGCGAAGGCAAAACGTGATGATCCTCGAAAAAGGCAAACCGGTCGCGAGACTGGGGCGCAAAGTCAAGGGCCCCGCCCTGCCAGCCGTGGCGCGCGGGGTAGCCTGACTGCCGAAAGGATGTGGAACGCTGTCGGGTTTTGCAGCCTCCACCTGCGTGCAGGACGTTGAGCGCACGAGGAGATACACGGCTGGTCACTGAGTCGGCGTGTCGGGAAAAACTGTAGCACCGCTTGCGCCTCTTGTGAGGGTTGTTCTGACTCGCACTCGTGCCACAGCACGCGGCTTGGGGAAACGTTTCCTTATGCGGAATGTCTCGCTCATCGGGTCGGCATCGCGCCCACCGGGGACATTCGGGAAAGACTGGAGGATGCAATGAAGAACCTGGCCTTGAAAGTACAACGTTTTCTTGCTTCGGAAGATGGCCCCACCGCCGTCGAGTACGCGGTCATGCTGGCCCTGATCGTGATCGTATGCCTCACGGCGATCCGTTCGATCGGCCAACAGGCTTCGGGCACGTTCAACCGAGTCGCCACCGAGCTTGGGATGTAATCGGCGGCGCGCCGCGATCACTCCGGATCGAGTTGTTCAAAATCCCCCCTCGGCGCCTCCTGCGGGAGCGCCGAGGGGCCTTTTTTCGCCCGGCCTTCGGCGGGCGATTTGCCCTGCGCGCGCGGGGCGGTGCGGAAGACTTTGGCGAAACTTCAATGGGGACTGCGATGTACACGCTCATGTATGCCGAAACGCTGGCCGGGGCTTGGGAAGTGGTGTGCTACTTTTTCACCGTTCTCGGCGTCACCCTCAGCTATTTCACCGCGCTACGCTGAGTCGTGCATCGAGAGGCTTCGATGCCCACCGGCGGCGTCGCAGAGAAAGCACAAACATTTCGGGAGCTGTGAGAGAAGATGTTTGAACTAAAGGAACTAACCGCCGCCGTGGTCGAGCACTGGCCGATTTGGCTAGTGACCGTGACGCTCGTGGTGGCCGCGATCATCGACGGCATCCAGCTCCGGGTGCCCAACTGGCTGACCTTCCCGATGATTGTCAGCGGCTGGGTCTACAGTGCCGCCTTCTCGCCCTGGGCGGGCTGGGAAGGACTCGCCTGGAGCCTGGTCGGCACGGCCGTGGGGCTGGCGCTGTTGCTGCCCGCCTACGCGATCGGCGGCATGGGCGCGGGCGATGTGAAGCTGATGGCCGGCGTCGGGGCCTGGGTGTGGGGCACCGCCACGTTTTACGCCTTCTGCGTCTCGGCGATTGTCGGCGGCGTGATCGCGCTGTTGATGGTGCTCTTTCGCAAAAGCTGGACGAAGCACCGCAACCAGTTCTGGATGATCTGGAACGAGATCTGGACCGTCCGCGATCCGGAAAAGCTGGCCGTGCTGGCCGCCGAGCGGAAACCGACGATGTTGCTGTTGCCGTACGGGATTCCGATGGCGATCGGCACGATTGCCTACTTTGCCTGGATGGGAATGTTGGTATGAGAAGTCCCGCCTCCGCAGCCCCCGCCCTCAAATCGGCTCGGCCGGGCCGGCTTCGACTGCACAAACTCTGCCGATCATGCCGAAAAGATCGCAGAGGGACCGCCGTAGTCGAGTTCGCGCTGGTGGCCCCGCTGTTCGTGCTGCTGGTCTTCGGCATGATCGAGTACGGCCGCATGGTCATGGTCCAGCAGGTGCTGACCAACGGCTCACGCGAAGGGGCGCGGCGTGCGGTGCTCGACGGCATGAGCGATGCCGACGTGCAAGCCGCGGTGGTGGATTATCTGTCGGGAGTCTCGATCAGCGGCGCCACCGTCACGGTGACGACCAACGCTCCGGTCGCTCCAGACTATGCAGAATCAAAAACTGTGGCCGTTACGGTCCCTTTTAGTCAAGTTAGCTGGCTTCCGTCGCCAATGTTCTTAGGTAACCACACACTCCGCGCGCAGACCACCATGCGGCGGGAGACGATCCAATAGGGTTTGGCCCGCTGTCTGAACATCGGGCGGCGCGGGTCGTCGATCAGCACTACCGAGGGGCACGGGGGGTTCGATGCGTCTGAAGTCGATTCTACTGCTCGGTCTGGCACTGGGTTGCGGTGCGGTCGCCTCGATCGGCATTAGCCAAGTGATGGAGCGCAAGGGCACGCCTGCGGCCACCCCCGAAACGGAGCCGATTCTCGTTGCCTTGAGCGACATCAATATCAATGAGCCGCTCACGGCCGAGCTGCTGAAGCTCGAAGAGTGGCCGAAAGACAAGATCGCGCCCGACTCGCTGCGCAGCATCGAAGAAGTCGTCGGCCGCCGCACGCGCACCAAGCTCTACGCTGGCGAGCCGATCCGCGAAGCGAAGCTCGTCTCGGCCGATGGCGCCGATGCCCCGAGCGAACAAATCGCCAAGGGCTACCGCGTCGTCGCCGTGCGCGTCGATGCGGCCACGGGCGTCGCCGGGCTGCTCAAGCCGGGCGACCGGGTCGATGTGCAGCTGTTCGTGCAGAAGTGTGCCCAACTCGGCATTGATTGCGCGTCGGTCCAAACGATCCTGGAAGACATCAAAGTCTTCGCCGTCGATCAGAGCTTCCGCCGCGCGGTGGAGCAGGATGACGAGGCAGCCCAAGTTGCCCGCACGATCTCGCTGCTCGTCACGCCGAAGCAGTCGGAGACGCTCAACTTGGCAAACGAGTTGGGCAAGATTCGCCTGACGATTCGCCACCCCGACGACGACACGAACGTCGCCACCGACGCGACCACGACCGAAGACTTGTTTGTGGACAACAAGGCCGATCGCGAGCGCGAAAACGACAGTGTGAGCGCGAAAGGCAAACCCAGCATCCACGATTTCCTCCAAAATCTCCAGGCGAAGCCGCAACCGGCGCCGCCGACCGAGGTCGTGGCCTTGCCGGCTGAAAACGCGTTCGTGATGCAGATCTTCGAGGGAAGCCAGGCGCGCGAAGTCGAATTCACGGCCGACGGACGGCTCCCGCAAGAGCCGTCCAGCGAGCGCGAGGCCGCACCGGCCGCCGTGGCTCCGCCGGTGGCTTTGCCAGCCACGGCCGCGCCGGCCCAAAACGCCCCCGCTCTGCCACTCGAATCGCTGCCGGAGGTGGGGGGCGAACTGGACGAGTTGCAGCTCGGCGAGGAATAACGCGAGGTATGTCAGAAGTTCCGTCGCCAGATCGACGATCTCTGCTCTAGGATGAGCGAGCGTGGGCGCGTCCCGCGCAACGGATCGGCTGGTAGCGTGGCAGGGAAGCCAACAGACGACCGCCAGATTTAGCGGAAGGAAGTACACGGATGTACGCACAGCACAGCGCGTTGCGCCTCCTGGGGCACGCTTGGCAAGCCCGTCTTTCGGCCACGCTGGCTCTGACGGTTCTGACTGCGGCGCTGCCGGCTGCCGGCCAGTCGATCGTGCAAAAGCTGCAAGGCCCCAGCGAGCGGATCGAGCTGACGGTCAATAGCAGCCGTATTCTCACCCTCGACCAAAATATTCCCCGCGTCCAGGTGAACAACCCCGACGTGCTCGCCGTCACGCCCCTGTCGAAAGACCAGGTGCAAATCTCGGCCAAGCGGCCGGGCGTGACCGACGTGAATCTGTGGGGCGAGGACGGCCAGGTTTACAGCGTCAACGTCATTGTCTACGGCGACGTGCAAGAACTGGAGCTGGCGCTGCGCACGCAGTACCCCAACTCGTCGATCAAAGTGCATCGCTACTCCAACAGTCTCGTGCTCAGCGGCTACGTCGATCGCCCTGACTACGTCAGCTCGATCGCACGGCTGGCCGAGGACTATGCTCCGAAGGTCATTAACAACATCACCGTCGGCGGCGTGCAGCAGATCTTGCTGAACGTGCAAGTCATGGAAGTCTCGCGCACCAAGCTCCGCGCGCTGGGCTTCGACTTCAGCCATGTGAACGGCGGCGACGTGAT
>CAYZVT010000082.1:0-14274 GCA_964481585.1 uncultured Pirellulales bacterium
GGCGAAATGCTTAGTTCGGCGCGGCAGCGCGTTCAGCAGGCCATCGCCAAGCTGACGCGGAAACACCGCGACGGCGTGATTGGGCTGGTCGTGCCCGAACCGCTGGCGAGCGTGGTGCGCTGCGTACTGCGGGACGATATCCTGGCCGACCTGTGGAAACCGTCGGAATGCGGCAGTTGGGAGACGTTTATCGTCCCCCCGGCGGCCGTGGCGGGCACCTAACCTCTCTTGACCCGGGCTGCCCTGCGGGCCGATGATAGAGGGCGACCTCGCTGCCGCCCCCCAAGAGCGCCGCGCCGGCACGATAAAAAATGTAAAGCGCGTCTGCCTGCCGCCTTCACCCGCCAGGTAGACGCCGGAGTAAATCAGATGGCGAACACCCAGACCGACAGCGATACCCGGCAGCAGCCCCCGACCAAACGCCCCAAACGCGGCGTGCCCGAAGGGCTGTGGCAGCGCTGTCCCGGCTGTCAAGCGACGATCTTCCGCAAAGAAGCCGAGCGGCTGTTGGGCGTCTGCCCCGAGTGCGAGTATCACTGGTACGTGCCGGCCGCCGTCCGCATCCAACAGGTGCTCGACGAAGGGACGTTCGAGGAATGGGACGGCGAACTGGAGGCGGTCGATCCGCTCGGCTTCGTCGACAAAAAGCCCTACCGTGAACGGCTCATCGCCGAGCAAAAGCGGACCGGGCTGCGCGATGCGGTGCTTACCGGCACCGGCATGGTCCGTGCCCGTCGCGTCGCTTTCGGCGTCACCGACTCGGCCTTCATCATGGGCAGCATGGGCTCGGTCGTCGGCGAGCGGCTCGCGCGGCTGATCGAACGCGCCACGGAGCAAAATCTGCCGCTGATAATTATCAGCGGCTCCGGCGGCGGCGCGCGGATGCACGAAGGCATCCTATCGCTCATGCAGATGGCGAAAGTCTCGGCGGCACTTGGCCGCTACGATCAAGCCGGCGGCCTATTTATCTCGGTCCTCACCAACCCCACGATGGGCGGCGTCGCCGCCAGCTTCGCCTCGCTCGGCGACTTGGTCTTCGCCGAACCGAAAGCCCTGATCGGCTTCGCCGGCCCGCGGACGATCCAAGCCACGATCCGCATCGAACTGCCCAAGGGCTTCCAGACGAGCGAGTTCCTGCTGGAACACGGCTACATCGACCGCATCGTCTGCCGCCGCGATCTGAAAAGCGAAATCGCCCGCGCCATCGACTACTGCGGGAAGTGAAGCTAGGGGCTGCAGGCCATAAGCTGCGGGCTGCGAGCTGCGAGCTACACGCCGCCGGCTGAGAAAAACCCCGCCATCGCCGGCTTTCCGCTTTCCGCTTTCCGCTTTTTCTTTTCCGCCCTCCGCCCTCCGCCTTCCTTCTTGCCCCCTCCCCTCTCTCTGCCTAGAGTGAAACGCTGAGACGAGGCAGTCAGCTATGGGCATCGATTCAATTTTCCGGTCGCTCTTCCGCGGCAAGACGGACGTCTTTGCGCGCTACGAGATCCTGCGCGAGGCGATCTCCGGCACGATGTCCAAGTTCTACAAGGTGCGGCATCGCCAGACGCGCGAGATTCTCGGTCTCAAGATTCTCGACAAGCAGAAGACCGCCGCGCTTGAGGCGCGTTTCAAGGGACTGCACAAGCCGTCGGAGGGCGAGATCGCGATGGCCTTGAGCCATCCGCATCTGGTCAAGACGCTCGAATACGGCGTCACGACGGGCGACGAGCAGTACCTCGTCATGGAGTATGTCGAAGGGCAGGGACTCAATTCGCTCATCATCGCCCGCAATCCGCAACTGGCCGCGGCGCGGCTCGACCTGTTGCGGCAAGCGGCATCGGCCGTGGGGGCGGTGCATGAGGCCGGCTACATCCACCGCGACATTTGCCCCCGCAACTTCGTCGTCTCGCCCGACCTGACGACGATCCGATTGATCGACTTTGGCCTCACCGTTCCGCGTCAGCCGCCGTTCATGCAGCCGGGCAATCGCACCGGCACTCCGGCTTATATGTCGCCCGAAGTCGTGCGGCGCAAGGCGACCGATCACCGGCTCGACATCTTCTCCTTCGGCGTAACAGCCTACGAGCTGCTGGCGCTGGCCCATCCCTGGCAAAGCGGCACCGACGGCCAAGCCGCGATGACCCACACCGCCATCGCGCCGACGCCGATCCTCGACCACCGGCCCAAACTGCACCCTCAACTCGCCCGCGCGATCATGCGCTGCCTGGAACCCGACCCGGCGCGGCGTCCGCAGACGATGCAGCAGTTTCTGGAGACGATCCGCAACGTGCCGAGCGAGGAGTCATGAGCCGCGCGGGCTTTCGCGGCAAAAGTGTTGATCCCACTCTGCCCGTGCGGTAACTTGATTTGGCTCGGCAGCATGGCGGGCAATGCCGCAGGAGTGGCGGGGGCGCACCGCGAGAGCGGAAGCCCCCGAGAAAGCTGATACGTCACGGGGCGCGGCGCCTCATTTCAGAAACGGTCGATTGCCCCAAGTGACGCCAGCGGCAGCAGTTGGGGCGTGAGGCGCGCCCGACATCTTGCAAAAGCGCCTCAAAGCGCCTCGTTTTGTCTCATCCGCCTCCGGTCTAGGCTGGTTTTTGGTCGATGTGGACCTGGAACCGGCATGACAATCCCGCTTGAATCGCCTGCGGGCGAGTCGTATACTGAGCCGTTTGGTGTTTGGGGAAGCGAGCCGCACCGGGGGAGCCGACGGGTGACGTGGGCTGAGCCGCCAGAGCCGACGGCGTTGCCGCCGCGAGGCGTCACGGTGGAGCTGACTCCCGCACTGGCCTTCGCCGCCGGAGCGCTGCTGGTTTCCGCCCTGGGCCTGGCGTTTGTCGTCGGCCAGCGCAACGCCCCCAGCGCCGAAGCACCGACCAAACCAAAACCCGGCGCGGCGCGAACGCTTGAGGAAGTTCGCACGCTGCCGCCGATCCGCTACGAAGCGCTGCCGGTGGACCTGGGCACGAGCGAGTAATCCGTCGCCCCCCTCGCAGCGGCAAACCAAGAGAAGGGATGACCAGACGATGACGATCGACAAGAGCCTCAAGGTGCGAGCCGGCAGCACCACCAACCGCAGCGTGCTCACCCGGGCCGAACGCCTGGCGAAGCTGAAAGAGGCCGACCGCTGGGAAGAGGGCGTAAGCCCGCTCGGTCTGCCCAAGGTGCGCGTGCAGAAGCTCACCATGAAGAAAAAGAAGAAGCGCAAGGAAGACGAAGAAGGCGCCGACGCCGGAGCCAAGGGGAAGAAGAAGAAGTAACGCGCCTCCCACCGCGCCAGCTTCCGCCCTCCGCCTTTCTCTCTACATCTCGACCTGCCGCAGCAGCGCGTCGAGCACGTCGAGTTGCCAGGCGTTCCGTTCGTCGCCGGCAAGTTCCGCTTGAAGCTGTTTGCGGCTGCGCAACAGTTGTGCTCTCAAGCGCTGCCGCGTCGGCTCCCAAGCGATCGGCTCCCCGACGAGCGGAAGCTGGACCGGGTCGAGCAGCGGCCGGTAAAGCTCTGCGTCCCGATACAGCTCGCCCAAGTGCAGCAGGTCGTTCACCGCGTCGGTCAGCTCGCGGAGGCTCCACGCCTGCCGCATCACAAGCTGCTTTTCCAGTTCGCGCACGCCCCGGTTGTAACCGGCAATCCGCGCGGCAAGTTCCACCTCGTTCACCTCCACCCGGCTCGGCTCCGCCGGCGGCGTTGGAATGATCGGCGGGGTTTGAATCGCCGGTCCAGGCGGCTGCGGCACGTCCGGCTGCGGAAGTGCCGGCTCGGCCGCGCTTGGCGTCTTTGCGGGCGTAGCACTTGGCGGGGCCTCTGTCTCGACTTCCAGCGGCGCAGCCGGACGTGGCGACGCCGTTGCGGTGGCTAAGCCGCTTCGCAGCAGTTGCAAGCGCTCGGCGGGACTCGGTGCTTCGCGCGGAGGCGGATCGACCAACGCCGGCACGGCAAGCGGAGCGGACGGAGCCGCGACCCGTTCCGGCAGGATCGGCTTTAGCGCCACCCGCTTGCGCGCGGGCGTCGGGGGTAGGACTTGCTCCGGCGCGGCGAGCGGCTCAGGCGGCGCGGGGGTCGGAGGGGGGACGTCAATCGGCGGGACGACCTCGGCCTGAAGCGCCGGCGGATCGTGCTGCGGCGGCACGAGATCGGCAGCCGCCGGTTCGCGGCTGGCGCGAAAGACCGGCGCGCGCGGTAGCGGTGCAGCGCGGCCGGGCTGCGAGCGGCGAGTCGCCTCCCGCAGCCAATTTAGGAGCATTCGCGTCCCTTCGGCCGGCGCGCCGGCGGCGAGCCAGTCGGATTGGAGTTGTGTCCACGCTTCGATCCGCTCGTTGTACTGGGCTCGATCCAGCCGAAAGGTGTTGTAGACCGTGATGCGGTAGTGCATCGCGTACCGCTCCAGCTCGACGTGCATCGCCTGCGGCGGCGCGCCGGCCACGGCATGCGCAGGAAGCAGGGGCATGGCGAGCGCCACCGCGCCAGCGGCCAGCAGGCTCGGCCAGGGTTGCAAATCGTTCACGGCTGTCCCCACAATGGAAAGCAGCGGGCGCAACGGCCGCCGCGCCTGCAGACACACAAAACTAGGCCCGGCTCGTTCGATGTCAACCGCGCGGTTCGACTGGCCCCGCCTGCCAAGCCGGTGAGGCAATCCGTGCTGCGATCGCTGCTGATTGTAATGTTGGCGCTGCTGGTGCCGATCGTGCCGTTTCTGTGGTTTGGAACGGAACTGGAAGCACGGATCGAAGCTTGGCTCTCGCCTCCCCCGTCGCCCGCCGTCTTGGCGGCGGCCGTGGCGGGCGTGCTCGCGGTGGATGTGTTTTTGCCGGTCCCGTCGAGCGCCGTGAGCACGCTCGGCGGTGCAAAGCTCGGCGTGGCGGCGGGCACGGCGGCCTCCTGGCTGGGACTCTCTCTTGGCGGCATCATCGCCTTTGCCCTGGCGCGCTGGCTCGGCCAGCCGCTCGCGCGGCGCTTGGCCGGTGAGGATGAACTCGCCCGCATGGAGCAATGGACCACGCGGCTCGGCCCGACGGCCGTGGTTCTGGCGCGAGCGGTGCCGGTGCTGGCCGAGGCGAGCGTGCTGTTTTTGGGAGCGACGCGACTCAGTTGGAGCCGGTTTCTGCCGCCGCTGCTGGCCAGCAATCTCGGCATCGCGCTAGCCTTCTCCGCCTTCGGCCGCTGGGCCGAGCGTTACCAAATCCTGCCGCTGGCGCTGGCCATCTCGATTGCGTTGCCGGTGCTGATCGCGACAATGATGAAGAGGAGAGGGTAGGCTGCGGGCTACGGGCCGCAGGCTGCGAGCTACAGGCTGTAGGCTAGAAGCTGTAGGCTGGACGCCTTGAGCGAGAATGGAGTCCTCGCAGTGCGCTCGTTTCTATGTTCAGTGAGGCACGTCCTGCCTAGCTCCCCCTCAAGCTAATTCCCCGTAGCCCGCAGCTTACCGCCCGTAGCTCGCAGCCCGCAGCCCTCCCAGCCATGCCCGCTTCACCCGCCCTCGCCGCTTTGCTCGATTCCGGCGACGCGCAATTGTTCGACGTTCAGACCCATGCGGCGGGGCCGCGGGGGCGGTTGCCGCTTACGGATCAGATGCTGCGCGAGTGGCCGAGCGGCGATCTGTTTGGGATGACGCAAAACGCCGGGATGGGCTGGCCGCCACAGGAGATGCTCGGCCCGCAGTTTTTGCTGCTGAGCACGCAGGGCGGCTTGCGCGCGCCGGATGGGAAGCCGATCGCGCTGGGCTATCACAGCGGCCACTGGGAAGTGGGGCTGCTCGTGCAAGCCGCGGCGCAGCAGATCAAGACGCTCGGCGGCGTGCCCTTCGCGGCCTACTGTAGCGATCCGTGTGACGGCCGCACGCAAGGGACGACCGGCATGTTCGATAGCCTGCCGTACCGCAACGACGCGGCGCTGATCCTGCGGCGCTTGGCCCGCTCGCTGCCGACGCGGCGGGGCGTGCTGGGAGTGGCGACCTGCGACAAGGGCTTGCCGGCGATGATGATGGCGCTCGCCGCGCTCCACGACCTGCCGATTGCGCTCGTGCCCGGCGGCGTGACCCTGCTCCCCGAGCAAGGCGAAGACGCCGGCAAGGTGCAAACGATCGGCGCCCGCTACGTTCACGGCGAAATCACGCTGGAAGAAGCGGCGCTGGCCGGCTGCGCGGCGTGTGCTTCGCCCGGCGGGGGCTGCCAGTTCCTCGGCACCGCCGCCACGAGCCAGGTCGTGGCCGAAGCGCTCGGCATGACGCTCCCCCACGCAGCCCTCGCGCCGAGCGGCCAGCCGATCTGGCTCGACATGGCCACGCGCAGCGCCAAGGCGCTCTGGCACTTGAACGAGCGCGGCATCACGGCGCGCGACATCCTAAGCGAAGCCGCCTTTCATAACGCGATGGTCGCCCATGCCGCCTGTGGAGGCTCGACAAATCTGGTACTGCATCTGCCGGCCATCGCCCACGCCGCCGGGGTGCGCCGCCCAACGGTCGAAGATTGGAGCGCGATCAATCGCCAGGTGCCGCGCTTCGTCGACGTGCTGCCGAATGGACCGAAAGGCTTTGCGACGGTGCAATTCTTCCTCGCTGGCGGCGTGCCGGAGATGATGCTGCATCTGCGCGACGCCGGGCTGCTTAAGCTGGATGCCCTGACGATCACCGGCCAGACGCTCGGCGAGAATCTGGCTTGGTGGGAAAGCTCCGAGCGGCGGCAAAAGCTGCGGACGGTACTCCGCCAGCGCGACGGCATTGATCCTGACGAAGTGATTCTCGCTCCGGCCGAGGCGCGGAAGCGCGGCATGACGAGCACGGTCTGCTTTCCGCTGGGCAACCTGGCTCCGCAAGGCTCGGTCATCAAAAGCACCGCGATTGATCCGGCCGTCGTCGATGCCGACGGCGTTTATCGCAAGACCGGCCGGGCGCGCGTCTTTACGAGCGAAAAGGACGCCGTCCGCGCGATCAAAGGGCAGAGCGAGCCGCCGATCCGGCCCGGCGATGTGCTCGTGCTCTGCTGCCGAGGCCCGCTTGGCTCTGGCATGGAGGAGACGTATCAAATCACCTCGGCGCTGAAGCATCTCAAGTGGGGCCGCGAAGTCGCGGTCGTCACCGATGCCCGCTTCTCCGGCGTCAGCACCGGCGCTTGCATCGGTCACGTCGGCCCCGAAGCGCTGGCCGGTGGCCCGCTCGGGAAAGTGCGCGATGGCGACCTGATCGAGATCATCATCGACCGCAACGAGCTGCGCGGCAGCGTCGATCTGGTCGGCGTGGGGGACGAACGTCTGACGCCCGAAGCGGCGGCGCAGCTGCTTGCCGAGCGTCCGCCGCGCGAGGATCTACAGTCCGATCCCCGGCTGCCCGACGACACCCGGCTCTGGGCGGCGCTGCAAGCGGCCAGCGGCGGCACCTGGGGGGGCTGCGTGTACGACGTGGATGCGATTGTGCAGGCGCTCAAGCGCCCACAGTAAGCGCCTCGCGCGTCAGCGGCGATTGCCCGAGCGCGTGTGCGAGAGCAGCCAGGCGTACAGGTCGGGATCGTCGTAGGCTCGCGTCCAGCTATCGTGAGCGAGATCGTGGTAGATCGTCAGCTTTGCGTCGCCGCCGGCTTGCTGCACGGCGCGCACCATCCGCTCGCTCTCGATGAGCGGCACCACGTCGTCCTGCTCGCCGTGGAACGCCCAGACCGGAACGTGAAGAAGCCGCTCGGCATCGCGCGGGTCGCCGCCGCCACAGATCGGCACGATCGCCGCGAAGCGGTCGGGGTAGCGGGCGGCGAGGCGCCACGTGCCGTAGCCGCCCATGCTTAGCCCGGTGAGATAGACCCGCTCGGGATCGACGCGGTGCTCTTGCAGCGCGTGATCGACCAGTTGGATCAAGATTTCCGCATCCCAGCCGCGCTGCCACTCGCCGCCGGGGCAGCACTGCGGCGAGAGGACGACAAAGGGAAAATCGTTCCGCGTCTCGACGATTTTGGGCGGGCCGTGGGCTTTGACCTTATCGAGATCGTAGCCCCGCTCGCCGGCCCCGTGCAGAAAGAGCAGCAGCGGCCAAGGGTCATGCCGCTGCTCGTAATCGACGGGCAGAAAGAGCAGATACCGCAGCTCGTCCGGCGGTTGTCGCGCGACTTGGAGCGCGAGCTTTTGGGGCGTCTGCTTGCCCAAGGCCGGCTCGGCGTGCTGTTCGGCTGGACCATTCATCAGCAGGACTCCTTTGCTGGAGGAAGCGGATCGCAGGAGCGGGGTGAAACTTTCGTGCCGGTCAAGGCTGATCCGGTGAGGAGCCGTAGAACGGTTTTCCCCACTAGCGGCACCAGCAGCAGGCTTGCCTGCCAAAACGGCAGCCGCCGAGAAGCGGGCAGCACGCCGCCTCTGTTTTTCTGCCCTATTGGCATCCGGCGCAATTCGGGCCCTGCGCCCAAAGGTCCGCCTCTCCAGGGTTTACAGCGACCCACAGGCTTTGGCGCGCCGGTTGCATTACCCCCTGGGACCGCACCACTGGCGGTGTACTTTTTGGCAGCCCTCTCGGTCCGGGCAAAGGGTGCTCGGACTCGGATTATACCCCCCGAGTCTCGTAGATTGTAGTTACGAAACGGAGACTGAAATCCCATGGCGACGGCGACTAAAGGCAAGAAGAAGAGCAAGATCCAGCTACAGCCGCTCGGCGACCGCGTGGTGGTCGAACGGGAAGAATCGCAGGAAACGACCGCCGGCGGCATCGTGCTGCCCGACACGGCCAAGGACAAGCCCGCCCGCGGCACGATCGTCGCGCTCGGCACCGGCCGGCTGCTCGACGATGGCAGCCGTGCCGAGTTCCAGGTGAAGGTCGGCGACCGCGTGCTCTTCACCCAGTACGCCCCCGAAACGATCAAGCTCGGCGAGGAAGAGCTGCTCTTGATGCGTGAAGAAGACATCCTGGCTGTTATCGAGGGCTAAGCGTCTAGCGCTTCCGATTCGGTCCCCATACGGCTTGCTCTCATTGTGGCAGCGCGCGGGGCCGCTCTCCCTCCGAAAAATCCACCGCGTTCAAAAACCACTGTAGGAGAATTCCACTCATGGCAAAGATGATCGCTTTCGATCAAGAAGCCCGCGACGCGATGCGTCGTGGTGTTTCGAAGCTCGCCCGGGCGGTCAAGGTGACGCTCGGGCCGAAGGGCCGCAACGTCATTTTGCAAAAGAGCTTCGGCTCGCCCACCGTCACCAAGGACGGCGTCTCGGTCGCCAAGGAGATCGAGCTGGAAGACGTGTACGAAAACATGGGCGCCCAGATGGTCCGCGAAGTCGCCAGCAAGACGAGCGATGTCGCCGGCGACGGCACCACCACCGCCACCGTCTTGGCCGAGTCGATCTTCAACGAAGGTCTCAAGGCCGTCGTGGCCGGCGTCAACCCGCTGCAACTGAAGCAGGGCATGGACCGCGCGGTCGAAGACGTGATCGGCAAGCTCAAGTCGGCTTCGATCAAAATCAAGAGCAAGACCGAAATGGCGCAGGTCGCCGCGATTGCCTCGAACAACGACACCGAGATCGGCAACTTGCTCGCCGAAGCGATGGACAAGGTCGGCAAGGACGGCGTGATCACCGTCGACGAAGGCAAGAGCCTGCAAACCGAGGTCGATTGGGTCGAAGGCATGCAGTTCGACCGCGGCTATCTCTCGCCCTACTTCGTCACCGATCCGAGCACGATGCAAGCGGTGCTCGAAGACTGCTACGTACTGGTGCATGAGAAGAAAATTTCGAGCATCAAGGATCTCGTGCCGGTGCTCGAAGCGGTCGTCCAAGCCGGCAAGCCGCTGTTGATTATCGCCGAAGACATCGAAGGCGAAGCCCTGGCGACGCTGGTTATCAACCGCCTGCGGGGCACGTTCAACTGCGTGGCTGTCAAGGCTCCCGGCTTCGGCGATCGCCGCAAGGCGATGCTCGAAGACATTGCGATCCTCACGGGCGCGCAGCCGGTCTTCGAGAACCTCGGCATCAAGCTCGAAAGCCTCAAGCTCACCGATCTGGGCCGCGCGAAAAAGGTCATGGTCGACAAGGACAACACGACCATCATCGAAGGCGCTGGCAAGAGCGGCGACATCAAAGGCCGCATCGACCAGATCCGCCGCGAGATCGAGAACTCCTCCAGCGACTACGACCGCGAAAAGCTCGAAGAGCGGCTGGCCAAGCTCTCCGGCGGCGTGGCCAAGGTCAACGTCGGCGCGGCGACCGAAAGCGAAATGAAGGAGAAGAAAGCCCGTGTCGAAGACGCGCTGCACGCGACCCGTGCCGCCGTCGAAGAGGGCATTTTGCCCGGGGGCGGCGTGGCGCTGCTTCGCGCTTCGCAGTCGCTCGCTCCGGAAGGGCTGACCCACGATCAACAGGTCGGCTACAACATCGTGCTGCGGGCGTGCCGCGCTCCGCTGACGGCGATTGCCAGCAACGCCGGACAAGACGGCGGCATCGTCTGCGAACGCGTCGTGTCGCAGAAGGGCAACAACGGGTACAACGCCGCGACCGATCAGTACGAAGATCTGGTCAAGGCCGGCGTCATCGACCCGACCAAGGTGACCCGCACCGCGCTGCAGAACGCGGCCAGCGTCGCTACGCTGCTGCTGACCAGCGACGCTCTGATCGCCGAAAAGCCGAAAGCCGGCAAGGCGGGCGGCGCCGGTCACGGCGGCGACCACGACCTGTACTAAGCCGCCGACAACGCGCGGTTGCGACCATAACCAGCCCGGCCCGCCGATTTGCCCTACGCAGATCGGCGGGCCATTTTGTTTTTGGGTAACTGTTTAGCCGAATGCAGTTGGTTTCGCGGCGCTCGCAACGCGGGCGCGAATTTTTTAGCCGTTTTCCAACGCGCGGGACGCCGGTTTGTGGTAGGGTGAGCGCGGCGACTTGCCGGTTTTTTCTAACAAGCGCAACCGAGGCGGCCATGCGGATTGCAACACGGCTTTCGCTTCTGATGCTCGCACTGCTCTTAATGAGCTGCGCGCAGCCGCCGTTTCCGAGCGTCTCGATCGAGCCGGGCGCGCCGATGCCGCCGCTGGAGGCGACCGGCTGGATCAACGGCGAGCCGCCAAGCCGCGCGGAGCTGCGCGGCTCGATCGTCGTGGTCGATTGCTGGGCGACTTGGTGCGGACCCTGTCGGATGGCCGCGCCCGAGTTGGTCACCACCTATCTTCAGTACCGCGAGCGGGGCGTGCAGTTTATCGGGCTGACAAGCGAACCGGCGACCGATGTGGAAACCATCGCCGCCTTCGCCAACGAGTTCAGCATGACCTGGCCGATCGGCTTTGGCGCGGACGAGACGTTTATAGCGCTGGGCGTCGAGGCGATCCCCACGCTGATCGTCTTCGACCGCCAGAGCCGCGTGGCCACCGTCATTCGCGGCGTGCAGGAAGGGGCGCTGACCGCAGCGCTCGATGAACTGCTGGCGAAGTCGCCGCCGCCGAAAGCCGACGCGCCAAGCGACTCGGCGGACGAGTCACCGAATGACCCGGCCGCAGCGCTATAGACGCCCCCACCGTCCTAATCGCGCACGCGGGAATGACGGCTGGGGGTCGTCGTCGGGGGCTTCCGCTTCGCGGTGCGCCCCCGCCGCCCGATGCGTCCTCGTCACCCCGCTTAGGCGGCCGGTCCTGCGGCGCGGGCGCTAGTCGAGCGCCTGCCGGACGAACTTCACCTTGGGCTTGCCACTGCCGGGATAGGGAAGCCCTTTGAGAAACTCCGCCACGTAGCGCTGCGGATCGCGGGGCTTTTCGGCGACGCGGAAGTTGTCCCCCTTCTGCAAAATCGGCCGCTCGTCGGGCATCTCGCCAAAGGCCCGCGTGCCGGCGGCTTGGCAGGGGAACCAATAGCCCTCGCCCGACTCGTCTTCCAGATAAAACTCCGGGTAGCAGTGCCCCGGCACCCATACAGTCCGCGCGGGAATGTCGGCAGCGCGGCAGACCGCGATAAAGAGCGAGCTGAGTTCCTCGCAATCGCCGTCGCCATCGCGCAGGGCCTCGAGCGCGCCTTTGAGCGGCCCGTTCTTGTACGTCACCCGCTCGCGGACGCCATCGTAAATGGCTTCGACCGTCTCCCAGGCGTTTGCATCCTCTGGCACTAGCTCCTTCGCCAGATCGCGAATTTCGGGATGCCGGCTTTCGATGTAGGGGCTGGGGCCGAGATATTTTTGGAGATCGCGCGGGACGCGCTTCGGCAGGACAAAGATCGAAGTATCTTCCGGCGGCAGGACCGGCTTTTTGACGATTTCCAGCGTCAGCAGCGCCTTGGCCTCCGCGCCGGCCGGCAGCATGGGAATCTCGATGAGCATCTGTTTCACGGTGCCCTCGACCATGCGGAAGCGGACGCGTTTCACTTCCGGCGTGGCTTCTTCGTTGAGCACGCGCACCTCTTGTTCGGGCCACTCAATCGGCACCGGCACCGTGGCGAACAGCCCGCGACACGGCCCGCCGTCGGCCTCGATGATGACGCCGACCTGGTACTTTTGCACCCGATGGGGCTGCCCATAGCGGGGCCCGTTGCCCGCCGGGGCTTCCTGAAACTGCGCCCAGGCAGTGGAGCAAGACGAAAGAGCGAGCGCGAGTGCCAGCGCCATTCGCGGAGCGATCACAGCAGAACCTCATCGGGTTGGAGTCAACAAGCGCAGCGCCGCCAAGCAGGTGACAGGCGCAGCACGAGCCTTCCTTCCAGTTTAGTTCACACACCGCGCGGCCGCACAACGAGAGCGATTTTCCGCCGATTTTCCGCCTTCCGCCCTCCGCTTTCGGGGGCTTCCGCTCCTCGCGGTGCGCCGTGCGCCACCCCGGCGCGTGCGCCACCTCCGCGATTACTTGCTCTCTTTGAAGATCATGTCGACCGCCAAGCCGGCGGCGAGGAGCAAGATCGACTTGGCCGGGCCGGGATCTCCTTGCAACGAGACGATGTAGGTGTCGGCGCTGGTGAACAGTTCTTTCCCCAGGCCGGCCCATTTTTTGGTCACGCAGCCGATTTCGTTTTCGCCGACCAGGAAGCGGAAGTTCCAGCCTTTCCAATCGCCTTTGACGAGCGCCACTTCGTTGTCGCTTTTGTCGAAGACGCGGAAAGCGCCGCCGAAGGAAAGGAGCTTGCTCTTAAACCAGCCGAGCGGTTGGCCCTGGGCGTCGAGCACATCGACCCGCGAACGGAGCAAGGTGAACCCGCGTTTGATGGAAAATAGCAGCTTGCCCGTCTTCGGATCGTTGCCCTGGTAGACCGAGACTTGAGTCGGCAGCATCTGTTTGTTCATCACGAAGCGCAAAACGTGGATCAGCGTGCCCGGCTCTTCCTTGGCGATGGCGAGCTGGGCTTGCGACTGCGGATCGAGGATGTCGTAGGTGTCGGCGAGCTTGAACATGCCGACATGCTCGCGGATGACGAACTGATTGCGATTGAAAATCTCGATGGCACTTCCCGCAATGGGTGCCGGTTCGCTCGGCGTTGACATCAGGCGCGCCCTTGGAAAAGAGAAGCAGGGGACTGCGAATCGGCGAGGGACTCACGATCCGTTCGCCGGTAACGCACGGAAGCAGAACGCCTCGCAGAGTACCCCACTTCCGAGCGGTACTGATTGTAGCCGCTGACAGGCGACTCGCAATGCAGGCGGCAAGAGCGGTGCGCCATTCCCGCCCGCGTCATTCCCGCGTAGGCGGGAATCCAGAGAGTGAACCGAAAGCCTAGATTCCCGCCCGCGCGGGAATGACGGTTCCCCGCAGCGAGCCTCAAGGCAGTGCAGGTGCTCCCCAGCCGCGGCTCGACGCGTGTTCAGGATTGCACGCGTCGAGCGTACGGCTGGAAAGCACGGGAGGGATCGCGCCGGCCGCAGGTGGGCAAGGGGCCGGCGCTGGCGCGGCCGTCGCTATTGCACGATCGGGCCGGGCACAATGGTCGGCGGGGCGAGGTAGGTGCCGCCGAGGGCAGGGCCTTCTCCGCAGGGATTGCAGGCTGGCTCACAGCTCGTGATCACCGGCGCCGCCAAGGCTTCGCGGCGGTTGAACAGGCCGAAGGGTCCACACTGGCAACCCGCTGCCGTGGCAGTGAGCATCGCTACAGCCGACAGGATCAGCAGCTTTTTCATCGCGTCTATCTCCGTTAGAAGTCGTCGCACTTGAGCACTCGGCAGAATGAGGCGTCGCGAAACTCTACCTCACGCTTTGGGCATGTGCAAATTTCGCCACATGAGATTTTTTTGCCACATGCTCCGCTCCACCAAGTTGAAAAAGTGCTACACTTTCGCAGCTTTCGTAAACCTTGGGACCGGCGAGCGTGGCTCGCGTACCTGATTAGCCCGCAAGCAGGGATTGGGTGGCGGGGGCGCACGCGAAGCGAAG
>CAYZVT010000083.1:0-14206 GCA_964481585.1 uncultured Pirellulales bacterium
GACGCAAGAACTGCTCCTGACGCTGCGCGTTCGTCACAAACAGGTCGACGCGCTCGGCCATCCGCCACCAGCGCAGCGCCAGCCGGCCGCGCGGCCGGTCGATGTTGTGAATGAAGACGGCCATGCGCGGCCCCTCGCCGCGCGCGCGGCAGAGCGCCGCGGTTGGCACCCCGACATCTTCCCCCGTGCAGAACACCACCGCGTCACGGTTGCCCGCAAGCCGCGCGGCCACGCGCCGCGCTTGAGTCCAATGCTCCGGGCGGCTCGACAATCGAGCGCGGAGCCGATCGGCAGGCCGGACTGGCCCCTCCTCCGGTCGCTGGATCTCCGCCCCGAGTCGCTCGGCCAGCTGCCCCATGACATGCCGTGGGCAGTTTCGCCCGGCGGCCTCGTCGGCGATCGTCTGTAAATCAAGCGGCCGCCCCAATACCAGATGAAAGTCGGAGCACGCGGCTGCCGGCGCAACCGAGGTCGCGACGCTGGCGACGGGGGAGGGAAGGGTGCTCATGTTTTTCAATTTGCAAGGGAAGGGAAAGCAGCGTCGTGCTGCGATGCGACAAAATGGGCCAGCCTGCCGAGGCCGAAAAGCTTCGCACTTGCCGCAAAGCCTATGCCCAACGATTAGGCAGTGCGGCCTTTGTGCCGCAGAACGCTGCCAACCACGCAACAGCCATCTGCTGGCTGGTAGATAAAGTGAATCCAAATTGCTCAAAGCCGTGAGAAGATTTATCAACACGATAAGGCGATCACGGCCGCTGAGCAGGATCCTCCGGTTTTTCAGGCAGGTACCGGGCGGCGCGTGGGACGAGGCTTTTCCTGACCTGCTGCCTGGGATTAGCCTCCTTGGCGCGCAAGCACCGCAAACGCCGAGCGGTTTTTGCGGCTGCGGCATAGCTTTCGCGGGCACGGGCAACGGCCCTGGCAGACGATCTTCCCCGCGCCCGTTTCCCAGTTCGGTCTGATCCTTTAGACTGGCTGGACGGCGGGGCAAAAATCGCTGGCTACTTCTCCCTGAACGAGCTTAACTGCTATGCCCACCCGCGACCGCCACCTGGTCGTCGTCGCCGACGATGATCCCGATCTGCTCAACATCATGGAGTTCCACCTCAGCGAGTGGGGCTACGAGGTCGCCTGTGCGGCCAATCGCCAGCAACTCTTTGACCAACTGGCGAGCGAGCTGGCGGATCTGGTGCTGCTCGATCTGCATTTTGGCGCCCACAACGGCATCGACGTGCTCTCGATGCTGGCCCAAGAGCAGTCGGCTCCGCCGGTGGTGATACTTACCGCCTACGGCACGATCGGCACGGCCGTCGCCGCCACGAAACTCGGCGCCTACGACTATCTCACCAAGCCGCCCGACCTGGAACGGCTGCAAACGCTCGTGGCCCGCGCGATCGAACAGCGGCGGCTCAAGCTCCGCGTTCGCGGCTTGGACGATCCGGCCCAGCTAAAACAGAATTTTCAGCCGATGCTGGGCGACAGCATGGCGATGGGCCGCGTCCGCGCCATGATTGACGAGGTCGCCGCCACCGATGCCAAGGTGCTCATCCTGGGCGAGAGCGGCACCGGCAAGGAACTCGTCGCCCGCGCGGTGCATGCCAAGAGCCAACGGGCGTCCGGCCTGTTCGTGCCGGTGAACATGGCCGCCTTGCCGCCCAGCCTGGCCGAGAGCGTGCTGTTCGGCCACGAAAAAGGCTCCTTCACCGGGGCGGACATGCGGCAAAAAGGCTGGTGCGAAATGGCCGACGGCGGAACGCTCTTTCTCGACGAAATTGGCGAAATGGATCTGGCGCTGCAAGCCAAGCTCCTGCGGTTCCTCCAAGACCACAGCTTTCAGCGCGTCGGGTCGAGCCTCGTCCGCTCGGTCGATGTGCGCGTCGTGGCGGCGACCAACCGCGACCCGCAGGATTTGGTGCGCGAGGGCCGGCTGCGCGAAGACCTCTATTATCGCCTCAACGTGCTGCCGATCACGCTTCCGCCGCTCCGCGAGCGCCGCGAGGACATTCCGCTCCTGGCGACCTGCTTTCTGCAGCGGTCCGCCGAAAAAAACCACAAGCGCGTCACCGGGTTTACCGACGCCGCCATGCAAAAGCTCATGCAGTACGACTGGCCGGGCAATGTGCGGCAGCTTGAGAACCTCGTGCAGCGGCTTGTCATTCTCTCGCGCGGCAGCGAAATCACCGCCGAATCGCTCCCCCGCGAATTTCAGGCCGACGGCAGAGAGCCGCCGGCGATGGAGCATGAATGGACGCGCGTCGAAGACGCGCACCAAGATTTGCGGGCAATCGACCGCATCGAGAAACAGGCCATTCTCGAAGCGCTGGAAAACGCGCAAGGCAACGTCGTGGCCGCAGCGCGGCTGCTCGGCGTCGGCCAAGCCACCGTCTACCGCAAAATCAAGCGCTACGGCATCGAACTGCGCCGCGGCCGCCGCCGCGTAATGTCCGGCAACGATTAGCGGAGAGCAGGTAGCTTTCAGCCGTCAGCGATCAGCTTTCAGCGTTTAGCGCGCGACAGCCTTTCCCTTCTCGCGTGCGCTACACCTCTTTTCGCCCGATGCCTCCAGGGAGGATCGCCGCTTTGACCCTACAAAGAAACGAAGTCTGCCCTCTAGGTTCCCGCCTGCGCGGGAAGGACGTGCTCTGCTGACGGCTGATGGCTGACCGCTAATGGCTGATCGCTGACCGCTAGTGGCCGTGCGTGTGGCGGATCGACTCGACGCGGCTTGCGATCCGGCCGAGGTGCAGGTCGAGGTGCTCGCGGGCCGCATGCTCGGCGGCCGAGTACAACTCCCGCGCGGCCTCGCCCAACTCGGGAAAGCCGTAAAGGCCGGCACTGCCCATCATGCGATGCGCCAGCGCGCGGAGCGCGGCGCGGTCGCAGCACTCGCTCGCGGTGCGCATTTCTCGCACACTACTGGAAAGACTGCGGACATAGCGGACGCGGAGTTGCTTGAGCTGCGCGTCGCTTCTGGATGCGGCGGCGGTCGCGTTGCTGATCGGAGGCGGCGCTTCGCCGCCGGCCTGCGCGTCCGGCAACAGCGTGGCGAGCGCTTGGACCAGCGCCGCACGGCTGGAGGTTTTGCAAAGCGTGTGGGTAAAGGGCGCGTCGAGCGCCTGCTGCTGAGGCCGACAATCGGCCGTGAGCGACAGAATCGGTCCGCAATAGCCCCGGGCGCGCATGCGTTGGGCCGTCTGCGAACCATCGAGCCGGGGCATGTATTGATCGACAATCACGGCGTCGAACTGGAAGAGGTCGAGCGCCAGCGCTTCCTCGCCATCGGCGGCCAATTCGACCTCCAGCCCCGCCTGGCGGAGCGAGCTGCCCACGAGTACGCGGTGGTGCGGATTGTCTTCCACCAGCAGCACTTTTCCGCCCAGGGTCGGCAGCGGCAGGCGTTGCCAGGCGGCGTCCATCCCGCGGCCGGGCACGCAACCCTCCAGCCCCTCGTCCCGCAGCGGCAGACGGACCCGGAACACGCTCCCCTGGCCGAACTCGCTCGCCACGGCCAACTGCCCTCCGAGTTGCTCGATGAGGCCGCAGGTGATCGCCAGCCCCAGACCGCTCCCTTCAATCTGACGCTGGCGCGCCTGCGCGCCACGGTAGCGCGGTTCGGCGAGGTGTTTGATTTCTTCCTCGGTCATGCCGATGCCTTGGTCGCGCACCTCGATGCGCATCACCGGATCGAGCGGCTTACCATCGTCGCGCATCGATTCGAGCGTTACCCGCAGGCTGATCGTCCCGCGTTCGCTGTATTTGATCGCATTGCTTACCAGATTGGTCAAAATGCGCCGCACGAGCACCGGATCGACCGCCACCCACGGCGGTAAATCGTGCTCGACGAACGCCTCTAGCGCGATCCCCTTCGCCTCGGCCGCAGGCCCGAAGCTCGTGACGACTTGGCTGACGACACGACCGGGCGAGCAACCCTGCGGCGGCTCGTGCTGCGGCGGGGCGAGCATCGAATCGAGCAATTCCAGCAGATGACTGCCGCTAGAGACAATGCCTTCCAGATGCGAACGGTCGTCGCTCGAACCGCAGCGCCCTTCGAGCAGCGCCTGCGCGTAGCTGGTCATTGTCATGGCCGCCGTCCGCAGTTCGTGGCTCAACTCCACGATCGAAACGATGTCTTCCGACGCCGGCGTCTCGGCGCAGCGCGGCTGCCAGGAGGGATCGTCCCCTGGCGGGGCTTCGAAAAACGAGGTCGACTCGGGATAGTTTAATGGCTGGGGGTAATTCAGAGACGCGCGCGTCATTGCCGCTCTCCCAGGTTGCGAAGTTGCTTCTCAGTAAGAAAAAATCAGTGCCGTCTTCCAATTCCGCCACCCGTCCCGCCTCGTGCCCACAAGAGTCGTTCCCGGCTGGGTCGCGCGACGCGCGGCGGTTGGTTTTCACAGCTTTCGTAGCCGTGCGATCCACCCGCGGTCCAGCACACGCCAAAGGGTCCAAGGGAAATGCCTCCTGTGGAAACGCCCGGTTCTCTGCTCCGGCAGACGCCGTTTTTCTCAGCGGCCTTCTTGCCGTGTGTCAGATTGCGAAGCAGCATTGCCCCGCGCGACTCTGGACCCTCACGATCCCCTCACCAAACGGGGCAGCCATTACCCCACCCGCTTCGACACATGGGACGAATTGTAGAAGCGAGGTTTTCGATTTTCCACCACCGTATGCCGCGACGAAGTAGTTCCAATTAGAGCGGCATGTGATTCGCTGCCAATCGGGGCAATCCTGATTTGAGGGTAGTTTTCCTCTCAGAGTGCCTAAGCCCCACACAGCACCTATCAATTTGAGAAAACCCACCCCGGCGCTGGACGAAGCGGCGCAGCCGCACGCTCTGAGCTAAGTCTGTCGTTGCCTTTCTCCTGCGGAGTCCCTCGTGGCGCAAGCCCTGCTGAAGTCAGCCTCCTCCGACGTGCCCACGCCCTCCGCTCCGTTGCCGCTGCGGCAGCGCGCGATTCGGGGGACGTTTTGGGCGCTGGGCGGACATGGCGCGCGGCAGGCCATTCGGCTCGGAAGCAGCCTGATCCTCACGCGGCTGCTCTTTCCCGAAGCCTTTGGGCTGATGGCGCTGGTGCAGGTGTTTCTGCAAGGGCTGCAGATGTTCTCCGATCTCGGCATTCAGCCGAGCATCATCCACAACCCTCGCGGCCACGAGCCTCGCTTTCTCAACACCGCTTGGACGATCCAGGTCATTCGCGGACTGGTACTGTGGAGCGCCGCCTGTCTGCTGGCTTGGCCCGTGGCGGTGCTGTATGAGCAGCCGCTGTTGACGGCGCTGTTGCCGGTCGTGGGCCTGTCAACCATCGCCAGTGGGTTTCGCTCGACGAAACTCGCCATCGCAAACCGGGAAGTGATGCTCGGCCGACTGACCTGCTTGGAAATCGGCTGCCAACTGCTGAGCGTGGCCGTGATGGTGCCGATCGCGTGGTATTTTCAGTCGGTTTGGGCGCTCGTCGCCGGCAGCGTGCTCAGTTCGATCGTCGAAGCAGTGTTGAGCCACCGGGTTCTCCAAGGTCATGCCAATCGGTTTTGCTGGGATCGCGAGGCGCTGCGGGAGTTGTGGCACTTTGGTCGCTGGATCTTTCTCAGCACGATCCTCGCCTACCTTGCCAGCCAAGGCGACCGGCTGATCCTCGGCAGCATTCTCGATATGCGGTATCTCGGCATCTACGGCATCGCCGTGGTTCTTTCGCGGGCCGTAGTGCAAGCTGCCGCCCAGATGGCGAGCCGGGTCCTGTTCCCCTCCTATGCCGAACTGGTCCGCGAGCGTCCCGAACGGCTTTACGCCACCTTGCGCAAAAGCCGGCTGCTGATGCTCGCCATGACGTGGTCGACTTCGCTGCTCCTGATCGCCTTCGGCGACCAGCTGGTGAACCTGCTCTATGACGACCGCTACCGCGAAGCGGGCTGGATGCTGCGCGTGGTTTCGCTCGGCACGCTCGTCCATATTCTCGGCCAGTCGTATTCGGGCGTGCTGCTGGCGCGCGGGCTGTCGCGGCCGATGGCGATGATTCTCGGCTTCACGGCGCTGGTGCAACTCGTGGCGATGCTGGTCGGCTCGTACCTCGGCGGGCGATACGGACTGGTGCTGGGCATTGCCGCCACAAGCTGGATCGCTTATCCGCTCGAAGCGTATTACCACCGCCAGATTGGGCTGTGGCAGCCCGAAGTTGATTTGCCGCTTTACGCCGCCGCCACCGCGCTGGCGGGCCTGATGCTCTACGTCGGGTTTTAGTCGCATGATGCCCAACACTTCCCCCCGCCGCACGCCGCGCGTGTCGGTACTGATGCCGGTCTACAACGCCGAGCGCTACGTCGCCCAAGCGGTGGAGAGCGTGCTCGCGCAGACGCTGACGGACCTGGAACTCGTCGTGCTCGACGATGGTTCGACCGATCGTTCGGCGGAGATCCTCCGCTGCCTTGCCGCGAGCGACGCCCGCGTGCGGCTCTATCGCCGCGAAAACCGGGGCTTGATCGCTACGCGGAATGAACTCGTCGGCCATGCGCGGAGCGAATACTGCGCGCTGCTCGATGCCGATGATCTGGCACTGCCCGAGCGGCTGGCGATGCAGCTTGCGTACCTGGAAACGCATCCCGAGTGCGTGGTGGTCGGCTCGCGCGTGCTGCTGATTGATTGCGACGGCGATCCGCTCTGCCAGTGGGTCGATGCTTTGAGCCATGAGGAAGTCACCGACTCGCTCCTGCACGGGCGGGGGCATCATCTCTACAACCCGGCGGTGATGCTGCGCCGCTCGGCGGTGGAAGCGGTCGGCGGCTACCGCGAGGGCTTCGCGCCGGCGGAGGATCTCGATCTGTTTTTGCGGCTCGCCGAGCGGGGCGCGCTCGTCAACTTGCCGCAGGTGCTCACCCATTACCGGCAGCACTTGGCGAGCGAAGGCTATGCCCGCACGAAGATCCAGTGCGATGCCGCCTTCCGCGCCGTCAGCGAAGCCCGCGCGCGGCGCGGCATGCCGCCGCTGGCGCTGGAAGAGTCGGCCTACGTGCCGGTCCGCCGCAGCGAGGTCGATCACTACCGCAAATGGTGCTGGTGGGCGCTCCAGGACGGCCACGTTCCCACGGCCCGCAAATACGCACTGGCAACCGTTCGCCGACGGCCCCTCTCGCTCCAGTCGTGGCGGGCGATGTACTGTAGCCTCCGTGGTCGATGAGCATCTCCTCATGAAGATTCACTGTATCTGCATGGTGAAGAACGAGGCCGACGTCGTCGCGCAAGCGCTCCGCGCCGCCGCCGAGTGGGCCGACGCAATTTACGTCTACGACAACGGCAGTTGCGACGGAAGCTGGCAGCAGGTGCTCGCGCTGGCGAAAGAAGTCCCCGCCCTTGTTCCCTACAAACAAGAGGAGCGGGTTTTCCGCGATAGCCTGCGAAGTGAGGTCTTTCACGAATTCCGCCACCGTAGCCGACCGGGCGACTGGTGGTGCCGGCTCGATGCCGATGAGTTTTACCTCGACAATCCGCGCGCACTTCTGGCCGAGGTGCCGCAGCCGTTTGATCTGGTCTGGTCGGCGAGCTTTCAATACTTCTTCACCGATGCCGATGCCGCGCAGTACCGCAGCGATCCGGCGCGGTACGACGATGCGGTGCCGGTGGAACAAAAGTGCCGGTACTATCTCAACAACTGGTCCGAACCGCGTTTCTTCCGCGACCGCCGAGCCTTGCGGTGGAAGGACACCCAATGGCCCGAACCGCTGCGCCGCCCTTTTTCGCGGCGGATTCGGCTGAAACATTTTCAGTACCGATCGCCGCAGCAGATCCAGCGGCGGCTTGATACGCGGCGGGCACTGGTCGAGCAAAACCCGGGCATCTTTTCGCACGAGCGGGGCACGGACTGGACCACCCACGCTCTAAGGCCCACCCTTGGCGGCGCGCGAACGCCGGAGCCGATCGCCGAGCACTGGGAGCAGCGCGTCGTGCCGGCCCGCGCGCTGCATTACGACGCGCACGACGGCCAGCTCGTGCTCGACGAGGCGGCGATGCCGCCGATCACGCCGCTCACGCCGAGCCTTTCGCGCCGCTTGCTCCGCCGCGTCGGCGCGCTGCGCGGCCGGGCGAAGCAGATGCTCGCGGGGCGTTAGAGCAGTTTCGTTTGCCTGTCGCGTCCCTCCCGCCCTAGAGGCTCGGACAAGCCGGCCTTCTCACGGCCCCAACGGGGCCGAACTCGGTAGCCCAGGGTGCAGCCCTGGGGAAACGGTAGCGCCGTAGAAGTAGTAAGAGCGCTGGAATCGAGGAAGGCCCAACGGGCCGCCACTTAAAAAGCTCGCCTCGCGGCCTTGCCCCTCGGGGGCTTCCGCTCTCGCGGTGTGCCCCCCGCCACCCATGATGCGTCCCCGCCCCACCCGTCGCTTACGCGCCGACTTCTTGGTGCGTGCGGTCGCTCGCCGTCTGTAGCGCGGCCTCGAAGCGATCGGTCGCATCGTCCCAGGTGTAGCGGACGGCCGTTTCGTAGGCGGCGTCGGACATCGCTTGCCAGCGCACTTCCGAGAGCGAGAGCACTTCGACGAGCCGCTCGGCCAGCGCCGCGCTATCCCCCAGCGGCACCACGTAGCCGTTGTGGCCGTCTTCCACCACATCGAGCGGACCGCCCACGGCGGTCGAGATTACCGGGCAGCGACAGGCCATCGCCTCTAGCGGCGGCAAATGAAAGCCTTCACTCCAACTGCCGCACAGCCACACATCGCACTGCGCGTAAAGATCCTTGATCGTCGGCTGCGGCGGTTTGTGTACGAACTGCGTCTGCGGCGGAAGCGGCAATTCGGCCGAAGGCAGGTGGCTGCCAAAGGAGACGAGCCGCAGACGGGGCAGACGCGCGGCCGCGAGTGCAAAGGCGCGCAAGCTCACGGTGCAGCCCTTCCAGTACGCCCGCGAATAGAGCAGCCCCACCGTCGGCACGGGCTGTTTGCCGCGCGGCGGCGCGAAAAATAGCTCGGTGTCGACGCTGTTGGGAACGAACGAGACATCACGATCGCCGTACTCGCTCGCCGCCAGCTCGACGAGCCAGCGCGAGATCGTAATCTTGTGCATCGGCAACCGCCAAGTCGCGGCGACGCGCTCTTTCGGCAGGTATTCAAACGTCTCGTGATGCTGCAAGAAGTATGCTTTCGCGCCCTTGGAGGCCGACAGCCCGGCCACCCATTCGGCCGTTTCCCACCACGTCGCCACAATCACGTCGCTGTCGGGCACGTCGGCATCGGTCAGCGGGCGATAGCGGTCGAGCACCTTTTGCGGCACGCCGGTTCCGTCGAAGTGCGACCGCGCCGAGGGCTGGCTCGGCCAGCCACGTCCGCGCGCGAGCGCCTTGACGCCCTGCAAGAGCGAGTGCCGCTGGTGCGGGGGATGGACGACGAGCACTTCATGGCCGCGGCGGCGGAGCCGCTCGGCATAGATGGCGATGACGCGAATCCCGCCGCTGAGATTGGGGGGCGGCGTCACAAAGGTGATTTTCATGGGCGCGGTGTCGATCGAGAGCCGTCAGTTTTCCGTGGCGGCATCCCTGCGCCGCCGGTCGGGCCTGCTTCCTGCAATCCTCATGCCCCCGAGGCAGCCTACCCGCTGAGACGCTCTTTTTCTAGCAACCGCCCCGGTCTCGCGTGCCGCAGGAGAACTTTCGCTGGCCGCACTTGCAGGGTTTAATGGAACGTTTCGCACTCCCGCGCAAATTGATAAAGCCCATGGCGATTGACGCGATCATTTTCGATCTAGACGGCACCCTTGCCGACACGATGCCCACCCACTTCCTGGCGTGGCACAAGACGATGGCGCGGCACGGGATCGACTTTCCCGAGGAGCGGTTCTACGCGCTGGCCGGCTGTCCAACGCAGCAGATCATCGAATTGCTGGCGGGCGAGTGTGGGCGAGTGCTCGACGTGCCGGCGGTGGCCTGCCAGAAGGAAGACGCCTTTTTAGAAGCGCTGCATACGATCCGGCCGATTCCGCCGGTCATCGAAGTCGTGCGCCGCACGCGCGGCAAGCTGCCGATGGCCGTGGCGACCGGAGCGATTCGCCCGGTGCTCGATCAGACATTGCGGCAGATCGGGCTGGAAGGCTGGTTTGAGGCGATTGTCACGGCCGAAGATACCGCGCGACACAAGCCCGAGCCGGATGTATTTTTGGAGGCTGCCCGGCGCTTGGGCGTCGCGCCGGCGCGGTGCCAAGTATACGAGGACTCGGATCTCGGCGTCGAAGCGGCGCGGCGGGCGGGAATGCCCTGCGTCGATATCCGCACGATCTACACGCCGCGCCGAGCTACGCCGCCCCGCTCGTCGTCATAACGGGGACGGATGGCGGGGGCGCACCGCGAGGAGCGGAAGCCCCCGAAACGCGAGAGGGCGGAGAGCGGAGAGCGGAACGGCCCGACTGTAGCGCCTGCCGGTGCCATCTTCGCCCCAGGACGTTAGCCGGCCCGGCGCTAGAGCTAGGTGGAGATTGCTCTCTAGATTCCCGCCTGCGCGGGAAGGACGTGTCTTGCTGACCGCTGATCGCTGACTACTACCTCTGGATTCCCGCCTGCGCGGGAAGGACGTATGTGCGCGAGGCGATCTGCCGTGAGGGCTAACGTGCATGTGCTCTAGTCGTCGTGCCGCGCATAGCTGCGGCGGCGATAGTGGACGCGGTGCGGGTGGCCGGGGGAATCGCCCCCTTCAATGAAAAAGTGTCCGCCCAAGAGCCGGTAGAAGAATAGCAGTACCAACGCGCCGCCCGTCGCAACGAGCAAGCCGATCGGGCTGATCGGCGTGACGCGGGTGCCTTCGGAAAAGTAGGCGAGCACGCCGCAGCCGATCACCGAGCCGCCAATGCCCATCAGCAGCGTCGCCACCGTACCGCCGGGATCGCGGCCGGGCATGACCGCCTTGGCCAGTAGGCCCACGATCGTGCCAAACCCGATCCAGGCGAGGAGCAGATTCGCCCACTCCTGTAGCAATGCGCCCAGTTCCGCCGCTTCCATCGGCGTCTCTCCGCCTGTGATCGCCCCGAGGGTGAACCTTCGCTAGAATCGTCATCGACCACCGCCGGGCGTCAACTTCGACCAATTTTGCCAGATGGCACGACCCGCTTCTTGCCGATGAGCCGTCGGTATGCGTTGACCTGCCAGCACGACCTGGTCGGGTGGCGGGGACGCACCGCGAGAGCGGAAGCCCCCGAAAGCCCGACTTCCGCCTCAGTTTGCGCGAGCGCTTTCCAAACAACTGGCAGCTTGTCGGCGCGGAGAATTCTTGAGAGTATTAGTCGGCAGAGGCGGGGGGAACGCCCCCGGCAGGAAGACCTGCGCCCCAAGCGCGAAGAACCACTCAGCCGCCCCCGAGTCCCAGGCATTCGCGGCTCGACGGGGGCTTCCGCTCTCGCGGTGCGCCCCCGCCACCCGTCCGCTGCCACCCGTCCGCTGCCACCCGTCGAGAGGGCCGCCCTTGCGGCTCGTGTTAGCGAGAGACACCACCTCCGATGAAAACGCTCATTCAAAACGCGACGGTCGTTCTGCCGAACGAAACGGTCCAGACTTCGGTGCTGGTCGACGGGGAAAAGATCGCGGCAATCGACCCGGCGATGCAGTCGCGCGCCGAGGAAGTCATCGACGCGCGCGGGCTGCACCTGATACCGGGCGTGATCGACGATCAGGTCCACTTCCGCGAACCGGGCCTGACGCACAAGGAAGACCTGCTGACCGCCTCGCGGGCCTGTGCCAAAGGGGGCGTGACGACGTTTTTGGAAATGCCCAACACGGTCCCCGCGACGACCGACCGGACGCAGCTAGAAAAAAAACTCGCCCTGGCGGCGGAAAGAAGCCTCGTCAATTACGGTTTTTATATTGGCGCGACGCCGCACAACCTCGACGAGTTGAAGCGTGTCCGACGCACGCCCGGCATCAAAATTTTTATTGGTTCGAGCACTGGCGATCTGCTCGTCGATGAGCAAGAGGCGCTCGAACGCATTTTTGCCGAAACCAGCCTGCCGATTACCGCGCATTGCGAGGACGAAGCCAGGGTCCGCGCCAATCGCGAAAAATTTTCCGGCACGCAGGATGTCGCCGACCACTCGCGCATCCGCGATCGCCGTGCCGCCGTCCTGGCAACCGAGCGGGCGATGGATTTGGCGTTCCGCCATAACCACCGATTCCATGTGTTGCACGTGTCGACGGCGGACGAAGCCGAGCGGGTCCGCGACCACCGGCGACTGATTACGGCCGAGGTCTGCCCGCACCATTTGTTCTTTAGCATCGACGATTATGCGGCGCTGGGCACGCTCGTGCAGATGAACCCCTCGCTCAAGACGCGGGCCGACAACGCGGCGCTCTGGCAGGCGCTGCTCGATGGCCGGATTCAGGTCATCGCCACCGACCACGCCCCGCATACGCTCGAAGAAAAGCGCCAACCTTACCCGCAGTCGCCGTCGGGCTTGCCGGCGGTCGAGAACTCGCTGGCCCTGATGCTTAACGAAGTAGCCCAAGGGCGGTGTACGCTCCAGCAAGTCGTCCGCTGGATGTGCGACGCCCCGGCGCGGGTTTGGGATCTGGTGGACAAGGGCCGCATCGCGGTCGGCTACGACGCCGATCTGGTGCTCGTCGACTTGCAGCGCACGGCCGAAGTCCGCAACGAGCAACAAGAAACCAAAAGCCGCTGGAGCCCCTGGCACGGCAAGCGGCTCACCGGCTGGCCGGTGATGACCTGGGTGCGCGGCCATCAGGTGTTCCACCGCGGCCGCTTCGACCTCTCGCGCCGCGGCCGCGAAGCCGTCTTCGACCACGCACGCGGCGGCTACTGGAAAACCGCCGACAACGACTAACACTCGACAGTGTAGCCGCGTCGCTCCGCGACGCGAGGGGTGGCGGGGGCGCCGCCGCCGAAGGCGGAAGCCCCCGAGGCGCAAGAAAGCGCCCCGGCGCAGAAAATGGCTGGTCTGGATTCCCGCCTACGCGGGAACGATGGTCTTGCGCCTGGCTCGACGGGGGCTTCCGCTCTCGCGGTGCGCCCCCGCCACCCCTCGCGGACCAGCGTTACTCGTTCGGCAGCGGCTTAACGCGGATATTGCGGAAGTAAACGTCGTGCCCGTGGCCGAGCAGGGCGATGTGGCCTGTGTCGCGCTTCAGCCCTGGGTGCGGGCGGTGGTCGAGTGTTTCGGGCGTTGCGGCCTCGTCGAGATTGGCGTCGACGATTGTCTCGCCGTTGAGGATGACGGTGATCTGACGGCCCTGGCAGCGAATCTCCTGCTGGTTCCACTCGCCGACCGGCTTAAGATGCCCCTTCTTCGCCGGCACGACGCCATAGACCGAGCCGTGGTACTGATACGGCTTTAAGTTGGCGTACCGCGGCGCGGTGTTGTCGAGGACTTGAATTTCCATGCCGTCGAAAGCCGGATTGCCTTTCCGCGGCGCGCGAATGCCGATGCCGTTATTGGCGCCGGGGGTCAGTTTGAACTCGAAGCGTAAGGAGAAGTCGGCGTACTCGTCTTGCGTATAGAGATCGCCGCCCCCTTTGGCTTTGCACCGCAGCAGCCCATCCTCGGCGGCGTAGCCGTTGACCGAGCCTTGCCAGCCGTCGAGGTTCTTGCCGTTGAAGAGCAGCACATAGCCGTCGGCCGCTTCTTCGGGAGAGAGCGCGGCGTTCTGCTCCGCACACGCGGCGTTCGCCAGGGCGAGCAGGAGCGTCAGACCAGTAGCATGCAAGAGCGTGACGTTCATCAACCGATTTCCTTTGAGAGCAGTTTTCCGTTTGATGTCACCTGAACGCCAATAGCCGGATGGCAACGCCGCGTGGGTTCGCGCCGCGTGGGACTGGCGAGCGTTGCTCGCCGGCTATTGGCTACGAGAAGCGGACAAACCGCCTCAGTATAGTTGCCCCGGCGCGGCGGTGCCAACTTTTCACTTTCGCCCCCTCGAGAGCGAAGCTCGAGCGAGTGACGGGCGAAAAGCGCGGAAGCAAAGCTGGAACGCATTCCCTGTACGGATAGCGCCCTTGGCATTCTTCTCGTTGCCTGGCCTCCCTCTCGCCCCCACGGGGCGATGCTCGAAAGCCCAGGGCGCAGCCCTGGAGAATCAGGGCGCGATAACAGGAATGGAAAAACCCACAGCGCCAAGCAAGGCCCGCAGGGCCGCCACCAATGAACCCTCGCGCGACGGCCCGTTGGGCCTTCTGCAATTCCGGGGCTTTTCACAATTTATATTGCGCCTGCCGTTTTCCCAGGGCTGCGCCGTGGGAA
>CAYZVT010000084.1:0-10206 GCA_964481585.1 uncultured Pirellulales bacterium
GAGCAGTTCGTCACGATCGGGCCTTTGCGCGCGCGGAGCACATGATCGACGCACAGGGCAAGCGTGTACTCCTCGCCCAGATACCGGCCTTGTGGATCCACGACGGCCAAGCGATCGGCATCCGGGTCTTGGCAAAATCCGATCTCCGCACCCGCTTCACGAACGGCACTGAGCACGCTCGCCAGATTTTCGGCCGTCGGTTCAGGAGGATGCGCAAAGCGGCCGTCGGGCACTTCACCGAGCAGCGTCAGCTGGCAGCCGAGTTGCTCCAGCACGTAGCGGCCCAGCAGACTGCCTGAGCCGTGGTTCGCGTCGAGCAAGACTTGGAAGCGGCAGGCGCGAATGCGCTCGATGTCGATCGTTTCTTTGATCCGCGACCAGTGGTAGTCGAGCGTATTCTGCAAACGCACGCGGCCGCCGAGCCGGTCATAGCTGGTATAGGTAATCTCGCCGGCCTGATAGCGGGCGAGCACCTGCTGGCCCTGCTGGGCCGGGAGCACGCGACCATCGGCCGCAAACGCCTTGAGGCCGTTGTACTCGGGCGGGTTATGGCTGGCCGAGATTTGCAGCCCGCCGGCAGCGCCATGCTCGCGCACCAGCAGACCGACGGTGGGCGTGGCCGCCACGTCGGCATCGAGACAATCGCGGCCCGCCGCCGCGAGCGCGGCGTGCACCGCATCGCTGAGCATCGGCCCCGAACCGCGCCCGTCGCGGCCGATGACGATTTTTCCTGGCGGCAACGTCTCGGCGAAGGCGCAGGCATAGCGCGCGGCGATTTCGGGCGTCAGGCTCTCGCCAATCACGCCCCGCAGCCCGGAGACACTGATAATCGGCTGTTTCATGCAGACCTCTTGGATGCCCACGCCGCCACGGCGTTTTTTTCAGCAAGCTAGCTCCCAGCATAGCCGGTTCTCCGACGCGCGGGAATCGCGATTGCCGTGTGCTCTGGCAGCCACCAGCCGGCGAGTATAATGGAAGCGATGAACGCTCCACGCCGATCCTCGCGCCGCGACTTTTTGAAAGGCCGAGCCGCTGCCGACCGCCTGCTGGATCTCACGCAGGGCGAGGCCACTTCGACGCCGGACGGACCCGCCCTTCCGCAATCGGCGCAGCCGAGCGGCTATCTGCTGCAACTGAGCCGGCGGGCGATGGCCTGCCAGTTCGAGATTCAGTTCGATGGGAAGCAGTACCCCGAGGGGACCGAAGCCGCCGTGGCGGCGCTCGACCTGGTGGATGCCCTGGAAGACCAACTTTCGGTCTACCGGGACCACACCGAAGTAACGGAGCTAAACCGCCGCGCCGCGCACGAGGCCGTCACGGTCGAGCCGGGCCTGTTTGCCCTATTCCAGCAGTCGGTGGAATTGTTCGAGACGACCGGCGGGGCGTTTGATATTACGTCGGGTCCGCTCTCCAAGGCGTGGGGTTTTTTTCGCCGCGCGGGGAAGCTGCCGAGCGAGGAACAAATTGCCGAGGCGCTAGGAAAAGTCGGCAGCCAGTTCCTAGCACTCGATGCCGAGCAGCGGAGCGTGCGGTTTCGCCACCCGGAGCTAGAAATCAACTTCAACAGCATCGGCAAGGGCTACGCGGTGGATCGCGCGGCCGATCTGCTTTGGGAAGCCGGCATCGGAGATTTTCTTTTTCACGGTGGGCAGAGCAGCGTCGTCGCGCGCGGCGCGCCTCCAAGCACGCCCGAGCAGGGCTGGACGGTCGGGCTGCGGCACCCGCTCCGACCGGAGCAGCGGATCGCCGAGTTTTCTCTGCGCGACGAGGCGCTCGGCACTTCGGGGTCGGGCACCCAGTTCTTTCATCACCAGGGGCGGCGCTACGGGCACGTGCTCGACCCACGCACCGGCTACCCGGCGGTAGGGGTTTATTCCTCCACCGTCCTTGCGCCGACGGCAGCCGAAGCGGACGCCCTGGCGACCGCCTTGTATGTCCTGGGACCGCACGAGGCGCGGCGCTACTGCGAAGCGCGGCCGTCGCTGGCGATGGTGCTCGTCTGCCCGGGCGAGCGCGCCGGCGAGCTAGCGGTGGTTCAGCAGGGCCTCGACGAGCACCGTTTCCGCTTGCTCGGCTAGGGCGAAGGCTCTGGGCATCGCTTCGCGCAAACGTCCTTCCCGCGCAGACGGGAATCCAGATGGTAAGTCTCCTCTCTGGATTCCCGCCTGCGCGGGAATGACGTCGTGGTGTCCCTGTCCCCGGTCCCCCGTTCCCTGGCCCCTGACCACGGGACCGCCGCCTGCGTGGGAAGAACGTAATTTGCTGACCGCTGACCGCTAGAGCGCTGACGGCTGATTGCTGACCGCCCTAAGCGGTCGCTTTCGCCCGGACGTCTCATTTCGCCGGATTGCCCATACCCGGTCCTGCCGATGTCGGTAAAATGGGCTTGCTTTGGACGCCTACGAACGACTCGCGATGACCCCAGGCGAATCATGGTGGATTTGCTTTTCGAGCACGGCTCCTACCTGGGGATCGTCCTGTTTCTCGTCCTGACCGGGTGCGGACTGCCGATCCCCGAAGAGGTGCCGGTCGTCACGGCGGGCGTGCTTGCCTCGCAGGGGGCGCTCGACCCGCTGGGGGCCTTTTTCGCTTGCTTGGTCGGAGCGATTCTGGGCGATTGCGTGATGTACGCGATCGGCTACCACTGGGGGCACGGCCTGCTGAAGGAGCACCCCCGCTTCGCCCATCTGCTGCACGCCGAGCGCGAGGCGCGCTTTGAAACCGCGATCCGTCGCCACGGGCTGAAGGTACTGTTTGCCGCCCGCTTCATGGTGGGAGTCCGCTCGCCGGTCTATCTGTCGGCCGGCATCCTGCGCATCCCGTTTCGGCGCTTCCTCTTGATGGATTTGCTCTGCGCGACGGTGGTGGTCGGGCTGTTCTACTGGCTGACTTATCTGTTTGGCGACCATATCGCCCAGTGGATCAAGAAAGCCGAATTAGGGCTGACGACCCTCGTGATTCTTGCCGTGGTCGCCGTCGCGGCCTTCTTCTACTTGCGACGGCGGAGACGCCTGGCTCGGCTGGAAGCGGTGCAAAACGAACGGCGGCGGCGCGCACACGAGCGCCACCAGCGGAGGATCGGCCGGCAAGGCGGCTTCTTCGCCTAAATGCCCAGCTAATCCCACCACCAGCGCTGCGGGTCTTTTGGTTGCGATGCGACGCGCTGCGCTCGGAGCAATCCGTACTGGTCGGTTTCCATTGCGTCCTTCTGCACCAGCGCTGCCGGCGCGACGACCACGCCGCCACTGACTCCGGCCAGGATGTGTGCCTTATTAATGACGCGATGGTTAATCACCGTCTCCACCTGTCTAGCCGCCGGGCCTAAACCGACGCGGTAAACCTGTGCGTCGGGGAGCAGATCCGCCTGACAATCCGCCCGCTCGACGAGTTCCTCTGCCCGCAGCAGCGCCCCGACGAGCGCCAGATCAAAAATATTGCGCAGATCGGCGTAGAGCGGGTATTTTTCACAGAGCGCGTCAAAGTGGGTGGTGAAGCTTTGGGCGAATTGTTGATTTAGCGCGTCGGACTTTCCGGTGTGGACCCGTTCGCCGCGCTCGGTCAGTAGCTCATTTTCGCTCAGCACGCGGACGCCTTGCCCGCGAATTTCAAAGCCGCTGCGGTTTTCGGTGGCGAGCACGGACTGGTAGTTCAGCGTGAACCACCAGCGGAGCACGTCCATCGGCGGCGGCGCTTGACCGGGGGGCACGTGAATCGAATCCAGATAGCTCTCCACGCCGAGCACGCCTTCCTCAAGTCCCATGCCGATTCGCTTCATCCGGTAGTCAGCTTCGACCATGACGCGGGCTACGCGCGTGCGGGGATCGAGTCCCAAGACGTCGATCGTCTGATGCCCGAGCGTGTCGCGCAACTGGGCGAGCCAGCGCTCGCGCTGCCCAGGGCGAAGCGGCGACTTGCTCGACTCGGCGAGAAAGGCTTGGGTACGGGCAAGTCCTTCGCTCGTGGGCGTAATCGAACAGCCGAACCGCGCGTCGGGCGTGCGGAGCATGTGACGCAGCACAACGATCAGATCCTCGTAACGCACGACCGGCTGCCCGCTTTCGCGGCTGATCCAGCGCCCCTCATGATCCCTGCGCCAATCGCCGGCAGGCCCAGCAAGTACAATTTCCCGCGACTCGGGGTACACGAAGACGTAACGCACCCGCTGCAAACCGGCGAGCATCTGCATCGCCTCGGTCGGCGGAAGTTCCGCCGCGGCGCGCTCGTCGATGGCGCGCTTGAGCCGGGGGAGGGAGATCATCCGCAGCGGCGCGCTTTGCCGCACTTCGTCTTGATCCGAGGCGACGGCAGCCGCCTGGTGCAAAGCGAGCAGCGCTGCGTCGGGGGCCGTGCGAACCAGCGGGCGCAAGGTTCCCTGCGCATCGACAAACACGCCGCCGGCAAAGCTGTCGATGGCTCCCGGCCCGCCCACGTCCGCCCACGAATCTGGCGCGATCGTCGCTCTGATGAGTTCCATGAGCGACTCAAAATCGGGTTCAACACCGCCTCCCTGACCGCCGGTGAGGCGGTGGTGCATGTAGTCGATGACCTGCTGCTGGGTTTGGGGCTGATAGATTTCTCCGGCCGTTTTTCGCGCCGCCGTGTCGCTGCCGGACTGCAACTGCGAGAGCGCGAGCAGCGCGAGCATGGCATCGTGCCGCCGCTGGTTGCTCGTGCCGCGTGCGACGGCGAGGGCTTGGCCGAAATGGCCCTCCCGAAGATGGCCGCGAAAGCGCGCGACTGCGGAATCGCCCGCATGCAGCGTCGCGACGGCAACCATCGACCCCGCGACAACCATCGCGGCCACGCCGGCCCTGCTCCAAATCTGCCGCATGGTGCTGCGCCTCCTCGCCTGAACCTGTGCCTGGAGCCTTCTCTGCTGGGACCATCGTCCATGCTAAGAAAGTTTATTCCCCGAGGCGACAGCGTTGCGTCAGCGGCCGGCCATCCGCTGTTAAGACCTGGGGGGTATTGGAGTCTCGCGTTTCACTCCCAGGTGGCCGCTGCGATGCTTAGGGGGTGCTCATCGGCAAAAGGGGGCTGCGGAGGGGAGGCTCTCCAAGGGGGGATACTGCCTTGGCTGCGGCTAGGCGCGGCCCCCGCGCAGGATAGGGCTAATGCCGCCGCGGCAGATAGCTTCCCGCCTCAATCGGCAGCCGAACCCCGAAAAAACTCCGCCTGGTTCCAACGGCTGCGCGTTCAGTTTAAACTCAGAAGGATAGCATGCCTTTGCGGCCGTGATCGTCCACTCCTCCGGACCTCCCTTGGAAAACACCGTTCCGGGGTTTGCCGCGGTCCGAAAGCAGACCGATTTCGCGTCACCTGGCTTTCGTCGTGAGGTTCGCCAGCGGCCGTCGCGCGAGACGCGAAGCGGCGCGAGAAGCCACGCGGGTTCTCGCAGCTTTTTGGGTTTTGTTTATCCTGCCAATTTCTCCCCCCCTTGCACGACCCGGAGTGAGCCGCAGTTCAGTGGGCGGCTTCTTTCCCCTTTGCTGACGAAACGGAGATCCATCCCGTGACCTACCTGAAGTGCATGCCGTTGCAAAGCATCTTGGCTTCCTGTTTCGCGGTACTTGCGATGCCCGCGCTGCTTCACGCGCAATCGGTGGCAAACGCGAATCCGTTTCAGTTCCAGCAAGATGACGTGGTTGCCGTTTATGGCAATGGCCTGGCCGACCGTATGCAGCACGACCCGTGGGTCGAGACGGTGCTGCAACATCATTTGAAGGGCCTGAACGTCAGCTTCCGGAACATGAGCTTCTCGGGAGACAAGGTTAACGAGCGGCCGCGCAGCAAAGGCTTCACCAACGATGCGCAATATCTGCAACACGTTGGACCGGATGTGGTCTTTACGTTCTATGGCTACAACGCATCGTTTGACGGGCCCGCAAAGGCGGACGCTTATCGCGCCGAACTAGTCAAGCTGGTGCAGCGGTACAGGGCGTTGCGCAAGGAGAAGGGGGTCGATGCACGATTCGTCTTGTTCAGCCCGATCGCCGCCGAGAATACCGGCGATCCAAACCTGCCCGATGGCGTAACGCTGAACACGAATCTGGCCGCCTACACCGAAGCCACGCGGCGGGCGGCGCGGGAAACCGGCGCGACGTTTGTCGATCTGTATTCTCCGACCTATCAGCTGTTCGAGTCCAGTAGCGAACGCTACACGCTCAATGGCATCCACCTCAACGCCAAGGGCTATCAACAACTGGCGGACATCATCTCCCAAAAAATGCTCGGTAAAGAGGCCCCCGAACTGGACTCGCTGGTTGGACTTTACGCGGCAGTCGAGGAGAAGAACTGGCATTGGCACAATCGCTTTCGCGCCACCGACGGCAACGACATCTGGGGAAGCCGCGCAGACCTTTCCTTCGTCAACGGTCAAACCAATGCCGACGTGCTCAAGCACGAGCTGGTGATGCTCGACGTGATGACGGCGAATCGCGACAAAGCGATCTGGGCCGCCGCCGAAGGCAGGAAGTACGAAATCGACGACAGCAACGTTCCTCCGCCCGTCAAGGTGGTCTCGAACGTGGGCGGGGGCAGCAGCAGTTCCGATGCTGCGAAGGAGGGATCCGTCGAGTACTTGTCGCCCGAAGAGAGTGCGGCCAAGACCAGCGTGCCCGAAGGATTCGAGCTGAACGTCTTCGCGTCTGAAGTTCAATTCCCCGACATGGCCAATCCGGTTCAGCTTCAGGTGGATAGCAAGGGCCGGCTGTGGGCGGCGTGTTGGAACACGTACCCCAAGTGGGAGCCGCTCAAGGAAATGAGCGACAACCTCACGATTTTTGAGGACACCGACGGCGACGGGCGCGCCGATCAGCGCAAAATTTTTGCACGCGTTCACAACCCGTTGGGCTTTGAATTCTGGAACGGCGGCGTGCTGGTCACATCGGGCCCCGATCTGCTGTTCCTTAAGGACACCAACGGCGACGACAAGGCCGATGTCCGCTATCCCATGCTCCAGGGCTTGGGCACCTCCGACACGCATCACGCCGCCAACAATTTGATCTACGGTCCCGATGGCGGCATCTACTGGCAAAGCGGCGTCTTCCTCGTCCACAACCACGAAATGCCTTGGAAGCAGAACTTGAGCATCGGGCAGTCGGGCATGTACCGCTTCGATCCCCGCACGTTCATGATTACGCCGCACGCCGGCAACTCGCCCAATCCGCACGGGATCAGCTTCGATTACTGGGGCTATTGCTACGCCACCGACGGTACGAGCGGAAGAGCCTTCCAGGTGCGGCCCGAGCGCAAGGGCTTCAAGATGCACAAACTCTTGGAGAAGGAGTTTCGCCCCGTTCCGGCCAACGAGATTCTCTCGTCGCAACATTTTCCCGACGCTATGCAGCAGGACTTTTTGATTTGCAACGTGATCGGCTTCCTGGGAGTCAAGCAGTACGACCTCGACCGTGGCGACGGCAAAGAACGCCCCTTCGGCCACGTCTGGGGAACACCGGTCAAGCCGCTGCTGGAAAGCAAGGACCGCAACTTCCGGCCGACCGACGCGGTCGTGGGCGCGGACGGCGCGCTGTACATCGCGGACTGGCAAAACGTCATCATAGGCCACATGCAGCATAACATCCGCGATCCCAACCGCGACCACACGCACGGCCGCATCCTGCGACTGACGGTGAAAGGCCGGCCGCTGCAAAAGCCGGTGAAGATCGACGGCCAGCCGATCGCGACCTTGCTGGAGAACTTGAAACACCCGGTCAACGGCGTGCGCCATCGTACCCGGATCGAACTAAGCGCCCGCGACTCGGACGCCGTAATCGCGGCCGCGCAAGCATGGTGCAAGGACTTCAATCCTGACGATGAACTCGAAGCGCATCATCTGCTGGAGGCGCTCTGGCTGCACCAGCAGCACAACGTGCGGAACGAGGCGCTGCTCAACAAGCTGCTCAACTCGAAGGTGCCGCACGCGGTCGAGGCGGCCAAGACGGTGTATCACTTCTGGCACAACGTGGACACACGGGCAGGCGGGTTCGCGGCTCCGGTCGAGATCGAAATCATCAAGTACGATTCTCCGAAACACCTCAGCCCCGAAGACCAGAAGATTTACCAACTCGGCTCCCAGGTCTATCAGCGGGAATCGCATTGCGCCACATGCCACCAGTCGCATGGCAAGGGCAATGGCACCGTTTATCCGCCGCTGGTCGGCAGCCCCTGGGTCAATGGCAGCGAGGAGCGGCTCATCAAGGCGGTGCTGCATGGGATGTGGGGCAAAATTACCGTCAACGGTAAGACGTATAACCCCGCGCTCGGCGTGCCGCCCATGACCGCCTTCCGCTCGCTCCTCAACGATCAGGAAATCGCGGCGGTGCTCACCTTCGTCCGCAATACCTGGGGCAATCACGCCTCGCCCATTCGTCCCGAGACGGTCGCGCGGGTACGCGCCGCAACGATCGATCGCACTACGTTCTGGCGGCCCGACGATCTGCTGGCCGAGCACCCTCTCGAAGAAGCGTTGGTCCTGAAGAACATCGGCATCGCCCCCGAAGGCTTTTCCAATGTGGAACTCGAGGACGAACTGCTGAGCGCCGCGCCCGCCGAACTTGCCAAGGTCGCTCTTGAGAAGGGTGACAGCGAGCGCGGAAAACACCTGTTCTACAAATCGGCCGCGGCCTGCTTCGCCTGCCATGATCCGCCTGCGGGAGCGGTTCGCCTCGGTCCCGATCTGGCCCAGATCCAGACCAAGCTCTCGAACGAAGACCTGATCAATTCGATCCTGCGTCCCTCGGAACGCATCGACAAGCAATTCGCGCAGGTGAACGTCATCACCAACGATGGCAAGGTCTACACCGGCATTTGCATCTCGGAGGACGACCAGGAGCTGGTGCTGCGCAACCTGGTTGAGCCTGAACCGATCGTCCTCAAGCAAGACGACATCGACGACGTCGTTGAATCCCGCACGTCGATGATGCCGGCGAACTTGACACGGCAACTCAAAAGCCGCGACGAATTCAACGATCTGATGAAGTACGTCCTGGAACTCCGCAAACGGTAGCGCGGGCGGCTCGCCAACAAAAAAAGCGGCCCCGCACCTGCCCGGTACGGGGCCGCTTTGGGTCTTTTCGGCGGCAATCTTACGATTGCTGGCCGCTAAGCCGCCTTAGTAGCCGCAGCCGCAAGGAGCGGCGCAGCTCGGCTCACAGCAGCTCGGCTCGCAGCACGAGCCGCAGCCGCGATGGAACAGGCGGTGCAGCAACCCGCAGCGCGGGGCGCAGCCGTTGTCGCAGCAGGCGGCCGGCTCGCAGCAGGTCGGTTCCGGAGCGCAGCAGCTCGGTTCGACCACCGGAGCGCAGCAGGCCGGCTCGGCGCAGATCGGCTCGCAGCAGCTCGGCGCGCAAGCGTTGCAGCAGCGCTCGAACACGCGGCGCAGCCAGCCGCCGCGATGGCCGCAGCAGGCGTCCGCTTCGCAGCACGAAGGCTCGGGAGCACAGCAGGCCGGCTCGACCGGAGCACAGCAGCTCGGTTCGACGCCACAACAGCCACCACCATAGATCATCCGGTCCAACAGACCGGCATTGGCGCTGCTCGAAACGAACAGCAGCGCCGCGCCCAACAGGGCGGCCACGGATCGACGAATCATTGGGAGGACTCCTTCAACAAACGGGGTAGAATCTACACGCTCGTCCCAGAGGGCCAATTCAGCCGCGGACACGCATCTGGCGTTCAGTCGCGCCGGCAATTGCAGCCGTCTGGGAATGTTGCCGAGAATTTTCCGCTCGGTATATGCATTGCTATCGTCGGCCTAAATCCCGCAGATTAGCCCATCCGAGTTCTTTCCATATTTTCCCAGCCCCCGCACAAGCGGGCTTTGACGGTTATGCCGGTAAGCCGGAACAGACAGCAGGGGTGGCGGGGGAGCACCGCGAAAGCGGAAGCCCTCGAAGGGCAGGAAGGCAGAGGGCGGAGGGTGGCGGGCGGAGGGTGCCACGGGCGTTCCGCCCGTGCACTTCTTTTTGCGGTGCGAGGTCGGTGCAAAGTACCTCAACGGTTGGCCGCCGAAGGAGGATGGCCGACGGCAGCGAGGCATTTACCGCACTTGCCTTTACGGCAAGCCGACCTCATCTCCCAGAAAGAGCACGGGCAAGATGCCCGTGGCACCCATCGCCCCCGTCGGTTATTTGCGGCTGAGACGGTACGCGACGAGGCTTTCGGGCGTGGCGACCAGAAGCACCGGCCCGGTGGGGAACGGGGCCA
>CAYZVT010000084.1:10216-14198 GCA_964481585.1 uncultured Pirellulales bacterium
CCAGCGCCAGCCCGGTCAGCGCCGAGCCGTAGTTGAAGCGGTCGACCAGTTGGCCGTCCTTGGTGAGCACGTGGATCGAGCCATCGGCGGCCGGCAGAATCCAGCCGCCGTCTCCCACGGCCAATTGCCCCGGGATGATCCGCTCGATGAGATACTTGTGTAGCCCGTCGGGCAGGGAGTAGCTCCACAGTTCCTCGCCCGTCGCGGAAACTCCGACGGCATGGAACTTCCCCAACTGACTGGGATCGGCAGCGAGCGTACACCACTCCGACGCGCCATCGCCATCGAGATCGGCAATCGCCACGTTCGTCAGCGCGCGGCGCGTCACGCGCAGGTCGGGCGACTGCTCGCCGCGCGCATCGACCGGCACCAGCGTTCCCCGTGAGTTGACGCAAATCAGCTTTCGCTCGCGCTTCTCATCCGGTCCCGAAACAGCGACCTGCATCACGTTTTGCATGGTGCGATTCGACCACAGACGCTTGCCTTCAAGCGACACGCCCTGCACGCCCACATCGCCCCAATAGCCGACGAGCAGTTCTAACGCGCCATCCGCGCCCAAGTCTCCGAACTGCACATCGGCAATGCCGGCGTGCTTACCGTCGGGAAAGGACAAGATCGGCTGCCAAGCAGCGTCGAACAGATGCAACTGCTGTTGCGAGACGGCCGCCGCGACAAAGTACCGTTTGCCGTCGGCATCAACCGCCGTGCGCAGGAAGCTCACGCCGGTGCGCGGCGGCAGCGGCAGTTCGTGACGCTTGACTAGCTCTCCGCTTGCGTCAAGCTCGACCACGGCTCGCCAGCCGTCGAGCACGAAGATTCTCGGCGGGGCGTCCTCTTGCGGCACGACCAGCACGTTGCCCGGCTCTTTCACGTCGCCGCTGCGCCACAGTTCCGTCAGCTTCAACAAGCGCGGCTCACTGCGCGGGGCGATCTCGGCGCGCGGTACTTCGATCATCTGCGTGGCCGCGTCGGCCGAGGCTTTTTGTAGCTCGACTTCATACGCCTGCCGCTCGCGCTCGTAATTGGCCAGCACGCGCTGCGCCACGTCTTCGCCGGCCAAAAGCTGCTCGATCTGCTGCTCGATCACTCCCTGCCCCGGAACTAGCCCCACTTGAAAGGCGTGGATCTTGTTGTTCTCATCGAGCAGCACCAACGTCGGCGCGCCGGGCAAGCGAAATACCTTCTCTCCCTGCCCCTTCGTATCGCGGGCCACCGGCACTTCGACGCCGAGCGCGCGAATCGCCTTTTCCACGTCGGCGTCAGGAACTTGCGGATCGTCGATGCTCACCGCGAGAAAGCTCACCTGCGGATGGTCGCGGTACTTTTCGTAGAGCGTTTGCAGTTCGGGCAAGCTCACCTGACACGGCGCGCAAGTGGTGAACCAAAATTCGAGCACCCGCACTTTGCCCTGGAGATCCTGGTCGCGGAGGGGCTTTCCCTGCAAATCGACAAACTCAAAGCCCGACAGCACCTCGCCCACGCGCGTCGGCGGCGCGGAGACGGGGGGCACGAAATACTGCACGCGCACCGCTTCGTCGGGCACCTCGAACTGAAAGACCGAGTCTTTTACCTCGGTGTCGAGCCGCGCTCCATTGAGATCAATCCAAGCGTTCATGCTCGTGATCCGCTCTTGCGCATCAAGAAGTTCTCGTAACTTGCGCGTCGGCAGATCGACGCGGCGCAGGGTGAAACTCTGTTGGTCTACCCACAGCACCTTTTCGCCATCCGGCGTGGCCAGGGCCACGCGGTAACAGCGCTGCCCATCCGTCTCGGCATCTTCCAAGAGCTTGGGCTGCGTGCCAGCGGGCGCGGCGATGCCGCCGCCCAGGAGCAGTTCAAGTTGCGGAGCGCTGATCGGCGCGAGGCCGCCATTGAGCGCATGGTCGAGAATCTCGCTCTGCGGCAAGCTGGCCGCCGTCAGCTCTTGCGGAGCGGCGACTTCGAGCACCTGGCCCGGCATGTCCTTGACCGCCGCGCGCAGCTTCTCGCCGTCGGAAACGAGTGCGGCAAAGAACATTTGCAGCCGCAGCTTGTTGGGACGCTGGAGCGAAAGCGAAAACGGGACCGGCTCCTCGACGTATTCCTGGTTCCCCTCGACGAACGAGAAGTAGATTTTGCCGGCGTCTTCGTAGCTCTCCGCAGCGCGGTACGCCTCGTTCAGCCGCTGAAGCACCTGCTGGGCCGTAAGTTTTGCGGCAGCCGGAGCGGCGCTATCGCGCGCGTTGGATGGCGGCTGAGCCGCGACCGGCTCATCCGAGCCGCAGCCGCTCGCTACGATCGGCACTGCCAGCAGCAGTACCAAGAGTGCCCAATCCGCCCATCGCCGCCCATGCGTCGTCATGCTCGCCATCCCTGCGTTGGTCTCCGGCTGCGCCGGGTCGAGTCGTTCCTGACTTCCTTGTAAGGGGCGATTATTTCCAAAGTCGGCGTCCCGCGTAAAGCTCGATTGTGGTGGTTCGCTTTCGCTGCCAACCGTGCCGCATGCGGCACGGGCCGCTGCTTGACCCCCTTTGGGGGCCAGGGATATGATGCGGCAGAGCCGAAATTGGCTGATTTTCGCTGCATTGTTCTGTCCCCCATAGGCCGCGTATGTCTTCCGTGCTGCATTACGGCACCGGCTCCACGATTGAACTGGAAGTCCCGCCGGAGGTGCTCGTCGCCCACTGTCACGCCCCGCGCGACGCGGCGATCGACGATCCGGCCTCCGCCGTGGCGGCCGCGCTGGCTCAGCCGCTGGAATATCCGCCGCTGGCGGTGGCGACCGTTCCAGGCGACCGGGTGGCGGTGGTGCTGGCGGACGAGCTACCGCAGGTGCCGGCTATCGTGGCGGGCGTGGTTGCGGCGCTACTCCAAGCCGGAGTCGAGCCGGCGAACATCGTGCTCCTCCAATCCCGCCAAGCGGTCGAGCGCGGCGCCGCCGATCCGCGCGGCGGCCTGGCTCGTGACGTCGCCGCCGAGGTCGAGTATCTCGTTCACGATCCCGACGACCGGCCGGCGCTGGCGCTGCTTGGTCCCTCGTCGCGCAACGAGGGGATCTATCTCAACCGCGCGATCTGCGAAGCCGACTTGGTCCTGCCGGTGAGCGTGCTACGGCTGCAACAAGCGGCCGACTACCGGGGCAGCTACGCGAGCCTCTTTCCTTCATTCTCGGGAAAGACCGCCCAGGCGCGCTTCCGTGGCACCGGCTATCTCGAATCGTCGAGCGAGCGTGCCCGACGAAAGAAAGAAACCGAGGAAGTCGGCTGGCTGCTCGGGGCGCGGCTGATGGTGCAGATTGTACCCGGTGCTGGTGAAACGATTCAGCACGTCGTGGCGGGCGATGTCGATGCGGTCGCGGCCGAAGCGCAGCGGCTTGGCGCGGCGCTATGGCACTGCCGGCTGCCGCGTCGCGCGAGCCTCGTGGTGGCGTCGATCGAGGGCGCCGCAGCGCAACAAAATTGGGAAAGCGTCGCCCGCGCGCTGGCTGCGGCGCTGCGTGCGGTGTCGGTCGAGGGGGGGGCCATCGCGCTCTGCACCGATCTGGCGACCGGGCCGGGGCCGGCGCTGATGCAGCTGGCCGAAACCGATGACGTCGAAGCCGCCATCGAAGAAATCCGCCACACCGATTCCGGCGACGTCGAATCGGCCTGGCAGCTTGCCCAGGCGCTGCGGCGCGGCGCGGTGTTTTTGCTGAGTCAGCTGAACGAAGAGGTCGTCGAGTCGCTTGGCATGGCGGCCGTCGAACAGCCCAGCCTGATCGGGCGGCTGCCGCAGCGGTTCGATTCCTGCATCGTGCTTTCTAACGCCCAACATGCGATGCCGAGTGTCGAGTTCGACGAGGAGCAGGACGAAGACGACGAAGACTAGCCGCGTCCGGGAGCAGTGTAGCGACTGACAAGTGACGCGTCCTTCCCGCGCAGGCGGGAATCCAGTGGATAGCGGTCAGCGGTCAGCGGTCAGAGGCCGTGAAGTAATTTGGGACCGGAGACTTTGGTTGCAGCGG
>CAYZVT010000085.1:0-14008 GCA_964481585.1 uncultured Pirellulales bacterium
CTTTGCGACGAACTGGCATTAGTGCTTTGCTCCTCCAAGGCGCGGCGGTCGCGTCTCGGCCGGCGGTTCAACGTCGAGCCCCAGCTCGCGGACGAGCCGCGCGAATTGCGTACGGGCTTGGCGAGCAATTCCGACTTCGGGGCGCTCGCGCGGCTGCGAATAGCGGTCAATGAACGTCTGCCCGTGCTCCGCAACGGCGGCGCGGGCGAGGCGGGACTCATCCCAGCTTTCGCAGGCCAGCGTCAACAGGCGCACGTGGTGGGCTTCAAGCTCGAAACCCTCGACCACAGCCGCGAACCACTCGCGCGCCTCTGGGCTTAGGTGTTCTGGCGGTGATGGTTGCCGAGTGGGTTTAGGCATCGGTAGTTCTCCGGGGGTGAGTATCCAGGCGGAACCGGGGGAAGAAAAAATCGCGGAAGGGGAAGCGTGCGGTCTGAGGCTGGTGGGTGCCAGAGATTTACCCTCCCCCCCTGCCTCGTTCGCCGCCAACGCTCGCCGGCTCGATCGTCACGACGCGCAGCCGATGAACGCGAAGTAGCCACTTCAACGCCGCGCGCAGCCTGCGGTCTGCCGCGCCTTCATCTTCGGCGATGTGCTCAAGCACCAGTTGGTAGCGCCGCTTGATCGGTTGGCCTGTCAGGGGAGTTACTCTCTCGGCTTCCATGCTGTTCCTTTCTCGATTCGGGTTTGCATCGGGACAGAATCCCGTTGCGACTATCAGGACTCTGGGGAGCAACGGGACCGGGACAGCCCCTATAGGGCTGCTGTCCCGTTGCTCCTCAGGCACCAGGACAACCGTTGTCCCGTTGCTCTGTCCCGTTGTCCTGTTGCCCCTCTTTTGGTAGGGCGTAGGCGGTGTACGTTCGCTTGTTGCCTTTGGTGATTTCGCCGTCCTCAATCACGTCGCCATCGTTCAGAAGCGCCGCCCAGGGGAGCGAGAAGGTGTTGCCACTCAACCCACTGCGGGCGCGAATGTCGGTCTGTGTGCCCCGGTGGTCGGGCAGCTTCACAATCGCGTCTAGGATGCGGCGCTTGTTCGTCTCGATCTTCTCGTCGTGCGCTTTCGACTTGGCTTGCGCCTCGCGGTCGCTGGCGTCCTGGCGCACCTCGTCTGCCCGCAGCAGCTCGACCTCCCATTTGCGGCCCTCGCTGCCGTCGCTGGTGCCCTCAGATACGTCCAGCCCCCACAGCGCCGAGTGGCCGGCCGAACCGCCGGTGCTCAGCCACAGCCGATGCTCGCCCGTGCCGGGCTGATAAGGTTCGCGTCGGCCGACAAGAATCCACTGGCGCGCCCACTCCTGGAAACCGGCCCAGGCAATATCTTCAAGCTCAGGCGGTGCAAACGGGTCTGCCTTGCCGCCCTTGCGCGTGTGGTGCGCGATGATGAGCGTGACGCCGTTCTCCTGGCAGACCTCGTTCATCTGCGCCAGCAGCTTGCCCTGCGCGAACAGATTGCCAGCGTCGGCACCGTCGCCCATGCAAAGATAGGCCGGGTCGATAATGACCACTTCGACGCCATGCTCCACGATGAGCCGCCGGAATGCTTCGATATGCAGCGTGTTCCCGAACTTCGGAAGCGTGTCCGACCAAAGCAGGTGATCCAGGCCGGCCGGGTCGATGCCTTGGGCGCGGGCGATGCGGCGAAACGTCTCCTGGATCGTGGCCAGTCCGCTCTCGCCGCTCATCATCAGCACGCGGCATTGGCGGTAGACCTCCAGCGAATCGAACAGCCTTTGTCGGCTGGCCAGGGCAATCGCCACCGCGATTAAGAGCGTCGTTTTCAGGCACTTCTTGCCGCCGGCCATAATGCAGGGCTGCCCCAGCACAAGCATGCGCTGGATCGCGTAGACGATCGGGAAGTCAGCGGCATCAAGCTCGGCGCTCGTGAGCACCTTGTAATCGATGCCGCTGGTGCTGCCCCGAACATAATCCGACAGATCGCTTTGTAAGTCGCAGAGCACTTCGCCCGTCGGCTTGTCGTTCGCCAAGTCCTGTAGCGTGGCGAGCGACGATTCCCAGAGCCGCCGCCGCTGCGATGCCTCTTGGACTTGCCGGGCGTAATATCCGGCGTTCGCGGCGCTCGGCACCGCACGTGCCACGTCGGCATAGTAGGCCGTGGCTTGTCCATCGCTGAACGCCGGCTGCTGTCTCATCAACGGAAGCAGCGTTACATGGTCGAGCGGCGAGGCGTCCAAGCACGCCTGCTCGATCAGCCGGAAAACTGCGCGATGCCGTTCGTCCGTGAAGTCCTTCCAGCCAATCACGTCCCGAACGGTGGCGGCCGTCAAAGGGTCGAGAAGAATACAGCCAATGACCGCCCGCTCGGCGTCGAGATTGCGCGGCGGCGGCTGGTCGAGCAGTTCGACTGATGGACGACTCTTGCCGTTTACGCTCGCTCGTGCTGCGCGCTCGGCGGCATCCCAAAGTGCGGCTTCAAGCTCGCCTGTGCCGGTCGGCTCGGCTGGCCCATCAGGGGTCCAATTGGCGTCGTCTTCGTCGGTCGGAACGCGGCTAGTGCCGCTGGTTGCGGCGAGAACCGCCTCGGCGAACTGCTTCCGGCGGTACTGCGAGCGCCAGTCCCCTACGTCGCGGTGGATGATCTTGCCGTCGATCTTGGCGACGGCGTGAGACTTGCCCCACTTGTCGGGCGGCTCGCAGGCGATCTGGAGCGAGCCGCTTTCCGGCTTCGCTGCCGGTGTGTTATGATCCATCATGTTCTCACAAGCCGTGCTCGCCCCGCTGTCGGTCAACTTCTGGGGCAGCCGGCTTTTTTTGTGCCCTCTTGCTGTCCTAGAAATAATCCCGCGCCATGCCGACACTGGCACGCTTCCGCCGCGATTGCGGTTTGGGAGGCGCGACCGCAGCACGGCGGCGCTCGAAGTCGGCCAGATCTTCAACGTCGACCAGCCAGCGCGGGCGCATAGTGGGGCGTGTGGCGGCATTGAACGCTTTCAATTCGCCGCTGGTGATCCAGGTGACCACCTTGTCAGGGCTGATGCCGTACTGCGCGGCAATCTGCGGCGGGGTGAGCTTCCGCCGCTCGATAGCATCTCTCATCTTGCAATCGCTCCTGTGGGCAAGTAATGGCTTGCGACTCGGAGCAATTCAACCGCAAGAGCGTGACACTCTGCGCGCGTCACACAGGAAAAAGAAAAAGCCGCAAAAACTGCGGCTTTTGGTACGCATAACAGAGAAAGTCCTCGGCGTGACAAAACGTGACGTGTCACACTGCGTCACGTTTTGGCGAATCAGCTAGCCGAGACGGTCTTTGTGGCGGGAACGAAATTTCCGCACCGCCCCTGCAGACATGCCGTATTTGTCCGCGATGTCATTCGTTCCCATTCCGCTCCGCATGTCCCGCAGGATACTAGCTTGCCGGCCCTTCAGCGTAGCTTTGGCGCCCGCCCTCGGGAGCTTGGGCGCTGCGTTTCTCAATAGCGCAAATTCGCGCTCCAGAAGACAGCCAAGCGACTCCACGTCTAGCTCTGGTAGTGCGCTTCGCAGCTGAAGGGCGATACGCTTCCAGCGATCGGCAACCCCGCCAATGTCCAAATCGCGATTTACAACCCAAATAGACTCGCCATCCTTTGCGTGGATCGCAATTGAAGCATAGATATAAAACGCGTGCTTGTAGATCGCTTCGGAAAAGCTATTTGCCGCACTGCCCCCGACCATGACCGGCTCTTGATACAGTAAGGCCAGTTCATCTCGATCTCGATCAAGCAAAGCCTGCAGGTCGGCGAGGTGAGGTATAAATCGCCCCACGATGGTGCTGCTTTGGCGGCAGGTATCTTCACCGAAAAGATCGATTAGCACGTGCGCGGCTACATTATCGCCCGCCAAGACTGCCAAGTAAGCGTAGTGCTGAATAGACGCAATGCCGTCTAGAACACCGAATGCCGCACGGGCAAGGCTGTTGCGGGCACTTTGATCCATCGGGAATTCTCCATTGTTGCCGGGCCGGCGTCGGGTGCCCCTGCACAATGGAGAAAGCAGGGAACACCCGATGCCGCTTGACCGCACGCTGGCCGGCGTGGCGGTCGTCCCGTTGCATCGTATTTACTATATCAAGTCTCAGGTACTAGTCTTCTGTTGTTTCGGCTTCCCTGCCAGCCACCACTGCCGGACATGCTCGACCACGGCCCGCAGGCGGTCGTCGTCAATGCGCTGGCGGTAGACGGCAGACATATCGCCGCTGCTTGGCGCGTGCCCCATGATGCTTTGTACCGCCACTAGGTCGTGCGCCCCTTCGGCCACGGTCTGGAACGTGCGCCGCAGGTCGTAGAAGCTGCGGCCCTCGATGCCGGCCGCTTTGCGGGCGCGGTTGAACTCGGCCGCGACCCGGTAGCCCCGGTGGTTGCCGGTGTAGTCCACTCCACGCGGGCCGATGAACAGCAGATCGGAATCGCCCGGGTGCGCGTCGAGAACCGCTTGCAGAGCGGCAACCGTCTCGGGCCATAGTGGCACGCGGCGGGGCATGCCGGTTTTGACACGGGCATAATCAAGCCAGCCGCTTTCCAGGTCCAACGCTCGAATGGGAAGCTCGGCCACGTCGGTATTGCCGAAGCCGGCTTGCAGCCCCAGCAGGATCATCGCCCGCAGATTCCGGTTGGCGTGGGCGAGCAGCGCGTGAACTTGGCCGGCGGTGAACATGCGCGGACCATTGGCGGCGCGGGTCTGCCGCAGGGTCTTTGCCGATGGCTTTTTGAAGGCGGGGCCGAACCGCACCGGCAGGGCGAGCAGTCCCGACTCGAAGCCGAACCGGAAGACCGACCGCACGGTTTGAATCTCGTTGCCGAGCTTGACCGGCCCCCACTTCTTCGCCATCGCCGCCCGCAGCTTCTGGAAGTCTTCGGGCCGAACGTCGTCTGCGGCCCGCCCCTTGCCGCGCACGGCCAGCGTGAAGGCGGAGGTTGGCTTGTAGCCGGCGAACGGGCGCGGGGCAAGCTCGCCGCTGGCCTGCATGTCGTCCTTGTGGGCCATGAAGGCATTGCACAGCTTGTGCAGCGTGAAAACGTCCTCGGGGTTCGGCGGGGGCGTCCGCCCGGCCAAGAGATAGTCCTTCTCGTCCAGCCAGCGCTTCAGGGCAGCTTCGCCCTCGGGGTCGTCGGCGACCTTGCCGAAGTAGCAGAATTGCCCGCGCACCTTCTTCGCCCAGCGCCCGCTCGCGTGCGGGAACAAGGGGAAGTCGGGGCGGGGCTTCCTGGGTTTGCTGGCCTTCTTGCGGGTGCTAGAATTGCGCATGCGCCACCTCGCTTAACGGGTGTCAGGGTGGTGTCAGACACCCGCCCGATGCAACCGGCGCGGGTGTCGCTTTAGGTGGCTTTCAGCTTAGCGGGTGTCAAATCGGGTGTCAAACCGCTGCCCTCCGCCAAGCAGGAACGCGAAAACTCCGGTAAAGATAGCACCGGATGGGTGGCCGAGTGGTCGAAGGCGGCGGTCTTGAAAACCGCTTTACGCGAAAGCGTAACGGGGGTTCGAATCCCTCCCCATCCGCTTCTTTCTCTTGCCGCGCGCGGCGCGGGTTGCCCTGCGAAGTGTTGATCTCAAGCGGGGGGCGTGGTAGATTGCTCGCCGTTTTGCGCTCGGGCCAGGAGGGACGCGTCGAGTGCTGACGGCGACATTTTTCGCCCGTGGCCGCGAAGGCCGGTACGGCCGTTTCCGTGTCGCCTTTGGAAGTAGTGCTCGGGAGTCGCGCATCGGGAAGGTTCTCTGATGCGGACCCGATGGTTGTGGCGTGTCTCGCTTTTGGCACCCTTTGACACCCTCTGGCACGGTTTGTCTCGCGCATGTCACGCTTTGGAGGCGAGCATCTTTTGCGCAAGGCATTGGCCCGCCAGGGCTTGGGGCGTGGATCGCAGCGCGGGGCGGAAAAACACTCCGAAGCGAGACATTTCGTGACATTTGAGACATCCGCTGCGGTGCAGGGTGGGCCGAGAGGGTCTGTAACTCGATGACATACGACGCCTCGACTCCTTATGCCGATGAGCCGGACGAGGTGCGGCGTAGCGGCTATGCCGTGGCGAGTTTGGGGCTGGGGCTGGCGGCGTTTTTTACCTGCTTCGTTACCGGCATCCCGGCTTTGATTTTGGGAATCGTGGCGCTGGTGAAGATCGACCGCAGCCGGGGGCGGCTCGGCGGGCGGGGGCTGGCGATTGCGGGCATCGCGCTCGGGACGATTTTGACGCTGGCGACCTGCGTTCTGCCGGCGCTGCTGTTGCCGGCGATTCAGGCGGCGCGCGAAGCGGCGCGACGGTCGTTGACCGTGACGAACATGGAACAGATCGGCGGTGCGCTGAACGCCTACGCCGAAGCGACCGGCGCGCTGCCGCTGGCGGGCGCGGAAGACGCCCAGAAGCCGGAGTTGCGGCTGAGCTGGCGGGTGCGGATTCTGCCGCAGTTGGGTTACGAGTCGCTCTACGAGGAGTTCCATCACGACGAGCCGTGGGATAGTCCACATAACCGGCAGTTGATCGAGGAAATGCCGCCGGTCTTTCACTCGCCGAATCTCGACGCGGCTGTGACCGAAGGGCGGACGGTGTATCTGGCGGTCGTGCCTGCACCAGGCGCGGCCGACGTGCGGACGGCGCTGCATCCGACCGAACCGACGCCGCTCAGTGCGCTCGACGAGCAACGGGGCGAGACGATTCTGCTGGTCGAGGCGGACGCGGACCAGGCGGTGCCGTGGACGAAGCCGGACGACTGGGAGCTTGACCCGGACCAGCCGCAGCGCGGGCTCGGACAGCTACGGCCGGGCGGGTTTGTAGCGCTCTATGCCGACGGCCAAGTGGGCTTTGTCGGGGAGACAACGGCCGAAGGTTTGCTGGAAGCGTTTCTCCTCCGCGACTAGCCTCTGCCAGAGCGTCAGGCGAGCGAGACAAAGTGGCCGTCCGCGATGGTGCAGAACCGCACGGACTCGCTCCGGCGATAGACGATCTGCGTCGTTTAGATGCAGCAGATTCCTCGGCACGCTAGAAAAACGCGAAAGGACGGCGAGTGCGAGTTGGCTGACGCTATCAATGCAGTAGCAGCTCATCCGCGCTTTACCAGATTGGAAGTGCAGAGTGAGAAATTAGCCCATCCTCCATCCAAAATCGAGTGCCTTTGCGCGCTTTGTGCCCAACTGTTGTAACGACTGTGTGCAGCGGACATTAACGCTCGTGGCCGCCTCTCATCATGGCGAGCATTGCTTCGCGGAGGGTGGAATCGCTCACCGTAAACCCTCTTTCGGGCCTGGATTTCGTCCGCCAATCTGGCGGGATTGCTTCCTCACCGCACCCGCCTCGGCGCGACGGGCCGCACTTCGGGCGGCGTGAGCTTTCTAGCGGCTGAGCGGTGTTGGACACGGTGCGACGGGTAGGAAAAAACCCGCGCGCGGGGGTCCTCGTCTGCCGATTGGCGATCCATTTGCTCTAGCACCCACCTCAATGCGCCCGGCGCGGAAGCCGACGCCGCGTGGTCCTGGCAGCTACTTTGCCACGCAGCCGATCTTCGCCAGATTCCAGGCACAGAGGCTCTGCCGCGCGGAGGCGGCAGAGAAAAACCGGAGGTGATGGCCGCCACGGTCGGGGAAGCGCTCCTGAGCGTCCTGACGAACGGGACGGTTGCCACTTTTGCAGCAGAGGCATGGAAGGGAGGTTCGTGTGCAGTCGATTATCGGCCTATCGCCTTGGACGCGGCGGCTGCGGGACGATATCCAGCGGATCGCGGGGCACGACTCGACGGTTCTGATTAGTGGCCCGACCGGAACCGGCAAGGAGGTTATCGCCCGCGCCATCCATGCGCAAAGTGGACGCCGCGACAAGGCGTTCATTCCCGTCGATTGCACGGCGCTGACCTCCACGCTCTTTGCCAGTCAACTGTTCGGGCATAAGAAAGGCGCGTTTACTGGCGCGGAATATGAGGCAATCGGCTGCTTCCGCGCCGCGCATGGCGGCACGATCTTTCTCGACGAGTTGGGCGAGCTAAGTCCCGATCTGCAAGCCAAGCTGCTGCGGGTGATTCAAGACCGGACGGTCGTGCCGGTCGGCAGTCATCAGGGCTATCCGGTCGATGTGCGAATTTTGGCGGCGACCAATCGCGATTTGAAGCAGGAGGTCGTGGCGGGCCGCTTCCGCGGCGATCTTTATTTCCGCCTGGCGGTGGTCGCCTTGCAGGCCGCGCCGCTCCGCGACCGGCCGGAGGACATCGACGCGCTGGCCGAACACTTCCTGCTGGAACTGTCGCAAAACCACGGACTGCCACGGAAGACGCTCGACCTGGGAGCGCGGCAAGTGCTCCGCGTGTTTGAGTGGCCGGGCAATGTGCGGCAACTACGGCATGTGCTGGAACAGGCGGTTGTCAGTTGCGACGCGCCGGTGATCGACGCGGTTCTGATGCAGCAGATCTTGCGCGCTGCGATGTTCCCCAGCGGACCGGGGATGAGCGGCCACGGATGGAGTTTCGGCCCGCCGCCGAACCTGCCGCCCCGCGCGATCGACGGAGTCTTTTCGCCGCCGCCAACGGGCTGGGATCTCGCGCCCCCGCTGGTTTGGCCGGGCAGCGGGCAGGGGCTTCCGCCGGGCGAACCGCAACACGACCCGCTGGCCGCCGAGTTGGCAGCAGTTCCGGTCGCGCCGGTCGCAGAAGCCGGCCCCCGGCGGGGCTGGAAGACGCTCTCGGACCTGGAGCGCGACCACATCGTCGTCACGCTCGCCCACACCTACAACAACCAAAGCGCCGCGGCGCGGCTGCTGGGCGTTACGCGCCAGTCCTTGATCCGCAAGATCAAGAAATACGAAATCGATCCCGCCACCGACCTACCCCGCGTCGCGCGGCCAAGCCAGCCGCGCTGAGCACTCTTTTGATTGCGATCGCCTTCGAGATCGCCAGTCCTCTCTTTCGCGCGCTGCGGCACGCTCCGCCTGCTGCATTTCTTGCGCGTCCTCTCTGAAGAGAGCGCATCGCGCCGCATCACAACGGCCGCCGCAGCGCGCTCGCTGCGCTGATGCGTCTTGCGCAGGTCGCTGCGCTTCTTACTGCGCTCGAACGTCCGCAACGGCGCGCGCCGTCGCGCCGCGTGCCTGTCCGTTTTTGGGACAGTGCGGGTGTTCGCTTTCGGCGCGGGCTGTGTTGCAGGCGGACAACGCTCTTGTCCGAAGTTGAGCAGCGATCGTCCGTTTGTGGACGAAGCCCCACCGCGCTCATTCGCAGTCTGCATCGCGCGGAATTTTCTTCTTCTTCTCTGCTCACCACTTAGCGCGTGTAGCGCACGGCTGCGTCTTTTGCGCGGCGCGACCGTTGCGAAAGGAGCGGCCAATTGGCGGCGTGATGAGCTGCAGGATCTGCGGAGGGAGCCGTGGAGCTTCTGGAGGTTTTGGGAGACGCGATGATCCAGGTGAAGACGACGGAGGCGGAGATTGTGGTCGTGGATGAGCACCCCGGCGACTACGCCGAACTCATCGACCAACTGCACGACACGGGCTTTCGGTTTCGTCTGGTCGCAACGGGGCGCGAAGCGTTGCGTCTGCTTCCCCGCAACAGCGCCGCACTGTGGTTGGTCAATGTTCAACTGCCGGACATGAGTGGCTTTGAACTGTTCCAATCGCTGCACAACCGTTCGGAGAAAACGACCGTGTTTTTGATTGGCGACCGCTACGCGATTGAAGACGAGCTTCGCAGCCGCGCGGCTGGCGCAGCGCTGTACGCCTGCAAACCGCCTTGCGCGGCGTGGCTGGGGCAATGGAGACGAGGCCTGTCCGGCCAGGCGCGCGGATGAAGACCGCCACGCGCCGCTTGGAGAGCGACCGAGCGGAGATGCGGAATCGACGTGGAGGAGAGGTCGGAGATCGCTTCCTGTCGATCGCGCCCCGGCACCAGAACTGGCGGCGGGGGCACACGTGATGGGGCATCAAAAGGGAAGGGAGTCATCCAGCACAACCTGTTTGTCCGTTTGCCGCGCCATGCACCACGGCATGCCCGCCGGCAATGAGCTTCCTTACGTGGTCCGCGTCTAACTGAGGGAAAGAAAGGAGATGTTGTGATGCTGCACTTACCTGTGTCTGTCGGCCGTGTGGCGTGGATCGCGCTCGTTGCGCTGTGCCTCGCGCCGGTTTCGGCGGCCCATGCAGAGCTAATCTTTGAAATCGAGGATTTCACGTTCGACAACAACGACGGCGTGACCATCGAGGACGTGGATGAGGTCGATTTCGACGCCATCAATCATGTCGTCGTAAGCAAGGCGCCGGGCAACGTCAACACCACGCAGATCGAACCGGGCGATACCGCCCGCGTGCAGGGCATCTTCGCCGCCACGAGCTTCGTGGATCGGCAAGGTGCCGTGATGAATCCTCCACTCTTCAACGCTTCTCCGCAATCGGGGGCCTGGGAGTTGACGGGCAAATTCGCCACGAACATCGAGTTTACCAGCGTCACGACGGTTCCCTTCGGAACCGGGTTCGCCCTGGCCACCGAGTATCAGCATGTGCCGATGGGCGATAGCTTCCTGAACCTCTACGTCGACATCTATGGCACCAACGCCGCGCAACGCGCGGACTTTGGGACCGGCCTTGGTTTCGACAATCCCGAAGGAACCCTCTTCGCCTCGTTCGAAGACACCTTCACCGGACTGCAAAACCCTTTCACGGCCAACTTCAGCAGTACCGGCGATCCGGAGGAGTCCGGCGGCCAAGACAAGGGCCGCTTCGAACTGGTGAGCGGCCTGGCTGGCTACCTGTTTGGGCCTGACGGCGAAGATTTGATCGCCACCGGAATCTTGAAGTCGATCTTCGTCACCGAGCAGGTCGTCTTCGATCCCAGTGACTCGTCTCCCACCGCGTGGAGCACTCCGTTCGGACCCTTCCCCGGAAGCGACACCAGTACGAACTTCCCGGTGAACTTCTTTGCCCGGGGAGACGGAGACGTGCGGCTTGAAGCGGTCGTGCCCGAGCCAAGCAGTCTACTGCTGGCGGCGCTGGGCGTGGCGGCACTTGTCGGCCATCTGGTGCGTCGGCGTCGCGCGGACGCCAAGCGTCTGGCCGCTTGATTGGAACTCTTGCAGCCGAGGACAACGGCCGCTCGCTCGGCCGTTGTCTGACGCTGCCCCGGCTCATTTAGCTCCCAGATGAAACGAGAACGCTCATGACCTACGACCACGAGTATTTCGCAGACCTAGACGAGTACGCCTTCGACTCATCGACCAAGCGCGAAGAACGCAGAAAGCTGCGGCGGCTTCCTCACTCGGACCGGCCGCGCCGCAAACGGGGCAGCGACACCACGCACAACGGCATCTGGCGTCGGCGACTGCACCGCATCGTTTGAAACCTCCCCCCGATCGTCCCGACTCCGCTGATTTGCCCTAAAGGATTATTCCATGAACCGGCTACCTCTGGTTGGCTTTAGTGTCGCGTTGCTCGCTTCTCTGCTCGGTGCCCAGGTCGCCCCCGCCACGGTCATTTTCGCGGCGGGCGACGTCGGCGTTGGCCCCACCGATCCGCGTCCCAATTCCGATGCCGAGGCCGCCAGCTTCGATGCTGCTGCTTCCGCACTCGGAAGCTTGAACCTGGTCACGCTCGAAGACCAACCGCTGGGCTACTTTAGCTCGGCGACTCTTGCACCCGGCGTGACCGCGACGTTCATCAACGCCGATCCAACGCTGGCGGGCATCAACAATGCCCTCGGCAGCGCCACGACCGGCTTCAATACCACGGCCGGAGGAAGTCAGTCTCTCACCGTCGTGCCGCCGGCTTCGAGTGCCGTGACCTCCGTCACGCTGCGGTTTCTTTTCGATCAGCCGATTCAAGCCGGCGGGCTTTATCTGACGGGATTGGAAGGCGGGCTGGGAGCACTCACCGCCTTCTTCGATGACGGAACATCCGTGCCCTTCGAGGGGCAAGCGACCGGCGGCGCGCAATTCTTCGGCTTTACTTCGCCGGGTAGCGCCTTCTCGATGATTGATCTCGTGCTGTCGAACCCCGACGGCTTTGAACAGCGGCGCGATCGCTTTGCCGTGGATGACCTGCGGTTTGTGCTGGCCGCCCAACCGGTCCCGGAGCCTTCGACCTTCGTGCTGCTGGGAACGGCCGCCACGTGCTGGGGGGTCTTCGCCTTCCGGCGTCGCCGCCGACGCACCCGTAACGGGCAGGTCACCGCATACGGAGCGGCGTGATTGCGACGGAAGCGGAGCGGAAAGCGAAAGGAGAACGGGGCGTGTCTGCGGCAGCAAGCAATTATTGCCTGTCTTCCCGCGTCCGCCGATCGCGGCAGGCCGTCGCGGTCGCGGTGTGGATGCTGATGGTGGTGGCGAGCAGCGTAAGTGCCGCGAGCTACCACTATAATCTTTCGCTTACCGCCGCGACGGGCGCGCTAGCACGGATGGTCGTCCTGAGTGCGGTGGAGTTAGCCGTGGGAGTGGCCGACCCGTGCGCGCCGCGGCTCGCACAGCTTGCTCCGCGCGATGCCGAACAGATCCGCTGGCAAGACTACGAGCGCGTGGAGCACGCTCTGCAGCAGGGACGGCTCTTTTCGGCGTCGCGCGTGGTGCTGCGGGAGGTCGACAATCCGCAGATCATCCGCAGCGATTACCCGTTCCGTTACCAGCCCTACGACGAGCCTCGGCTTCATGAGCTGCGAGAGCGGTTTGAACTCGACCAGATCGTGGCCGGAGCGAAGGATGAGTTTGAGGAAATGGTCTTGCTGCGAAACTGGAGCCGGAGCCAGTTTCGCCGCTGCGACTACCAGCTGTACCAGACCAACTTCGACGCGCTCGAAATTCTCACGCGCCGCGATCGCAACGAAACGGACGAGCCTTATGACCCGGAGCGGCACTTCGACCCTTGCCACTTCTTCCCGCTCTTGTGCAGCCAAGTGCTGCTGAGCATGGGCCATCAGGCGCGGCTGGTCTCCTCGGACCACGGGATGCTCGAAGTCTGGTCCAATCAGTACGGCAAATGGGTGCTGATGGATGCGGAGCTAAATCTTCATTACGAGCTAAACGGCGTGCCGCTGGGAGGGTTGGAATTGCGGCAACTGGTGATCGACGGCAAAAACGACGAGGTGCAGATTCAATACGGCGAGCAAACCTCCGGCGACCTCCGCACCACGTTCGTCCATCTCAAGGTCTGGGAGCTGGCGCCGGGAGCGATTATCAACGGAAATGTTCCCTTCGATATTGCCGATCTGCGCAATGACTGGATGACCAATTACTACTTCCGGGGGCATCCCGCGCGGAGTGACGCGGCGAGCCTGACCTATGACGACAAAGCGGTGAGCGAGGAGTTCCGCGTCCTTCATGCGCAGCGGCCGCGCAGCCGCGATCTGCGGCAGTTCAACTGGACGCTGAACCAAGCAGAAGTTCTTGTTCGCAAGAACACGCCTGCTGGATCGGCGGCAGAACTGGAGCTTGCTTTTCGTACGGTGACGCCCAACTTCGACTACTTTGAGATCGTCGTGGACCAATCGCAGGTGTACCGCACTGCCGCTAGCTCCTTCCGCTGGATGCTGCACCCTGGCCGCAATTCGCTGCGCGTGCGGCCGGTAAACCGCTTTGGCGTGCCGGGGATCGAAAGCGCGCTGGTGCTCGACGTGCGTGAACAACCGCAGCACGGCGGCGACTTGGCGAATCTCGGCCGGCCACGGCCTCACCCGACTCGGCACGGGCGAAGCCCGTCCCGCGAAGCCCTCTCGGGCATCTTCTAGCGCGCGTCCTTCCCGCGAAGGCGGGAATCCAGTTGTCAGCGGTCAGCCGTCAGCAGAGCACGTCCTGCCCGCGCAGGCGTGAATCGAGGGACCAGTCTTCACGTAGCTAGCGCGCCAGACCGGCCTGGTGGCCTCGGGCGAAAAGGGTACAGCGCGCCGCTACCGGAGCGAAGACGGCAGCACTCGTCTTGCGCCAGGTTGCTCCGCATTGTCCGTGGTGGCTACCTCGCCGGAGTCGGCGCGCGGCGGATTCGCCGTCGCGATCGCGGACTGGCAAACGAGCGACTGCGCCACGCGCCACTGCGTTTTGGACCCCTGCTGCTCAAGTTGTCGC
>CAYZVT010000086.1:0-13866 GCA_964481585.1 uncultured Pirellulales bacterium
GCCAGTTTGTCGAGTTGCTGTTGCAGCTTGCTCGCTTGCTCCAAGGCGCCCGCCTGCTGCGCTTGCTCGATCTGTTTCTTTAGCGAGTCCATCGCTTGCTGATGGGCGTCGGCCATTTCGTTGAGCTTGTTTTGCATCTGCTCCATCTGCTCGGCCAACTGCTTCTGGGCAGCTTCGTCAAGCTCGCCGTTGCGGAGCTGCTCTTGCAGCTTTTTCAGTTCCGCCTGCGCTTGGCGAATGTCGCCGTCGCGCAGCGCGCGGGCGAGCTTTTCGGCCGGGCCTTGGCGAATGTCCTTGAGCTTGTTGAACTGCTCGCGCATCTGCTGCGTGCCGCCGAGCGACTGCCGCCGCTTTTCGAGATCGCGGGCCAGATCGTTCAGTTCGATGAGGGCCTTTTTGCGGTCGAGATCTTCCGCCTGAGCGAGTTTTTTCGTTCCCTGTTCGAGCTTGTCGAACAGCCGCTCGGCATCCTTCAGCCCCTGCTCGCTCGCCTTCTTCTTGCGCTCGGCGAGCTTCCTGCGCAGCACTTCCGTTGAGCGTTTCACCTGCTTGGAGTTCGCTTCCTGCGAAGCGGCTGCCGCCGAAGCGTCTGGCTCGCGATCGGGAACGAGCGTGACGAGTACGAATACGAGGGCGGCAGGAACGAGCGGGAGCCACGCGCGGCGGTCGAGCTGGACGCGAAACTGCTGTCGCAGGTCGAGTCCCCCCACGCGCCGCAGCGCGTCTTCGACGAGCGCCTGACCGGCGGCCGACTGCCGCTGTTCGTCACTCAGCGCGACCATGCTTGAGACGCGCTCGCGCAGTCCGCAGCGCAGGTCGATCTCCAGGGCCGCTTCGACGAACGACCGCCGCCGCGCGAGCGTTTGAGCCAAGGCAACCGCCGTGCCCAGGGCCAACGCCCCGGCACTCCACGACCAGGCCCAGGTTTGGCCATCCATCGCGAGCGGCCAGAGCTTCGGGACGAAAATCGCCACCGCTGCAACCAGCAGCGTCACAAATAGACAGCGGGGCAAACGCCGCAGAAAGTCCTGCAACATCAGCTTGCGCCGCGCGAAACGCACTTGCTTTTCTAGCAGGTCCATGGCCGGCTCTCCGGGGTGAAGGCATGACCATTATAGGGACTGGCGCCCGTAACGCGAAGCGGACGCCCCGGCGAGCCGCTGCCGGTGGTGCCGGCCGTAGCGGTTCTCCGGGCAGAGCGGCCGGAAGTAGGACAGTTTGTGCCGACCGGAGCCAGAAAAATCGACTCCCCGGGGCGGACTGGCCGGCGCGCCGAAGTCTTGATTCCCCTGAAATCGCTTGGTTTAATAGGTGTATCCGTTGCGGCATCGCACGCCCCGGGATGCTCGTCGGAGCGTCTTGGCTTGTCCCTGCGACGCGGCCGCCGGTCGCGGCTCTTCAAGTCACCGATCCACCACCTTTGCTCCCGCCATCTGGTTGCAGTGCTGGCTTGTGTCCTGCGCTGCGTGAGCATCGCCCTCTTCTCTCCTCTCCCCAACGAAGCCTCCATGAGCACCGCCTCCCCTTACTCTGCCGATGCCTCGGCCGCCGCCGATACCGGCCAGCATGAACTGGAACTTTCGGTCGTGATGCCCTGCCTGAACGAGGCGGAGACGCTTGCCACGTGCATCGACAAGGCGAAGCGGACGATCGAACAGCAAGGCATCGCCGGCGAGGTCGTCATTGCCGATAACGGCAGCACCGACGGCTCGCAGGAAATCGCCGAGCGGCACGGAGCGCGTGTCGTCCATGTCGTGCGCAAGGGGTACGGCAGCGCGCTGATGGCCGGCATCGAGTCGGCACGCGGCAAGTACGTCGTCATGGGCGACGCCGACGATAGCTACGACTTCACGCACATTCCGCGAATCCTCGAACGCCTGCGGGCGGGCGATCAGTTGGTGATGGGCAACCGCTTTCGCGGCGGGATCGAACCGGGCGCGATGCCCCCGCTGCACCGCTATCTCGGCAATCCAGTGCTGACCGGCATCGGGCGGCTGTTTTTCCGCTGCCCCAGCCGCGATTTCCACTGCGGCCTGCGCGGCTTCGATCGGCAGGCGATCCTCGGCATCAATCTGCGCACGACGGGCATGGAGTTCGCCAGCGAGATGGTGATTAAGGGGACGCTGAACGGACTGCGGATCAGCGAAGTTCCCACCACGCTCTCGCCCGACGGCCGCAGCCGCGCTCCGCACCTGCGAAGCTGGCGCGACGGCTGGCGTCACTTGCGGTTCATGCTGCTTTTCAGCCCACGTTGGCTGTTTCTCTACCCGGGGCTGGCGCTCTTTGCGTTGGGCGTCGCCGTCCTGCTGTGGTTGCTCCCTGGCGCGCGGACGGTCGGGGGAGTACGCTTTGACGTGCATACGATGCTCTACGCCGCCGCGAGCGTGCTCGTCGGCTTTCAGGCGGTGCTGTTCGCCGTGCTGAGCAAGGAGTTCGCCATCCGCGAAGGGTTGGTTCCCGACGCGCCGCGGTGGCGGTCGCTCATGACCCGTCTGCCGCTGGAGGCTGGCTTGATTTGCGGCTTTATCATGTGTGGCATCGGCATCATCGCCACCGTCGCCTCGTTCGGCTACTGGGGTGCCGCTGAATTCGGCGATCTCGATGTGACAAGCGCGATGCGGCTGGTGATTCCGGCCGTCCTGACCTCGGTGCTCGGCTGCCAGATCGTCCTGTCGAGCTTCTTCCTGAGCGTGCTCGGCCTGGGAAGCAAGTAGCTCGCGCTCGCTGGCGCTGGGCGTTAATGAACGCTCGGCGGTGAGCTTTGCGGCGCGTTCTCCGGCAGAAGCCGGTACAGCGTGTAGTACTCGTTCTCGGCAAGTTTTTGAGGCACGCCCGGCAGATGCCCTCGGCCCGGACCGTGGAGCGCGGCGAGCTTCGGCCCTTTGCGCTGCGTTTCTTCGATCGCCTCGGGCGACTGTACGATCACGTAGACCTCGACCGGCTCATCAATCGGCTCGCCCCGCAGCGTCGCGTAGACGCGATCGTCCGGCTGGCCGTGATACACGCCGGCAATGAAGCCCACCGGCATCCAGGATTGGCTGATGAGGTATGCCTCCGGCGGCACCTTCTCGCCGGCCTCTTTCGCCATCTCGGCCAGCGCCTGCCAAGCATGCCCGTACTGTGGCTCGCGCTGCAGGTGGTCGTACACGAGCACGCCGGTTCCCGCCAAAGCCAACAGCGTCACGGTGGCCCACTGCACGGTGCGGGTCTGTAGGCGCTCAGGCAACAGCCGAGCGCAAGCCAGGGAAGCGGCCAGGACGAGAATCAACAGCAGAATCGGATTGAACTGCACCCAGTAGCGCTGCGCGCCGCCCCAGGGCCAGATGAGCAGCAGCGCGAGCGAAAAGCCGACGATGGACAGCAAGAGCCAATAGCGGTAGCCCGAAACAAGGAGCACCAGGAAGCTGGCTGCGACAATGCCCACGACCACAAGCGAGCCGGTGCGGTTGAGCTGCGTATCAAAATGCGTGTCGAGCACCCAGCCGATGCCGGAGACGGCGTCAAGCATGCGGGTGCTGAAGTGGTAGCGGAAGTTCTGCCAAGCGAGCGCGGCGTAGTCGCTTGGGCCGTACTCCGGGCCACCGACAATGCCGCCGGTCCGCATTTCATCGAGGTGCGACCGCCCCTCAAACCCCGTCGCCGGCACGTCGCGGTTGCGAATCCCCCAGCCAAAGAAGGGGATCAGCGCGAGCAGGAGCAGGAGCGTGGCTTTGGCAAAGCGTGCTCGCATCGGGGTGCTGCTCTGCCGATCAAACCAGGCATAGAGGCCGAAGCTCGGCAGCAGCGGAAACAGAAGCCCTCGCACGAGTAGTCCATAGCCGAGCGCAACGGCCGTCAACAAAAACCAGCGGTCGAGCCGATAGCCTCCCTCGCCCCACCGCAAGAACCCCCAGATGCTCAGCAGCAGAAAGAAGATCGACAACTGCTCGGTCATCACCACGGTCGCCAACTGGTCGAAGACCGGCGACGTAACCGCCAGCACGACGGTGAGAAACGTCAGCGGCACCGACAGATACCGCCGCACGATCACCCATAGCAGCACCGTGTTGGCCAGCGCCGTGGCGGCCATCAGCAAGTGCGGCAGCAGCATGCTGTCGGCGATGAGAAAGCAGATCGCCACCGGCCACGAGAGGCCCGGCGCGTAGTGCGCGTGCGGAATGTAGTGGTTCGGGTCCAGGCTGCGCGTGTAGCCGCGCCCCTGGGCAAGCGAGTGGGCCAGTGAAACGTAAAAGGCCGTGTCGTCGCGGTTGAACTGATTGAACTGGTACTCGTCGTTGATCCAGAACGAGTACGAGATGGCTTGTCCCACGAGAACCAGCAAGAGCAACCAGATCGGCCGCAGAGGGGAAGCACTGTCAGCCGTCGGCTGCTGCGGGGGAGCCGAACCTTCTACAGAATTCATACACGTTCATCCGGGGACGCGAATAACGGACCAAGAAAATCGTTTCGGCGGCGCTGCCCAGCAAGCACCTGGGACGGCCGAGCGAGGAGACGAGAAAGGGTCTATTATAAGTGGGAGAAAAGGAAAATATAGCATTTGGTTCGCCCGCCGCCGGACCTATGCGGAGAGGTAGCCGTTAACGCTCGGCCGTGGCGTGCGGGTAAGATAGTGGAAGGCCACTGCTGTTAGCTTCGGGAACTCGGCGATGAACAAACCTGGTGCGACCACCGATCGAGCGGCCGATCTGCCCTCGCCGGCCGAGCGGCCGGAGGCCGATGTCGTGATTTTCGATGGGCACTGCCGAATCTGTACCAAGCAGGTCCACAAGCTGCTCCGCTGGGACGGACGGGAGCGTCTGGCGTATCTGTCGCTGCACGATCCGGCCGTGGCCGAGCGGTATCCCGACCTGACCCCTGAGCGACTCATGCAGGAGATGGTCGTCGTCGATCGCCACGGGCGCCGTCACGGCGGCGCGGACGCGATCGTCTACCTTTCGCGGCAACTGCCCCGGTTGTGGTGGCTCGCGCCGCTGTTGCACTTACCCGGCACGCGGCCGCTCTGGCGGTGGCTCTATCGCCAAGTGGCCAAACGCCGCTACGCTTTCGGCAAAACCGCCTCCTGCGACGAGGGCACGTGCCATCTGCATGGCCGCTAGCGGCTCGCCCTCACATCTCATCCAGATACGGCGGCGTCGGCGGGTAAGTGCCGACTTCGATGTGATGGCCGTCAGGGTCGCGGAAAAAAATCTGCCGCGTATCACGGTCGGGGATGTAGTTCTTGCGGTAAGCGATGCCGCGCTCCTGGAGAATCCGCGCGACCGCTTCCAGGTCGCTGCTGTGCAGCGCCAAGTGGTTGTCGCGCGTGTCGATTTCGCCGTCGCAGTCGCCCGCCTTCAGGCTCTCGATCAGGTGGATCATCACGCCATAGTTGTAGAGCCAACTGCCGCGAAAGCTAAAGCCCGGCCGCGAAACTTCCCGAAAGCCGAGCAAATCGCGGTAGAAGGCGATGCTCTGTTCCAGCCGCCGCGTCGTGATCGCAATGTGGTTGACCGCCTCAATCGGAAGAACGCTCGGCATTTTCACATGCTCACCGGATTGAACCGGCGAGCGTTGCTCGCCGGCTATTGGCTACGAGACTGGTCCGCCCGCGCCGCGAACGAGACAGAATGAGACAAAATGGGGCGCTTTTTCGTCCGCTCCGCGCGTCCCATTTCCCTAAAACGAGCCGCCCCCAGGACTTACGCTCAGCCCCTAGACATCCCCACGGGGCGCTGCGCCCCGCGTGCGGCCCCGCGGTCTTTCCGTGCCGTGCCCCAAGCACCTATTCCTGCACGCTTTACGACGGGCCGTCGCCTCTCGCAGCAAGCCCCAGCGCGCCCCGTGCTCCCCCAAATCACTCAGCCCGCCAAGCTTGCATTTGAATGTTTTTGTACCACAAAATCCAACTCAGGACAAGGGACACCGCCCTCCAGCTCTTCTTCGCCCAAGCCACCCTTCCCGTGCAGGCGGCGTTCTAGCGGTGAGCCATTAGCCATTAGCCATTAGCCATTAGCTATTAGCTATTAGCTATTAGCCATCAGCCATCAGCAAGACGCGCCCTCTCGTCATTCCCGCGCAGGCGCGGGAATTCCAGAGAGGAGACCTCCGCCCTGCTCCCTGCCCCCTCACTTGTGACGGCTGACGGCTTGATAGCTGATAGCTAACAGCTAACAGCTAAGAGCTAAAGGCTAGACCGTGGAAAACTTTGCCGGTTGGGATGATTTTCTCGATGGCGACGGCTGTGACGGCCGATAAAGTCAGCAGCGAACCCGGCGCCCCAGGCGGTGCCGCACGCTCGTTTCGTGCGTCAACTCAAGGAATCGCTCCCATGCTGAAGATTGCCCTCTACCCCGTTCTGCTGGCCGGACTGCTCGCTGCGACGAGCGGCTGCTGTGGGTTTTCCAACTGGCTCCACGGCGGCAGCCTTTGCCAAGGCGGCTGCGGTTCTAGCGACTCCTGCGGAGTTGGCTCCTGCGGCATCGCCGGCCGCTGGGCGGCATGGCACACGAGGCCCCGGCTGGCCGACTGCGACTCCTGCACGGCTCCCGTGACACGCGAGGCGTGCGGCGGCTGTGGCGGCGGCTGCTTTGGGCTGTTCGATCTCTTTGGCTGGGGATGCGGCGACGTGTACTACGGCGACTGGCTCACGCCCTACGACCGCTGCGAGCCGTGCGACAACCACGGCAATTGGATCGGCCGCGGCTATTATCCCACGGCCGGACCGGCCTATCGCTCCGCACCCGGCGTCCCACGCACGGCTCCCACGCCGCCGGTCGCACCGGAAGTCTCCGGCGAGCCGACAATGGAAGAAATCCGCCAGATGCTGCCGCCCGACGCGACGAACGTCACGGTCCGCGAAGGGGGAACTCGCACGCCCCGCACAGCCCGACGGTAGAAGGCGGAGGGCGGAGGGCGGATTTCAAAAGCGGAAAGCGGAAAGCGGAAAGCGGAGGGCGTCTCACCGCTGAAAAGCCTACAGCCTACAGCTTACAGCCTTTAGGCCGCTGGCCCCGATCCCCGTCCTCTAGTTCTCTAACCGAAACAGCCGGCGCGCGTTCGCCGTGGTCTGGGCGGCGAGGGTTTTCAGCGAGACGCCGCGCACCTCGGCGAGGCAGGCGGCGGTGTGGTGGACGAGGGCCGGTTCGTTGCGCTTTTGGCTTCGCTTGGGATGCGGCGCAAGATACGGGCTGTCGGTTTCGATCAGCAGCCGATCGTCGGGCACCGTGGCGGCGCAAGCCCGCAGCGCGTCGGACTTCTTGAACGTGACCATGCCGGCGAAGCTGATGTACATGCCCATCGCCACGCACTCGGCGGCCATCTCGGCGTCGCCGGTGAACGAGTGCATCACGCCCAACAGCGGCCCGCGCCGGTAAGCGTCGCGGAGCATCGCCAATATATCCGCTTCGCACTCGCGCATGTGAACGATGAACGGCAGCCGCCGCTCGGCCGACAGTTGCAGATGGCGGTCGAAGTAATCTTGCTGCAAATCAAACGGCGCAAAATCCCAGTAGCGGTCGAGGCCCGTCTCGCCGATCGCCACGACCTTGGACCTGTCGAGAAGCTCGACAATCCGGTCCCAGTCTTCGCCCGTCGCCTCGTGCACGTAGTTCGGCTGTATGCCCACCGCCGCGTAGAGCGGACCGAACTCGGCCGCGATCTGGACGCACTTGGCACTCGTGGCAGCCGTCGTGCCGATGGTGACGATCGCTTCGACTCCCGCCTCGACCGCCCGCGCGACGACCTCGGCGCGGTCGGCGTCGAAGTCGTCTTGGTCGAGATGGGCGTGGGTGTCGATGAGCATGGGGGAAGGCGGAGGGCGGATTTCAAAAGCGGAAAGCGGAAAGCGGAAAGCCGAGCTGACGCCTGAGGCGAGATTTCCTATTTGGGGCCAAGCTTCCTGATTTCCATCTCCCCTGGCCCCTAATCCCCCGTCCCCCGCTCCGCTAGGTCCGCTGGTGGGCGAGTTCTTGGAGGGATTCGAGATGGCCTTTGGCGAGGCCGAGGGCTTCTTCGGCGAGATTGGAGGCGGCGGGGTTGAGCCGTAGCTGTTCGACGATCGGCTCAATCGCGGCGATGTCCTGCTTTTGGTAGTTGATGGCGAGCTTGATGATGTACTCGACCGCCAGATCGTGCGTGTCGGTGAACTCCATCGGAAACTCGCCCGGCTCCAGGCGTCCCTCGTTCGCCAAAATAAAACGGCTGACGCGCTGGCTCATCTGTTCTTGGTCGGCGACGATCTGCTGGAGCGCTTCGACCGCGCGGCGATCGCCATTGCGCATAAACGGCGGGGCATGCACCAGGTAGCGCGGAAACGACCGGCACAGCAGCATGAGCAGACGGTTGAGAGCGTCGTTGACGTTCGCTTGGGGCATCAGCCGATCCTGCGAGAACTACGAAAACAGATGCCGTGAGGCGGATTCGGCGAAGCGGTAGAGCGCGTCGAACCAAACGCCGAATACCACCACCGGCAGCGTCACCGCGAGCGTGTAGGCCGTCGGCGCCAGCGGCAGCGCCACCGGGCCGCGACTGTCCGGTTCGGGGTCGATCGTCATCACCTTCACCAGCCGCAGATAGTAGACGACGCTGACCGCCGTGTTGAGGCCGGCAATCACCAGCAGCGTAATCATCACTGGCCCGCCGACTTCCATCAGCACGGCGAAGATCGAAAACTTGCCGATAAACCCGGCGAAGGGGGGCAGCCCAATCAGACTCACCAAGATGATCGAGAAGCAAACGACCGTGGCCGGGCAGCGGGCGATCAGACCGGCGTAGTCGTCCATCTGCTCGCTCTGCATCGCATTCCGCAAAAACGCCACGATTGCAAACGCCCCCAGGTTCATAAATAGATACAGGGCGATGTAGAAAGTCAGCGCGCTGATGGACGCGCGGGCCAGAACGGGATTCGTGCCCGCAACGGCCAGCGCGGCGGCGACGGGCATCATCATGTACCCGGCGTGGGCGATCGTGGAGTAGGCGAGCATCCGCTTGACGTTCGACTGCCCATACGCCGCCAGATTGCCGAACGTGCAAGTGACGGCGGAGATGAGCGCGAGCAGTAGCACCGCAAAGGTCCGCACCGGCTGAAGCCGCGCCACGGCCGACTGTGGCGGTTCCTCCGCGACAGCGGGCAAAGGCGTCTCCGCCTGCGGCGCTGCGGCCGGGTCGGCAACATTAAAGACGCCCTGGGCAACTTCGCGCGGCGGGGGTTCCACCGGCCCGACGAAGCCAAAGCCGACCGCGACGCGCACCAGCAGCGCCAGCGCCGCCGCCTTGGAGGCGACCGAGAGAAAGGCGTTGATCTCGGCCGACGCGCCCTCGAACACGTCGGGGCACCAAAAATGGAAGGGGAAGGCCGAGAGCTTGAAAGCCAGCCCCACGAGGATCATCAGCCCACCCAGCGCGAGCACGCGCAGCGTCTCTTCGCCCGTACCGGTGGCGATCATCGTCGGCAGATCAAGCTCGACCAGCCGCGCGGCAATCGTCGGCAAATGGGCCGTGCCGAGCAGGCCGGCGATCAGACTAATGCCATAGAGCATGATGCCCGCCGCCCCAGCGCCGTAGACGGCGTACTTGAGCGCCGCTTCGCTGCTATGCCGGCGGCCTTTCAGGATGCCGGCGAGGACATAGGAGGGCACGCTCGCCATCTCGACCGCCAGAAAGACCATCAGCAGGTGATTGGCCGAAGCCATCAGCAGCATGCCGAGCGTCGCGCCGAGCACGAGCGCGTAAAAGTCCGTATGGTCCTCGCGGTCACTGAGCCGCGAGATCCACGTCAGCAGGCAAAACAGCAGCGCGAAGCCCAGCAGCAGGCAGCGGAAAAAGAGCGTGAACGAGTCGTAGACGAGTAGCTGCGAAAACAGCCCCTGCGGCGCGACCGGCTCGGCGACGCCGCCGGTTCCGGCCAGGGCACTGCCGAAGGCCAGCCCGGTGCCGACGAGCGCGAGCAGCAGCGGCGGGATTTTTTCCAGGACCGGAAAGACTCGCACCAGCAGCAAGACGAGAATCGTGCCGCCGAGAATCAACTCTGGCAAAAACAGCGGCAGACTTGCCGCGGTGTCGGAAACAACTGAGTCGGTCAGGGTTTCGAGGTTCACGCTCGCAGCCTTTTTTTCACCGTGCGGCAGATTTTTAAGCCGGTCGATCGAAAACGAATGCCTAATACTCCGCAACCGTCGCCGGTTCGGAACTGGCGGGCCGCAGCTTGACCGCGCGGACCGGCGGCGGAGCGAGCACCTCGGCGTCGTGCTCGGCGGTCCACCGCGCCAACTCGGCCGCCGTGCGATTGACGCTGGGGGTCATGTAGTTGAACACGATCTGCGGATACACGCCCAGCAGAATCGCCAGCGCCACCAGCGGAGCGGCGATCGATAGCTCGCGCGCGGTGATCGGCGTGAGGTGGTCGCCATGCGGCCCCTTGTACTCGGGGCCGAGGTAGACGCGCTGCAAAGCCCACAGAATGTAGGCGGCCGTCAAGATGACCACGGCGGCGGAAATCACCGCCAGCGTTTTGCTGAAGTTCCACACCGAGAGCGTGACAAACACTTCACCGATAAAGCCGCACAGCCCCGGCAGGCCCAGACCGGCAAAGAAGATTACGACGGCCAGACCGCTGTAGACGGGCATCCGGCCAAAGAGGCCGCCGAACTCGTCGAGATTGCGGTGATGCACCCGGTCGTAGATGATGCCGACCATGAAGAACATGCCGGCCGAACTGATGCCGTGGGCAATCATCTGGAACATCGCGCCGTTCATGCCCATCTGCCAGTACTGCGGATCGTAGGCGGTCGCCCAAGTCGCACTCCACACGCCCAGGCCGAGCACGACATAGCCCATGTGGCTGACCGAACTGTAGGCCACCATCCGCTTGAAATCTTTTTGCGCAAGCGCGGCAAACGCTCCGTAGACCATGCTTAGCACGCCGATGCCGCAAACGACATAGGCCAGATCGTAGCCGGCCTCGGGGCAGATCGGGTAGCAGATGCGAAGGATGCCGTAGCCGCCCATCTTGAGCAGGATGCCGGCCAGGATCATCGAGATCGGCGTGGGAGCTTCGACGTGGGCATCGGGAAGCCAGGTATGCAGCGGAACGCTCGGCACCTTGACGATAAAGCCGATGAACAGCAGCACGAACGCCCACCACTGAAGCGTCTTGCCGAGCAGCACCGGCTCGGAAAACAACTCGGTCGTCTGGCCCATGTACTGCAGCGCCAGGATGTTGAACGTGTGGGCGGAGACTTGGCCCCCCTCGATCCTCGCCCGCAAGATTTCGTAGGCGGGCAGATTGCCCTCTGCGTCGACAACGGGGCTGATGACGCCGGCGCTGGCGAGTTGCTGCGGCGTCAGTTCGAGCAGATTGCTGTTGAAGTAGAGCATCAAGATCGCGATCAGCATCAGCACGCTGCCGACGAGCGTGTAGAGGAAGAACTTGATCGCCGCGTACTCGCGGCGCGGGCCTCCCCAGACGCCAATCAAGAAATACATCGGCAGCAACATGACTTCCCAAAAGACGTAGAACAGAAAGAAGTCGAGCGCCAGAAAGACACCGATCATGCCCGTTTCGAGCAGTAGAAACAGAATGCAGTAGGCTTTGACGTGCTTGGTGATGTTCCAGCTTGCCCCCATCGCCAGCACGCTGATAAAGGTGGTCAGCACCACCAGCGGAAAGCTGATGCCGTCCATGCCGAGCGTGTAGTAGATGTTGAACGAAGGAATCCAGGGGAGCGAAAAGAGATTTTGCATCTCGGCCTGAGCGGCCTCGAACGTGCCAGGCCCTTCGCCAAACGCCATCCACAGCGAGAGCAACAGCACGAAGACCGTCACGGCGAGCGAGCAGAGCTTGATCGTGGCGTCCGCTCCGCGCGGCAGGACGGCCACGACCAATGCGCCGGCGGCTGGCAGAAAGACGAGTACGCTCAACAGCAAGGCACTGTCCATGATGAATCACTTCCCAGCGGGAGTAAGTTTTCGTGAGTTAGTGGGGCACGCGGCGGCTTAAACAGGGCAATCGCTACGGCGCGGCCAAGGCCATTGACCAGAAAAAGCTAATCAGGACAAACAGCGCGACGGTGCCGACGGCGAGGAACATCACGTACTGTCGCAGCCGGCCCGTTTGCATCGAATGGAGCGAGAGGCCGAGGTTCCATGTCCGTCGAGCGAAGGTGTTGATAAGGCCATCGACGATGATCCGGTCCAAGATCCGATCTTCCAGCCGCGAGACGAGCCGCGTGAAGGCCGCCAGACCGTGGATCAGGCTGTCGATGATTTGGCGATCGAACTGGGCAACGCGCCGGCCGAGGAACAGTGTCGGCTGCACGAACAGCGCCCCGTACAGTTCGTCGAAGTACCACTTGCCGCGCAAGAAGCGGTAGGTGCGCGAAAACTGCTGCCGCACTTCGTTCGGATCGAGGACGCGCCAGAGATACAGAATCGCGGCCAAGAGCAGGCCGCCCAAAGCCGTGCTAAAGGCGACCAGCCCTGCGGCTTGCTTAAAATCGTGGGCGCGGTGCTCGTCGGGAATGATCAATTCGGTCAGCAGCAGTCCCCCCTCGAAGCCGGGGAGCGTGCCGTCGGGGCGGGCTTGTTCGAGCATCGCCGGCAGGCTGAGCGTGCCGACGCTCCAGCCGACCGCGATGGCGAAGAAGGCCAGCACCACGAGCGGGTAGACCATCACCCGCGGCGACTCGTGCGCGTGCTCGTAACGGTGCGCGTCGCGCGGCTCGCCGGTGAAGGTCATGAACCACATCCGGAACATATAAAAGGCCGTCAGCGCCGCTCCGCCCGCCGCCACCAGGAACAAGATGTAATGCGCGGGATTGGCCGTGGCGAAACTCAGGCCCTGCTCGATAATCGCATCCTTGGAGTAAAAGCCGCTCAGGCCGACCATCACCCCGGCGAGCGGAAAGGGCAGCCCGGCGCCGATGATCGCCAGACAGCCAATGAGCATCGTGTAAGCGGTGTAGGGCATTTTTTTGCGGAGGCCGCCCATCTCGGTCATTTCGTTCGTGTGGACGGCGTGGATCACCGACCCCGAGCACATAAACAGCAGGCTCTTGAAGAAGGCGTGCGTAAAGAGATGGAACATGCCGGCCAGCCAGCCGCCCAGACCGAGCGCGAGCATCATGTAGCCCAGCTGGCTGACGGTCGAATAGGCCAAGACGCGCTTGATGTCGGTCGCGGTAATGGCGATCGTGGCCGCGAGAAAGAGCGTGATGCCGCCGATGTAGGCGATCGTCAGCAGCACTTCGGGCGTGAACGCCGGGAAGAACCGGCCGACCAGATACACCCCAGCCGCAACCATCGTGGCCGAGTGGACCAGCGCCGAAACGGGCGTGGGGCCTTCCATCGCGTCGGGGAGCCAGACGTGCAGCGGGAATTGGGCGCTCTTGCCCACGCAGCCGCAAAAGATCCCCAGCCCCGCCACGACCAAGAGCCAATAGCCAAGCCCTTCGCGCCGCCAAGTGTCGACTTTCGCTTCGACTTCGGCCATTGCGTTGGCGTAAGCATTCGGCTGCCCAGCGTGATCGAGCACAATCGCGGCGACGCGCGGCTCGGCGGCGTCGAGCACCATCTTGGGCGGCGTGAGGAGGCGGTGCCCCGCTTCGGCCGGACGCAGCAGACTAAAAATACCCGGCTCGACGATCTGCTGCCCCGACTCGGTCGTAACGACCCGATCCCCAAAATTAAAGGTGCCGAGCGCTCCGAACAGAGCCATCAGGCCCACGATCATCCCAAAATCGCCGACGCGGTTGACGATGAACGCCTTGTTGGCCGCGTTTGAGGCGCTCTTGCGCTCGATGTAGAAGCCGATCAGAAAGTACGAGCAGATGCCCACCAGTTCCCAGAACACGAACACCATCAGCACATTACCGGCGATCACCAGCCCCAGCA
>CAYZVT010000087.1:0-13648 GCA_964481585.1 uncultured Pirellulales bacterium
GCCTGCGCGGGAAGGACGAGTTTTGCTGCCCCAGTCCCTGATCCCCGTCCCCCGGTCCCCAATCCACCATCCACCATCCAAAATTCAAAATCAAAATCCCCCCTGATCCCCGCTCCCCGGCCCCTGATCTAATCGCCATACCCACCGCCGCCGGGCGTTTCGATCGAGAGCACATCGCCCGGCTCGACGCGGAGTTGCGTCTGGCCGGGAAGCGATTCGACGCGGCCGTCGGCGTGTGCGAGCGTGTTGCGGCCTAGCGCGCCGGGGCTGCCGCCGGCGAGTCCGTAGGGCGCGTAGGGGCCGCGCCGCTGGGTGAGCAGCGAGACGTCGAGCGGCTTGAGAAATTCGAGGCGGCGGACGATGCCGTTTCCGCCGCGATGCCGTCCCGCGCCTCCCGATCCGTCGCGGATGGCGAACTCCTGAACGCGGACCGGGTAGCGCCGCTCCAACACCTCGGGATCGGTCAGCCGGGTATTGGTCATGTGCGTATGCACCGCATCCGCGCCGTCGGCGTCGGGTGTGGCGCCCGCGCCGCCGCCGATCGTTTCGTAGTAGCCGAACGTGGCATCGCCAAAGAGAAGATTGTTCATCGTCCCCTGGCTCGCGGCCGCCAGTCCGAAGGCTCCGAGCAACACGTCCACGACGCGCTGCGACGTTTCCACGTTGCCGCCCGCCACGGCTGGGCATTCCTCGGCGGTTCGGCCGGCGCGTGGGTTGAGCAGGCACTCGGGCAGGATGATCTCGACCGGATCGAGCACGCCCTGGTTGAGCGGAATGTCCTCGTCGATCAGCAGCCGCAAGCAGTACAGCACGGCGGCAGAGACGATCGCGCGATTGCCGTTCAAGTTGCCCAGCAGCACCGGGCCGGTGCCGGTAAAGTCGATCCTCGCCCGCTCCCCGTCCACCGTCACGGCAATGGCAATGGGCGAGCCGTCGTCGAGATGGTCGATGAATCGCCGCACGCCCTGCGGCAGTTTTTGGAGAGCTTGCCGCGTCTTGGCGGCCGCAGCGGCTTGGATGTGACGCATGTAGGCCGTCACCACGGGCAGCGAGTAGCGCGCCACCAGTTCGCGCAGCTCGCGCACGCCCTGCTGATTGGCGGCCACCTGCGCGGCGATGTCGGCCAGATTGTCTTCGACGTTGCGCGTCGGGTAGCGCGCGGTGAGCAAAAGCTCGCGGAGCGCGTCGAGACGCGACTCGCCAGCAGCGACGAGGCGGAAGTTGCGAATCAGCACCCCTTCTTCCGCCAGATTTTTCGAGAAAGGCGGCATCGAGCCGGGCCGGATGCCGCCGATCTCCGCATGATGGGCGCGGCTCGCGGTGAAGAACTGTAGCGCCCGGTCCGCGCCGTGCACCGGCGTCACCACCGTCACGTCGGGCAGATGCGAACCGCCGCGATACGGGTCGTTCGTCACGAACACGTCGCCCGGCTCCAGGTGTGGATTGTCGGCCAAAATCTGCCGCACCGTTTCACCCATCGCTCCCAGGTGGACCGGAATGTGCGGCGCGTTGACGACAAGATTCCCCTCGGCCGTGAACAGGGCGCAGCTAAAGTCGAGCCGCTCCTTCACGTTCACGCTTCCCGCCGTGTTGCGGAGCGTAAGGCCCATCCGCTCGGCGATCCCGGCAAAGAGATTGTTAAAGACTTCGAGCAGAACTGGATCGGATTCGTCCGAGACGTGCGGCGTCTGCGCGCCATGCTCGTCGCGGAGCAAAAGCTCGCCGCCGGTGAGTACCTCGGCTGTCCAGCCTGGATCAATCACCGTGGTCGATACGGCTTCGGCCACAATCGCGGGCCCGGCAAGTCGGTCGCCGGGCACGAGTTGCTCGCGCTCAAAAAGTGGCGCGCGGTGAGGGCGGGCATGGAAATAGACTTCCAGCTCGCCCACGGCCGCCGGCATGCGGGGCGGTGCCGGACGCGATGGCGCGAGCCGCTCGCCGCTGCGGCCCGTGACCTCCACCCGCGCGGCGACGATTTCGAGCGGCCGCCCTCTGTGCAGGTAGCCGTAAACTTGAAGGTGCTCGGCCTCGAACGCCGCCGCATAGTTCTCATCCTCCGGCGTGGAAATTGTTCGCTGGGCTTCCAGCCCCCGATAGCGCAGGTCGAGCATTGTGCGGACTTCGATGCGCTCGGGCGGCACGCCTTCGCTCAGCACCTCGGCCCGCGCCTGCTCGGCCAGCTCGACAAACGTCGGCGCGAGCGCGGCAACTGCCTGGTGCGAGTAGGGCTGATAGACGCCGGCCGCGCGGTGCCGCACGACGTCGGCCAGCCCAATGCCGTAGGCGCTGAGGATGCCGCTGTCGGGGTGGTTGAGCACTTCACGCATGCCCAGTTGCCGCGCGACCGCGCAGGCATGTTGCGGCGCGGCGCCACCGAAGGCAACGAGCACGTACTGCCGCTGATCGGCTCCCTTGGCGGTGGAGATGCTGCGAATCGCTTTCGCCATGTGCGCGTTGGCGACCTGCAAAAAACCGTCGGCCAATTCATAGGGCGTGTAGCGCGTGCCGGTGCGCTCGGCGATTTCCTCGCAGAGCCGCGTGAGCTGCCGCTCGACCGCGTCGCGGTGGAGCGGAAACGGAAACCGCTGCGGCGGAATCCTGCCGAGAAAAAAGTTCATGTCGGTCACCGCGAGCGGCCCGCCCCGACCGTAGCAGGCCGGCCCCGGATCAGCGCCGGCGCTGTCCGGGCCGACGCAGAGCCGCACGCCATCGAAGCGGCAAATCGAGCCGCCGCCAGCGGCGACGGTTTCGATGGCCATCATCGGCGTCACGACCCGCACGCCCGCCTTCTCGGTTTCGTACTCCAGCTCGTAGCGGCCATCGAATCGCGACACGTCGGTGCTCGTTCCGCCCATGTCAAAGCCAATCGCCCGTGCGAATCCGGCGTTCTGCGCCACGCGCGAAAAACCGACGACGCCCCCGGCCGGGCCGGAGAGGATGCTGTCCTTGCCGGTAAAATGCTCCGCCGACGCCAAGCCCCCGGCGGAAGACAGCAGCCGCAGATCGCTCGGCCCGAGCTCGCCGCGGAGGCGACTGAGATACGTCCGCAGCACCGGGTTGAGATACGCATCGACGACCGTGGTATCGCCACGCGAGACGATCTTCACCAGCGGCGCGACGCGGCTGGAGAGGCTGATTTCTTCGAAGCCGACCTCGCGGGCGATCGCCGCCACCAGCTCCTCGTGCGAGGCGTTGCCGTAGGCGTGCAGCAGACAAATCGCGAGCGACTCGATCCCCCGCGCGCGCAGCCGCTCTAAGTCGCGACGGACCGCATCGACCTCGGGCGTGCGAAGCACCTGACCGTCGTGCGTGATCCGCTCGTCGATCTCGATCACGTCCTCAAAGAGCGGGGCGGGCTTGTGGATGGTTCGCGCGAACAGTCGCGGCCGGTTCTGGTACGCGATGCGGAGCACGTCGCGAAAGCCGCGCGTCGTGACCAGGCCGGTCCGCGCGCCGCGGCGGGTGAGAAGCGCGTTCGTGCCGCGTGTCGTGCCGAGCCGCACGGCGACCGGCGGAATCGCTTCTGTGAGCCGTAGCCCGAGCAGATAGCGAATGGCGAGAACGGGAGCATCCTCGCCGGCAGACAGCTCGTAGGTCTGCCCGACCGCCGGCGCTGCGGAAAGCGGCGGATCGAGCCGCAGCGCGCCGCGCTTGTCAAACCCCGCGACGCGCGTCCGCTCGGTCGCCTCGCCGGCAGAGTCAAAAAGCGTGAGCCAGTAGCCTTGCCAAAAGCCGGCCGGGTCGCGGGCGCGGAGCGGATCGACGAGAACGGCCACCGTGCTTTCGCCGGTGGCGGAGCCTTTGGTGACGCCCGAGCTAAGCACCTTATGCCGCAGCAATCGGCCGTCGGGCCGACGGGCAAAGCAGTCGGTAAAGGTGCCGCCGACGTCAATCCAAAACTGCCAAGGCTCGCTCATGCGGTACGCGCATCACGCGCAAATAAAAACCCGTCCTGTGTCGCCAGATTGCCCAAGCGACGCGTTCTTTTGGGGACAAAGCTCGCCCTATCCGGATTGGCGCTCTGCTCGGCGCGCACGACTTGCAGCGGAGGGCTTTTAGTCGCGCCCCGTCGGCCGCGCGGCTTGATCTCCGTCGCCGAATGCTCGTTGCTACTTTTGCGGGTGGTCCTCCGGCACTTTTAGCTCGCGGCGCAGCTCGGCGAGCTTGTCGTGCATGCGCTTTTGCACCTCGGCGTAGGCGGGGTCGCCGTAGACGCTCTGCATTTCGTTTGGATCTTTTTGCAGATCGTACAGTTCCCACTCGTCCACGTCCGGCTCATAGAAGTGGATCAGTTTGTAGCGGCCATCGGTCACGCCATAGTGACGCCGCACCGAATGCCAACCCGGAAATTCGTAGTAGTGGTAATAAAAGGCGTCGCGCCAGTCGTCCGGCGTGTTGCCTTGCAGGATCGGCACCAGGCTGCGGCCTTGCATGGCGCTTGGAACTTCGACGCCGGCGGCTTCGAGGAAGGTTTCGGCGAAATCGAGATTCGAGACGATGGCTTCGCCGTTGACCGAGCCGGGCTTGACTTTGCCGGGCCAGCGGACGACGAGCGGCGTGCGCAGCGACTCTTCGTACATCCACCGCTTGTCGAACCAACCATGCTCGCCGAGGTAAAAACCTTGATCCGACGAGTAGACGACGATCGTGTTGTCGGCGAGGCCCGCCTGGTCGAGGTAGTCGAGCACGCGGCCGATGTTTTCATCAACCGCGTCGACGCAACGCAGGTAGTCTTTGATGTAACGCTGGTACTTCCACCGCACGAGATCCTTGCCCTGGAGATTCGCTTCCTTAAAGGCTTCGTTCTTGGGACCGTAGGCGGCATCCCAGGCTTTGCGCTGCTCGGGCGTGAGAGGATACTGACGCGGGACGAGCTTCAGGTCGTGCTCGTTCATCGTCTTGGCGATCGTCATGTCCTGCGTCTTGGCGGGCGTGCCGCGACCGGAGTAGTCGTCAAAGAGCGTGGCTGGCTCGGGCATCGTCACGTCGTCGTACTTCGTCAAATGCCGCAGCGCGGGCGCCCACTCGCGATGCGGAGCCTTGTGCTGATACATCAGCAAAAACGGCTTGCCCTGGTCGCGGCTCTTGAGCCAATCGAGCGCCAGATCGGTGATGATGTCGGTCGTGTAGCCGGTGTAGCTGACCTTTTTACCGTTCTCGATCATACGCGGGTTATAGTACGTGCCTTGGCCGATGAGCACATTCCAATGGTCAAAGCCGGTCGGCTCGGAGCCGAGATGCCATTTGCCGATCACCGCCGTCTGATAGCCCTTTTTTTGAAGCAGCTTGGGAAAAGTCTGCTGCGAGCCGTCGAAGTCGCCACTCTCGTTCTGAATAAATCCGTTCAGATGGCTGTACTTGCCGGTAAGGATCGTGGCCCGGCTGGGGCCGCAGATCGAGTTGGTGACGTAGCAGCGGTCAAACCGCATCCCCTCGCGGGCGAGCCGGTCGATGTTCGGCGTCTGGTTGATCTTTGAGCCGTAGGCACCGATGGACTGATAGGCATGGTCGTCGCTGAAGATGAACAGAATATTCGGCGGATCGGCGGCCAGCGCCGTCGTCGCCCCGGCAAGCAGCGCGACAAGCAAGGCGAGTGGCAAAGCAAGAATCGGCAGACGCAGACGTAGCATCAGTAGGCCTTTCCTGTATGGGAACGTCGGGAGCACTACGAGCCACCAGTATAGACTACCGGCGCGGAGGACGAAACCAGCGCGAAGCGGCGAGCGCGAGGCACGTTCTTCCCGCTGGCGCACGTCCTTCCCGCGCAGGCGGGAAGTGACGCGATTGGCGCTTCCGCGAAGTTCGCTCCGCTTTCGGCTAATGGTGATGAACATGCTCGTGCCCATGCGGCGGCGCGGCCGGGTCGTGCGCGTGCGTGTGAGCCGGCTCCAAATAGCCGATCCCGTAGGCCAGCGCCACCCCGACGAGCAGCGCGAGCGAAAGTTTGACCCGGTCGTGCGCGTGGAAGCTCAGTTCGGGCAGTAGATCGGCGAGCGAGATACAGAGAAATACGCCCGCCGCAAACGCCAGCGCCGCGCCGACCACGAGATGCTGCGTCGCGCCGATGCGCGTCAGGCCGAAGTAGAACAGCAGCGCGCCAAGCGGACACATCAGCGCGAAGCCGGCGTTGACGACCTGCTGGGCACGCGTCGACCAGCCGCCGGCCGCCATCATCGTCGTAATCGAGAGCGCGTCGAGCGGTTTGTGCAGCGCCACGGCCAAGAACGTCCCCAGCCCGTAAAGATGAAAGAGCGCCGCGTGCCCCTCGGCCTCGGCCACGACGCTTGCGGCCAGCGCGATGCCGTCGATGAGCGTATGCAGCGCCAGCCCGAGCGTCACCCCCAGTCCGCTCAGCCGGTGTGTGCGGACCGGCTCGGCGTGACCGTGGGCCGCGTGGGCGTGGCTCTGGGCAGGACGAGCGTGGTCGCAGTGGGCGTGCCCGTCGTGTGCGAGCTCGTCGGCTTCGCCGGTGGCGGCTGGGCCGTGGTGGTGGAAGTGGAAGGCGCGAATCAAGAAGAACATGCCGAGCAGCCCGACGAGCATCCAGCCGACGGCGCGGTCGATCGAGCCGGTTTCGGCGACCGCGTGCGGCAGCAGGTGCAACAGGCCGACCCCCAGCATCAGCCCCGCTACGCCGCTCATCATCAGTTGCATTCGCGTATGCGTCAGCCGCACCAGCGCCGGCAGCCAGCCCCCGGCGAGCGAGGCGAGCACGATCAGCAGGCAGAAGACGGTCAGCAGGGCAAGCGGCGGCATGGCGGACTCCCTCCGACTGCCGCGCGGCGCTTGCGGCTCCGCTTGGGCGGTCGGCAGTCGGAATTGAAGATGAGTTGCAGTTGCAGTTTCGTCCGCCGCCACCTACGCTAAACAGAAGCGGCGGGCCGTGCGCGGCCGGTCGCGGCAAGAATCGCTCTGGTCGGAGTTTGCGCTATGAGTTTCCATTCGCCCCTGTCCTTGGCCGCCGCGCGGCAGATGATCCGCCAGGTGGGGCTGCGCTGCACGACCTGCCGCATCGCCGTGCTGCAAGCTCTGGCCGAGGCCGAGACGCCGCTGAGCCACGGCGACGTGGCCGATCTGCTCATGCCCGGTGGCTTCGACAAGTCGACGATCTACCGCTGTTTGGTCGAACTGGCCGAGGCGGGCGTGATTGGCCGGCTCGAACTGGGCGACCATGTGTGGCGGTTCGAACTGCGACAGAGCCATCACGAGGAAGGGGCCGAGCATCCGCATTTCATGTGCATCGACTGCGGCAAGGTTTCCTGCATGACCGACTTCAACGTGCGCATCACTCCGGCCAAAGGGAAGAAACGCTCGGCCGTCGGCGACATCACCGAAATCCTGCTCAAAGGCCACTGCGCCGACTGCCGCTAAAGGCGCTCCGGCGCGGCAGCTGCCTACTTGCGCGGGTACAGCCCTTCGGCGCTAATCACCAAATTGCCGAGCGCGTCGATCGTGGCCGGGCCGCGGACGACGACCGTTTGGCCTTCTTCCAGATCGAATAGCTGGCGGGCGTCGATCGGCAGGATCTCCCCCTGCTGGTCGACGAATTGCACGATCGCCAGCGAGCGCGTGCCTTCCTTGGCCCGTTCGCAGAACGGGCAGCTATGCGCCGCGCCGTGGTCGTGTCCATCGTGGTCGTGCCCATCGTGGGCGTGTCCGTGGTCGTGACTGTGCTCGGCATCGTGCTGAGCGGTGTCGCTCGGATCGGCGATCATAAACGCCGCGCGGCCTTCGTCCCACGGCTCGCTCACGCCGCCGATTTTGCCTACTACGACCACCTGCTTCGGCTCGGCGGCGTGGGAATGGTCGTGCGCGTGATCGTGGTCATGGTCGTGCGCGTGCTCCTCGCCTTCATGCTCGTGCGCGTGGTGGTCGTGCTCGCCCTCGTGCTCCTGCGCGTGCTCGTCCCCTTCGTGCTCATGCTCATGTTCGTCGCCCGTCACGGTTTCGCGGGCGGCGATGACGCCCAGTGGATTTTGTGGCTCTTGCGAGAGCAGATACTGGCTGCGGTAGACTTCCACATCGGGCGAGGCGGACGGAGTTTCCTGATCCGAAGTGCAGCCCCACGCCGATAGACCCACCAACCCAACTGCGAGAGCAAACGCGAAAGGACGCATGGAGAGTTCCTCAAGAAAAAGCCGGAGAGCGCGCGGGGACGCGCTTCTCCACGGAAATAAAATACCTTCGGCGCGGCCGAGTGTACCGATTGTACCAGGGCGGTGCAAGTGAAACCAAGGGCCACTTGCAATCGGTTTGCAAAAGTGCTAGGCTGCTCCTCCACGCCGCCCTTTCCGGCTGTTCGGCTAACTATTCCCCGAGTCCGTGAGCGACGCGACTGTGGTTTTGACGCCTCTGGACACTCCGCCTGCCGCCCGACTGCGAGAGGGCATCGCGCCGCGCACCCCGGCGGTGGCGCCGCGCAAAGCGGGGGAGCACGCGCTGCGGCTCGATGGGCCAGCTCCCGCGGCGCGGGCGTGTCCCCACCGCGCGGCGCGGCGGCAGACGCTTTACGATCAGCTCGGCGTCGTGGCGTCGACGCTCTGCCTGGTGCATTGTCTCGCGCTGCCGCTGGTGCTTCCGCTGCTGACGGCGGGACTGGGAAGCTGGGCGGCGGTGGATTGCTGCCAGCTTGGCGGGCTGTCGCTCCACGGGCTAATGTTTGCCGTCGTGGCACCGCTCGGGGCCATGGCACTCGGCGGAGGCTACCGGCAGCACCGCCGGTTCCCGCCGCTCGTGCTCGGCTTGGCCGGGATCGCCCTTTTGGCCGCAGGACTCAGTTGCTCGGCCGTCGATCCGGGCGGCATGAGCCAGCGGCTGTTCACGCTCGCCGGCAGTCTGGGGCTGATCGTCGCCCATGTGCTGAACCAGCGCGGCGCGCGCTGCTGCTAGTCGGCCGCCGCCGATGCAGGTGGTGTTCGGCTGCATCTGGCCCAGCTAAAATGGCTCCGGCCCAAAGAACTCGATGCTCGGTTGATCGCGCGCCAGCGACGTTGGCGCTCTCATATCTGCTCGAAGGCACCCTCGGCATGCGGCTCAAGCAACATTACTCTGCGGTCGTTTTGGTTGGACTCCTGGCGCTGGGAACGGGCTGCTCGGAGCGGGGGCCGGAGTTCTTTCCCGTCGCGGGCCGTGTGACCTACAACGGCGAGCCGCTGCCGTATGGCACGATCATGTTTCAGCCCGATAAGGGGCCGATCGCCGTGGGCGAGCTTCAGCCCGACGGGAGCTACAAGCTGATCTCTGGGGCCGACCAGCAGCCCGGGGCAGTGAGCGGCATGCACCGTGTTTCGTTTCAGCCGCCTCCGAAAAAATTTCTTGTTCCGCCGGAGGAACTTGAAACCCGGCACGCGCCGCCGCCAGTCGAGGAGCAGCCCTTTGTGCCGGCCAAGTTCCACTCCCCCGCGACCAGCGGCCTGACGGCCGCAGTCAAGCCCGGCTCGAACGAGATCAACTTCGATCTACCGTAGCGGGACGTTTTTGGGGAATGATCGGCAGCGAGGTTCAAGGGCATGCAGCAAGCTGAGCACGCTCTGCTTCGCCGCCGCTACGGGCGCGGCTTTCGCAGCTTGCTGTGGCGGCTGCACATCCCGCGACTTGAAGCGACGGTCGCCCAGCACCTGGCCGCCGCGCAGGAGAACGAATCGCACGCGGCCCCCGCACGCGCGTTCCAGCGCCGCTATGCGCAAGCGCGCGGCATGGTGATCGAGCGTCTTGTGCAACGCGCGGCTGCCGGCGCTGGGGCCGAACGCGGCGTGGCGCTCTCCGCCCGCCGCCGGCTGCGGCAACTTGAGGTGCTGCTAGAAGCGACCCTCCCGCCTGAGCCGCCGAGCGAGGATGCCGACTTTCACTGTGATGCGGGGCTTGGCGGGCTAGCGCGGTGGCTGCGAGCGGCCGGCTACGATGCTCGGTTTTGGCCCGGCGTTGATGACGACCAGTTGCTGGCGAAACTGAGCGGAAGCTGCGCCATCCTGCTCACAAACGACCGGCGGCTAATGCAGCGGGGCGTCGTCCAACAGGCGGTCGTGCCGGCGCTGCATGTGTCCCACACTCTTACGAAGCAGGGGCAGTTGCGGTTCGTGTTGCAAACGCTCGGGCTGCCGCGACAGCCCGCCCGCTGCATGACCTGCGGCGGCGAACTTTTGCCGGTCGATAAGGAAGTGGTGCGCGAGCGCATCCCGCCGCGAACGTATCCCTGGCTCGACGACTACTATCTTTGCGTCCGCTGCGGTCAGCTTTTTTGGGAGGGAAGCCACTGGCAACGGATTCACGCCGCCCTCGGCCGCGCCGAATGGAGCGGCGACTGAGCGCGCGGAACTGCCGGTGCCCCTGCCTCATCCGTTTGTCCGCAGGCGCCAGCTTGCGTGCAAGCTGCGACCGTAGCCCGTCCTTCCCGCGCCCCCCGTCGTTCCCGCGCAGGCGGGAATCCCGCGTCAGCGGCCAGCTCGCGCGCCCTGCCTTTACCTATCGTGGCCGAGCAGCGCCCTTTTCGCCCGCGGCGTTGACGCCGGCTTGCGGTGTGGACGCTATCGGGAAAGGGCTGCCCCGCTCTAGGGACCGGGAACTTGGGGGACTGGATTCCCGCCTGCGCGGGAAGGGCGGTTTTGCCACGCTCGCCTCAACGCGGCGCCCCCCCGGCGCAAAAGCTGGCCCAGCAGCGGCTGCTTTGGCGCGCGATGTGCTTGGTCGTGTACGCCCTTCGTGGTCGGGATATCCGGAAAATCCGGTAAGGAGCGTGCGAATTATTTCGCACGCCCTGCTGGTGTTCCGGGCCTGGCAAAGTATCATAAGACCCGGCCGCTGTGGCAACGCTCCCGGGGGGCAGGCCGGGGGGAGCGGCACGCAAGACAGGAGCGGAGGAGAACGGCTCCCAAACGGTCTGCCGCTGACGGTGGCAGCTAGTCCGCCGGCCCTAGCCGGAGAAGATGCTTCGAGAAAGGAGCACGCATGGCGGAAAGACCCCGAGCAATCGCCCTCTTCGGAGCCCCCGGCACCGGCAAAGGCACCCAAGGCAAAGTGCTCGGCACGCTGCCGGGCTTTTATCTCTACGGTTCGGGCGAAGCCCTCCGCACACTCGATCCGCAAACGCCCGTGGGACGCCGCGTTCACGAACTGATGAAACACGGCGATCTCGTTCCCGACGAGGTGGTAATCGACGTTTGGCGGCAGCACCTGGCCGACGCGATGGACGCCGGCAAGTTCTCGCCCGAGAGCGATTTTCTCGTGCTCGACGGACTGATTCGCACGCCACGGCAGTTGGAACTGGTCTGCCAGCACGCCGAACTGGTCCAGGTGATTCATTTGGCTTGCTATCAGGAAGACCTGCTCATCGATCGCTTGCACCGCCGCGCCCAGGACGGCCGGCTTGATGACGTGGACGAGCAGGTGATCCGCCACCGTTTGCAGCTCCACGAACAGGAAACGCGGCCGGTGCTCGACGCGCTCCCGCCACAGCAGATCGCCGAGGTCGACGCCTTGGCCTCGCCGCTGGAAGTGCTTGACCAGATCGTCGGCGTGCTGATCCCCTTGCAGCAGCGCGTCTTCGCTCAGCTTGCTTAAGCATATTCTCCTAACGCGGGTCGCACTGCCCCGGCTCGCTTAACGACCTGTGCTGCGAGCGTCAAACCGGGCGGTTGTCGGGTGTGCGGCAGCTTGGCATAATGCCACCTTTGCAAGGGAGTTCTCTCATCAGCCGACGAAGGAGCGCGGGATGCCGAAACTGACAGTCGAGGGCGTGGGCGAGTTTGAAGTGCCGGAAGGCAAGCGGCTGGTCTTGGCCCTGAGCGATGAGGCCGGGATCGACCAACTCCACGCCTGTGGCGGCCAAGCCCGCTGCACGACTTGCCGCGTCGAGTTCCTCGACGGCGAACCGCAGCAGATGACGGTGGCCGAGAAGCAACTGCTCGCCGCCCGCGATCTGAGCGGCATCCGCTTGAGCTGTCAAATCCCTTGCGATCACGACATGCAGGTGCGAGCAATCAGCCGGCTCGAAGGAAGCGGCCGCGCCGACACCGGCAAGCGGCCGGCCGACGAAATCCAGCCCCAGCCGGTCGAGTGGACGGAAAAGGAGTAGCCGCTGATAGCTATCAGCTAATAGCTGCCAGCTATCAGCGAGTAGCCGTTAGCAAAACTCGTCCTTCCCGCGTAGGCGGGAATCTGGAGGTTGGACTCTGCGCCCTGGATCGCCGCCTGCGCGGGAAGCACGGCCTGCGCGGGAAGGACGTGTTCCTGCCAGCGGTGCAAGCGAGCTGTTGCTAGCATGACGGCGGCTTTTTTGCGCGCCCCGCTCGCACGTGGCGAAGCGGAGTTTTACAATCGCCAGAAGTGTGCTGCGCGTTCGGATACTCTTGGTCCGCGCGCGGTGAGGGAGCGATGTTGAGCGGCCAGGGAAGGAACAGTCGGTGCGCAGGATCGGGCAGCAGCCGCCGTTTTCCGGGTTCGGTCCGAGTTCTTGGACGCCCGCGCGGCCGATACTCGCGACGGAGGTCATGCTGCCGGATGAACCGCGCCGCGCGCGGCGGCTGATTCGCGAGCGCTGTCCCGCCGCCCCTGGCGTCTATGGCATGGTCGATCCGCAGGGCGCGCTGATCTATGTCGGCAAATCGCGCGCGCTGCGCTCCCGGCTGGTGAGCTATTTTTATGACCGCGAAGGGAATGAGAAGGGGCAGCGGATCATCGCCCACAGCGAGCGGCTGGTCTGGGAGCCGGCGACGCATGAGTTCGCGGCGCTGGTCCGCGAACTGGAATTGATCCGCCGCTGGCGGCCGCGCTTCAATGTGCAGGGCCAGCCCGGGCGCGTGCGGCGGGCATACGTCTGCGTCAGTCATGGACCCGCGCCGCATGCCTATCTTGCTTCGCAGCCAACCGGCCGCACGCGGGCATGCTTTGGGCCGGTCTCCGCCAACCGCCAGGCGCGCAGCGCCATCGAGCGGCTGAACCATTACTTCCAGCTCCGCGACTGCCGGCAGGATACGCCGCTCTACTTCGCCGACCAGCGGGAGTTGTTTCCGCAAGTGCGCAGCGCGGGCTGTCTGCGTTTCGAACTTGGAAGCTGCCTCGGACCCTGCGCGGCGGCGTGTACGACCGAGCAATACGATCGGCAGGTCGCCCGGCTGCTGCGCTTTCTGCGGGGACGCGACCTCTCGCCGATCACCGAGGCGGAAATGCAGATGCGCGCCGCCGCCACGGATCGCCAGTTCGAGCGAGCCGCTCTGTGGCGCGACGTGCATGAGCAACTCAGGTGGATGCACCTTCAGCTTGAGCGCCTGCGGACCGTGCGGGCGAGCTATTCGTTTCTCTACCCCCTGCCCGGCTTTGGGCGACGGAAAAGCTGGTACTTCCTTCGTCGCGGCCAACTGGCGGGCGTCTTCGCCGCGCCGCACGACCGCCGTACGGCGCTGCGCTCTCTGGCGCGCTTAGATGAAGTCTACACCTCCGCACCAGCGATTGAGACGCAGCACGAAGACCTGGACCTCGTGTGGCTCATCGCCCGCTGGTTCGCCAAGCACCCGCACGAACGCACCCGCGCGCTGTCCGTCGCCCAAGCCCGCCGGCACTGCGCTGGGCTTCTGCGCCCACGTCAGCCAAAATAGCGGGACGAGGGGACGAGGGACGGGGGTGAGGGGGGAGGGGTGAGGTGGCTGGACTGCCG